>JAQBOP010000150.1 GCA_028287975.1 Mucilaginibacter sp. | reverse complement strand
ACATAGCCGCAGAAAACGTAAGGCTTGCCGGCTTGCTTGCAGATAAATGCACCACAATAACCTGGTCGGCATTTGACGCGAAAACCTCGCGCTTGTAGGTTACACCATCAACTACATATGTGGTGGTAGTTATGGCTTTTGACAGATCCAGCTCACGGTAATAATTTTCATAATGTTCATGCCCGGGAAAATTCAGATACAGGTCGCCCACCGGTTGATAGCACATGCCATCATCCTTATTAGTTTTCATTTCCTTAGTTGCAAGGCCGGCTGCTTCTTTGCGCTTATTTTCAAAGATCAGGCGTTGTACATCCTTTAACACAGCTAAAGCGGTTTTGCTGTCATTACGGCTTGGGCCGCCGCTCCATAAGGTGGCTTCGTTTAACTGGATCGTTTCGCGTTCGGGATTACCGTACACCATGCCGGCCAAACGGCCGTTGCCTATGGGCATGGCTTTTTCCCATACCCGGCCCGATGGTTTATCGTACCATAATTTTAAATCGTTTTTTTGGGCAAACAGGCTGATGGTCGCACTTAACAGCGCAAACGTCAATAGCGTTCTCTTAGGGATCATAATATTGGTTAACAGCCCTAAAGCTATTGATTTTTTATTTTAAATATATTATGCCCTGCTGATTGCCAAAGTAACAATTGCGTATCAGTAAATTTTGTTACTCTACTTTATACCTGTAAACTTTTCTTGCAAGCGAGCCATTAGCATCAATACCTTCTATAGTTACCCGGTAAGTACCGGTTTGGTCGCTGTTAAAATAGCTTACGGTTGTTTGCCCGCTTGTTTTGGTAAGTATCCTCGGGTTCCAGTAAACCGTACTTCTCAGATCGGCCGCGGCCGGGCTATCTTGCGGGTTATCATACTTAGGCGCATAAAATTCTTTTGTAAAATCATACCCTTTTGGCGCGTAATAGGCAATTGAAGGGCTGATGGTTTTACGGAAAGCGCCGCTTTTGGTAAAAATAGCCATCACAGGTGGTGGCCCATCCCTGCCAAACCTCGCCATGTTTAAGCCGCCAAGTAACTTTGCAGTAATGGCAGGGCTTTCATGCGAGAAATATATTTTATCGATATCGCTGGTATTATCCAAAAGGAGGGATTGGTAGTCGCAAGGATCTATCAATACCCGGTCTATCAAAACAAGGTAAGTTCTTTTGAAATACTTGGGGATCCACAAGGTGCCGCAATCGTCACTAAATGCCTGGTCAAACCTGATCCTGCCTCTGTCCATTTCATTAAGGCATTCCATAAGCGTCGTGCAGGGCATCCGGCTGTCGGGCCTGAATACTTCATCAGCCTGGCTCTCGTTAATAGCGCCTGCACCATACCTGGCTTTTGCCGCCCTGATCTGCACTTCCCTGATCTGTTGCACCCGGCCCATCCGGCCTGCCGCCTGCAATGCCTGGTCCTGCGCTAAATCATTCGCTACCGAGGCTTTTATGAGTGCAGGGATATCGGCATTTATATCACCGATATTATTATTAAGGGCTACATCCGGTTTGGTAACCTGGTCAATTTTAATATCCAGCCGTTTACCGCCTTTGGCAGTGGTACCCTGTATAGAAAAATCAATACCGTTGGTTATGATCAGGTTATCAAACTTAAACCTTCCATTTTTATCGGTAACGGTATCCTGAACGTATCGTATTTTATTATTGACAATTACAACTTTACCACCAACCACGGGTTTATGATTAAACGTGGTTAACGTACCTGTTACGCTATTCACCAATTTTTCTGCCTCGAAAGCCGGTGCGGGCATGCCGCCGGCGATTATACTTTTCCAGGCAAACCTTCTGTAACCCTGGGTAAGCATTAACACATCCAGGTTAGCCCGGGTTTCATCATTAGTATTATAAAAATAATAATTGGGTTTTTCTATATAACCTTTAATATCAGAGCTTAAAAGCAGCTGCGATAGGATCGAATTTTCATTGGCTTCGTCTGACGGTACTGCGGTTTCACTTACTACCGATACAGAGAAGTTGCCGCCAACAGGTTTGCCTGATTCGTCGCTGGTTTCAACATTCAGGCCCACCTTTTCCCTGCGGCTATAAACCTGTTTGTCGCTGGTTATTTTAAGGTCGATATTATCCTTGTTCTGTATAAAAACGACACGTTCATTTAACGGATCGCCGGCAGGCGAAAATAAAGTGAACTGCAGTATCCCCGAAGGGATATCGTGCACCGGTAAATACAACGACGTCATAGGCCCGGTAACGGGTACTTTTAGCGCGAAATAAACCTTACCACCCGCTTGCCCAATGAGGTTTAACGTTTGACTGCCCTTTTTCAAGGCGGCCGGCCCGGCGTTTACCCTCACCAGTATCGAATCGTTTTTTTGTGTATTGTATGCCGATAATACGTAACCGTCGTCTACAGCATCAGGGAGTTTAACAATATTAGTTGTACCATCCGGATAAGTGATCTTTGCCTGGTAGGTTTTGCCGGGCTCGGGGGTCATAAAAAAATAACCCATGCCCAAATGCTTAGGTGCAAGCTGCGCGATCTCTTTACCTGTATTATCACTTATAATGCCGCTGATGGCTACACCTAATCCATTAGTGCCCGTAGCTTTAAAAGCCACTCTACTTTTTACGCCATTAACCAGGTTTCCGCTTTCCGGAAAAAACTGAACATCTGTTTGTGTTGAGGCAATTTTAACAGGAAATGTTTTAGCGACGCTTTCACTGCCGGAAATATCCAATTTAGTAAATAGATAGGCGCGGCTCAGTTCGCCGGGCTTTGAATTCGGCAGATCGACGCTGATCTCGCCCTCTGCATTTGTTTTTCTGCCCCCCGCCGTTACTGTTCTGTAACCATCCTTAAGCTGATAGTCTACCTCTTTATTTGCGTAGGGCTGGCCCTTTTCATCAACATACTTTAATACGGCACTTACGCGTGTCTTACTACCATCTTTTTTATAGTTATAGTCAATTTTGGCAAATACTTTATTTGCAATGGAATTACCAACAGTAAATGTCCTGTCGTAAAAATAATCGGGGCCGGCATTGCGCATCCATTGGGTATAAGCCCTGATGCGGTAATTGCCTTCGCGCATGGTAATGTCATTCAAAATAAAATTACCAACCGCCATCCCCGTTGTAACCGGCAGCTTTAATTGTTTGGCAATGGAATCCCCTTCGGCAATCAGATCGATATAAACCGCACCGCTGATAGCGGACAATTGATGCTTACTTCCGGTTGTAAGGTACGCCTTGAACCATATCGTGTCCCCAATAAGATAGTAAGGCTTATCTGTTTGCAGGTATATTTTTTCCTGCGGATTATGGTCAAACCACTGCTGTAACGAGTTAACCAGTTTATCCAAAGGATCATCGGCTTTGGGCCTGAACGCCAAAAGCGCCGTAAACAGGCACAACAGACCTGTTATGGCATAAATTGATTTTGTTTTCATTACGGTTATAGATGGTTTTAATTTAAGTGAATGTAAGCAATCCGCACTTAAATAATAACGAATAATATTAGGATATAGTTGTCTGTTGATCAGACATTAAGGCAAAAGTTTATTTATCAATTTTGGTTCGTTAACAACAAGGATGCGGGCTTGCTTTACAAAAAACAGGTTATTGCTGTTGATTTTACAACGATGATGTGATAGTCTTAAATTATTTTGGAAGGCTTTGTGGTAATTATACCGGCGTAGCCTTGGGCTACACCGGTCAATTAACCAACTTGAACTAAATGAACGAATGCCAACCCCCTAATAGGCCTCCGCCAAACAGTTACTTTTCTAAATGATAAGGCTTAGAATATTTGAAGATAAAAAATAACAAAGAATAATTTGTTGTTCATTTTGTTCACAATTTTTTTTAACTGACCAGGGTCAAAAACGTGGTTTTTAGATACATGAGGCATGTTTTTGATTTTGACCCATTTAGTGGCCTTGTATTATTGTGAATAACAGAACACTTTAACATATTAACCACAATTGTTTTAAAGTTTTATTACTTTGCATTCAGTATCACCAATTAAATAAAAAACTAATTATAGCGTAGCCATACCATCTATCTATTCAGATACATAGTGGCCATGTTATAATATAAATACGATAAATAGATGTCTACATTTCGCAGTTCAGACTGGTTTGGTAAAAAAGATAAAATGGGGTTCATCTATCGTAGCTGGATGAAGAACCAGGGCATGCCCGAGGATATGTTTGATGGACGCCCGGTTATCGGCATTTGCAATACCTGGTCTGAGCTTACGCCGTGTAATGCCCACCTGCGCGATATTGCCGAAAGCGTGAAACGCGGGGTATTTGAAGCAGGTGGGTTTCCTTTAGAGTTTCCTATCATGTCATTAGGTGAAACTTTGCTTAAACCTACCGCCATGTTGTTTAGAAATCTGGCCAGCATGGATACCGAAGAATCGATAAGGGGTAACCCTATTGATGGTGTGGTATTGCTTACCGGGTGCGATAAAACTACGCCATCAACCCTTATGGGCGCAGCAAGTGTCGACCTGCCCACTATTGTTGTACAGGGCGGCCCGATGCTTAACGGCAAATACAAGGGCCATGACATTGGCTCGGGCACTAATGTCTGGACCTTTACGGATGATCTGAAAACAGGTAAAATATCCTACGCCGAATTTGCCGAAGCCGAAAGCTGCATGTCAAGAAGCCCCGGCCACTGTATGACCATGGGTACCGCGTCGACGATGGCTTGTATGGTCGAGTCGCTGGGCATGTCTTTAAGCGGCGGCGCGGCTATCCCTGCAGTTGATTCACGCAGAAAGAGGCTGGCCCAGTTATCCGGCAGGCGCATTGTAGAAATGGTTAAAGAAGACCTTAAAATG
>JAQBOP010000232.1 GCA_028287975.1 Mucilaginibacter sp. | reverse complement strand
GTTAGTAATATTGAATTGCTGTTGAATTATTGCAACCGGTTTTATGACCGGCAGTTTTATACCAGGGCAAAGGTTAACTCGGATGTGGTACAGCAGTTTGAAAAATTATTAAAAGATTACTTTTCTCAAAACAACCTCATAGAGACCGGCCTGCCCAACGTGGGTTATTTTGCCTCCAGGCTCAACCTATCGCCTAACTATCTGTCTGACCTGTTAGGTAAATTCACGGGTAAAACCACACAGGAACATATTCATCTGGAACTGATAGATAAAGCGAAAACCATGCTTTGGGGTACCAACCAGTCTATCAGCGAAATTGCTTACGGACTTGGATTTGAGCACCCATCGCACTTTACGAAAATATTTAAAACAAAAACAGGGAAATCGCCGAGCGAGTACAGGTTATTAAACTAAAATTATGTTTGTTGAGGCTTATGGAAAAAGTACGAAGCTGAACTATCCAGTGTAGATCCTTTATGTTTTACTCATCTCGAATACCAGAAATCATCTATATAAAGATAATCATATAACAGATGCACAGCCAATAACCCGACAACATAGATGCCGGGGCGGTCTTTAAGAAGCTATATTTTCCCTTCATCTCCCAACATGTGATCCTGGTAAATTGCAAGAATAGCTCCGACTCCAAAAGTTAAACAAGCGACTCAAATCAGATGCAAATTCGGTCATGAAAAACCATTGTATTCGCTTTGCCCTGTTATGAAGCCATTTAAATCATTGAGCGATGCTGAATTGCTTGCCCTGCTTTGGCAATTTCAGGGCACTATTTCCTTCTTTGAAACAAACCGTAACTGATCACCCATTCCGGGGAAAGCTGACCACTCTGCGAAGCGGGTCCGGAATAAGTTCATTGTCGTTTACTGGTTGATTAAGATCAAGGTTGGCTACTGCAAATCTTTTTTTAAAAATATCTTAAGTCGGCACAACAACGCATAAATTAAATAACCAAGTACAGTCCAGTAGAGGACGAAGCCGGCCAGGAAAAAAGGCGGCGGGGTGTCGGCGTCCTGGCGCAGCCATTTTATAAAAGGTAACAGCGGGCCCATCATGATCATTTTAATTGGCGATAAAATGAGGGATAACACAGAGCCGGTTCCGAACACCGATTCCGCTGGCTGTTTTAAAAGCAAAGTGGTGCCTAACATGAAAACAGCCGCAGCTGCAACAAACAGCAGTACAAATTTGGTTCTGGATATTTTCATAACAAATACTTTGAAATTCAAATCTATAAATATAACTTTGTAATTCAAAGTACTTTTATTGTATTAATCATGGAAGCCAAACAATTAACAGTAAGGCCATTTATTACGGCCGCTTTAGGTAAACGGATGCTGGCGGGTGCCGTCATCGGGTTAGTAGTGATCGCCTTTTTTGTAATTGCTGCAGGTAAGGGTAACCCGGCCTGGGGCGATTACTGGAGGGTCAAACCCTTATTACTGACGCCTTTGCTGGGGATTGTTACGGGAGCTTGCTACGATGCTACAGAACCTTTACGCCGGCTGCAGGGGTGGTTGGGTAAATTATTTTTCGTTTTAAGTTTTGCCGGTTATTTTATCGGCCTGTGGCTGGCTTTGGTGCTGAGACTGGCAGGTACTCTATGGAATTGAAATATGAAAACTTCAAGAACAAAATTCGTTATGCTCTTCCTCGTTTCGGCGTTTGCCTTTAGTATTATCACTAATTTACTGTTGCAACCCGTAAACGGAGAGTGGTTTCCGGGAGCCAGCTCACCAATAGCCTGGAAGCGCACCGTAGCTACAATCATATATCCTGTCAAAATTGTTTTGGTAGGGCCCCTGGCACCAATATTCAACGATCCGGACCCGGCACCCCCGATTCGGGCGCTTGCCTGTGCTTTATACTGGGCGGCCATCGCATTAACTATTCATTATCTTCTTAGTAAAATATTCACCCGTAGAAAAGCATAGGGTCTGCAGCAAGTCCCCAAAAAAATTTCTTATGTAATATAATATATGAATAGATTTGAAGAACTGTACTATGAGGCAAAGGCCGACGAGTGGTTTAAACGGTTTGCTGTTTTTTGCCGTGTTGCTTTAGCAGCGAGCTTTATTATAGCAGGCTATATTAAAATTGCCGGTGAAAGATTTGCAGCCGGCCTTCCTTCTAACAACCCTTTAGGACATTATTTCGATGCTCTACATCTCACAGGCTATTACTACACCTTTATTGGAATTGCGCAAATCATAACAGCTATATTATTACTGATTCCGAGAACATCCCTTCTTGGTGCACTGATGTATTTTCCCATCATCGTCAATATTTGTGTGCTGACCTATGCTACCCGCTTTGACGGCACCCGGGGCGTCACGATGATGTTATTGGCAAGCTTGTTTTTATTAATCTGGGACTATGACCGTTTAAAATACATTTTGCCATTCAAGCAGCCCAAAACGGAACCTCGTGTGTTAAAAAAGCCCCTGGGTAAACGCCTGCGGGTACTATTTTTTGGAGGTTGCTTCGCCGTCGTAGCCTTTATCATTATCGGTACTTTCTATTTATATGAGATCGTACCGGGCAACTCTGAAGCTGAGTGCAGGAATCAATGTGCTTCCAGTAAAAATCCCGCGGCCTGCAAAGTTTTCTGCGACTGCATTTATATACAAGGTAAACCCCTTGATAGTTGTTTGGCTACTTTTGATAAGGCGAAAGATATCCGCAAACCTGATGGGAAGTAGCCAAACCTGCTGAAGAAAAAATTGTTTAACTTTAGTTATGCAATTCATTCCACTGTTCAAAGTGCGCAATATGCGTGCGGCTATTCAGCACTATACCGAAGTGCTGGATTTTCGCATGACCTGGCCGGATGACACGCCGGATTCCCCGGTGGTTGACCTGGGGCATGAGGTTATGGAATTTCAAATTACGACGCACGAGAGTGAGCGGCTGTTCGGTTCGGTTGTTAACGTGTTCGTTGATGATGTGGATAGCTTGTTTGCGAAATACAAAAGCCGGGGGCTGGATACTAATAAACCCGGTTCGCCGGTGCACCAGGGACCGA
>JAQBOP010000230.1 GCA_028287975.1 Mucilaginibacter sp. | reverse complement strand
TCTCATATCTCGCGTCTCAAATCTCATATCTAAACACAGTAATTAATTAATAAATATATATACACAGACGGTTATGCCAAAAATGAAAACCAATTCCAGTGCCAAAAAGCGCTTTAAGCTTACTGGAACGGGTAAAATCACCAGGAAGAACGCCTTTAAAAGCCACATCTTAACCAAGATGTCGACAAAACGTAAGCGTGCCCTTGGTCACACCAGCTTAGTATCTGATGCCGACATGGGTAACGTAAAACGTATGCTTTGTATCGGAAAGTAATTCACAAATTTTAAAACCAGGTATTAGAGTTTTAAGTTCGGCACACGAGATGCAGGCACTCACTACCAAAAATCAAAAAAGATGCCACGTTCAGTTAACGCAGTAGCGTCGAGAAGACGCAGGAAAAGGATCATGAACCTCGCCAAAGGTTATTGGGGTTCACGTAGCAAGGTTTACACCGTTGCAAAAAACACAGTTGAAAAAGGTTTACAATACGCTTACCGCGACCGTAAAACTAAAAAAAGAGAGTTCAGGGCCTTATGGATCCAACGTATCAACGCTGGTGCCCGTCAGCACGGAATTTCTTACTCTCAATTAATAGGTAAATTAGCAGCAAAAGAAATCGGTTTAAACCGTAAAGTATTAGCTGATTTAGCAATGAATCATCCTGATGCTTTCAAAGCCGTAATTGATGCAGTAAAATAATATCGCATGATCAATGCATGGAAAAGGCCGCAAATTGCGGCCTTTTTTGTTTTGGATACTTTTCAAATTCTGAAGATTCTCTAACAAGCTGTTTAATATTGATGAATATAGTTTACAGGTAGATAAAACTTCATTGCCGTTGGCTTTAACCAACAGAATAGTGAATAGCAATAGGAGGGCTTCAGCCGAAATCCGCTTGCATAATTAGGCTAAAGCCAAAATTTTTTGTGTTTTTAAACAGCTTTTAAAAGTTGAAGCTCTTAGAAACTATGCATGTTGTATGGCTTCTACAAGCGCTTTGTTATGTTTGTACTTAAAGATGAACGGAAACACTATAGCTATTACCAAAGCATACCCGGCAAAGGTAAGCCAAATGCCATGCCAGTCTTTAGCGCCGCCCGGCAGTAAGAAAAATTTATCGATAATGAGGCCGCTGGCAATGCTGCCAAAAAATGCCCCAAATCCGTTTACCATCATCATAAATAAGCCTTGTGCACTTGCCCTGATGTCGGGAGTGGCTTGTGTTTCAACAAACAGTGAACCTGATATATTGAAAAAATCGAAAGCCATGCCATAAACAATGCATGATAAAACGATCATCCATAATCCACCAGCCGGATCGCCGAAGGCAAAAAGACCGAACCTTAATACCCAGGCCAGCATACTGAATAGCATTACATACTTGATACCAAATTTGCGCAGGAAGAAAGGGATCAGCAAAATGAAGAACGTTTCAGAGAACTGCGATATCGACATGATAATAGCCGGGTATTTAACCCCGACGGAATCTTTATAGATAGCTATGTTTTTGAAATCCTGTATAAAGGTATCTCCATAGGCATTGGTAAGCTGTAACGCAGCTCCTAAAAGCATGGAGAAAGCAAAGAAAATGGCAAACTTGGGATCTTTGAACAGTTTAAAAGCGTTCAACCCTAATGAATCTACAAATGATTTGTTAGTTGTTTTTGCAGAAAGCGGTGGGCATTTAGGAAGACTAAAGGAATAAATGCCAAGCACGAGCGCTACTGCCGACGCTATATAAAATTGGTTGGGCGAGGTTTCATTGTGTGTAAGGCTCACTGTCCATAACGCGGCGATGAACCCAATAGTTCCCCAGATCCTGATAGGCGGATAATCGATAACAACATCTTTATTATTGCTTTTTAGTGCCGAATATGCAACCGTAATTGACAGCGAAAGGGTTGGCATATAAAACACCATGTTGACCAGCATCACCCAAAAAAAAGCGGAAGGATTGGTAATAAGCGGTAGCGTAAACAAGGATGCTGCACCCAAAATATGCATAATGCCGTATAGCTTTTCGGCATTGATAAACCTATCGGCTATAATACCGGTTAGAGCAGGCATAAAGATGGCCGAAATACCCATGGTACTGAAGATAGCCCCGAATTGTGCGCCCGACCAATGTTTATCCTGGAACCAGTATGCCCCGATTGTAAGCAACCAGGCTCCCCAGATAAAAAATTGCATAAAATTCATCAGTATTAAGCGGAACTTAATATTCATACGGTGCCGGGTTTAAATAAATTTAGTCAGTGTTAAATTAAAAGCGGAAAGTACTGAAATAAATGTAAATCAGAAAGCTACCGTCGCAGAAATTACGCTTGTTAAACAGAAACCCGGGATTGAGTTCCTGTTATATGTTATTGAGGTTATAAAGTAATCTTTTTAAAAATGAATATCCAGATAAATCCGAAATCCCAATTTCGAAATCGTCAGGAAGCTTTCCGTTTATTCAGCTCATCCCGGATCTTGGCAGCCTTTTCGTATGATTCTTCGGCAAGGGCTTCCTGTAGTTTAGTCTTGAGCTCCTCTGTACTGATAGAAGCATAGCCACTCACCGATGTGCTCACTGATTTTTCTTCGGGCGTTTCATTGATATTTTCCAGGTAAACAAAATCGTTGCCCTCTATAACAATGCCGGCTGTTGACAATATGAATTCATAAGTGAAGATAGGGCAGTCAAAGCGCACCGCTACGGCGATAGCGTCAGATGTACGGGCATCTATCTCAACAGAACGTTTCCCATCATTACAAATCAGTTTAGCATAAAATATACCATCAACCAAATTGTAGATGATCACTTCCTGAACTTCGATCTGGTAAGCCTGGGCAAAGCTCTTGAACAGGTCATGCGTGAGCGGACGGCTCGGGGTCATCTTTTCAATTTCGATAGCTATAGCCTGGGCTTCAAAGCTTCCGATGATAATAGGCAAACGGCGGCGACCGCTTACCTCACCCAAAACAAGAGCATATGCGCCTGATTGGGTTTGACTGTATGATAAGCCGACAATATCAAGCTTTATTTTTTTCATGTTATTCCCCATCACACCTGTATTTATGCTGAAGCTTTATATTCTTTAACGGCTGCTATTAATTTAGGGAGCACCTCAAATGCATCGCCAACAATCCCGTAATCAGCTACCTTAAAAAACGGTGCTTCTGGATCTTTGTTTATTACTACGATAACTTTTGATGAACTTACCCCGGCCAGATGCTGAATAGCACCTGAAATTCCGACTGCAATATACAAATTTGGACTGACAGCTATACCGGTTTGTCCAACGTGTTCGCTATGTGGCCTCCAGCCTGCATCTGATACCGGTTTTGAGCATGCAGTGGCAGCACCTAAAAGTTCCGCCAGTTCTTCTATCATTCTCCAGTTTTCGGGGCCTTTTAAACCCCGGCCTCCAGAAACAACGATTTCTGCATCAGGTAAAGATACTTTATCGCTT
>JAQBOP010000195.1 GCA_028287975.1 Mucilaginibacter sp. | reverse complement strand
CCTTTAAATCCTGTATCTAAAATGGCCTTCATTACAGCAGGATAATATAATTCCTGGGTATCATTAGGCTCGTGCCTGCCCGGTACTCCCGCTACGTGGTAATGCGCCAAATACTGGTGATTAGCCTTGATGTTAGCTATCACATTGCCCTCGTCGATCTGCATATGGTAAATATCATACAGCAGCTTAAAATTCTCAGAGCCTAATTTTTTGCATAAAGCTACACCCCATTCGGTATGATCGCATTGATAATCATGATGGTCAACTTTGCTGTTTAGCAGTTCCATACAAAGTACAACGCCATGTTTTTCAGCAAGTGGTAATATTTTTTTAAGTCCGGTTACACAGTTTTCCAATCCGGTTACATCATCCTTGCCCTCACGGTTTCCGCTAAAGCAGATCAGGTTTTTGTAACCTGCGGCAGCTACTTTTGGTATCAGATCGCTATAGTCCTTAATCAGCTTTTCGTGTTTTGCAGGATCATTCCAACCAAAGGTGATGGCTACGCCCTGGCCGTTACACATGGATGAGAACAAGCCATGCTTTTGTGCTATCGGCCATTCGTCAGGGCCAATCAGGTCGATCGATTTCATGCCCATATCTTTGGCAGCCCCGCAAAGGGTATCCAGGTCAATATTTTGAAAGCACCATCGACATACCGAGTGGTTGATATTCCCTTTTAATTCTTGCGTTTTTTTCATTGGCAATGTAAATGCAGACAGCGTACCTGCGGCTGCAACTGCCCCGGTGCCGGCTAAAATATTCTTAATAGCCGACCGGCGGTTTTGTGATGATCCCATAGATTAAAATTACGTTTTTTTGATTTAAGTTGTATAAAAATTTAAATACATTAAGCCCCAATATCTTAATTTTGTCTATTATTGACAAAAGTGCAAAAATGAAGAAGTGTGTTTTAGGATCGTTGTTGGTTATTTTAATTGCTACCGCGATATGTTATGCCGAGGGCGCGAGTGGAAAATGGTCTGGTACGATAGCGTTATTATATGATATTACCGTAAACATGAAGGAAGATAAGGGCTTGGTAAACGGCGTTGTTAACACCGAAATTGGCGATATACCACTAAAAAACGGTGTAATAACCGGTAAGGATATCGTGTTTAAGCCTTTTACCTATAACGGCTTCGCGGTATCTTATGTTAAAGGAAAAATTGATGGCGATAAAATGAGTGTCACCGTTGGTTTCCAGGGGACTACTTTTAAAGGAGTATTGAAAAGAGTGAAATAAACATAATATAACGCAAAAGACCCGCCGATCGGCGGGTCTTTTGCGTTATAAGTTATTTGACGATACTATTTTTCGTCTTCGAATTTTATGGCATTAAATAATAATAGCGCGTCAATAGCCTTAGCTTTATCGTTTTTAAACACAAAGTACAAGTCATGTATCCCTGCAGTTTCCTTAATGTCGGTTTTTACCCAGTTTTGCGCTTTTGGTTTTGCATCCAGTTGTTCAAATGCAGCCTGGCCAAGCAGTGTGCCGGTCGGGCTATCCGCGTGTACTTCTATCGTACCGCCAGGGTTGTTCTCCAAAGCAGTCGCGTAAGCAGCCATCTCCATTTGTTTAATAGTGGTCAGGTCAATCTTCTTAAATTCGACGTAACCATCTTTACGGCCCACCACATTTGTTGACCCATCCAAACCATTTACCTTGGTAAACGCGTTCTTAATAACCGGGGCTGTCGCGGCGCCTACTATAGGGTTGTGCAGTATGATGGTTGATACCGTAGTTTGTTTGGGGATATTTTTATTGCCCCTGTCCGTATAAGCTGCACGGATAATATAGCTACCATTGCCATTATCATCAGCAGGCACTTTTGGTATATAGGTGCCTTTTACAGGCATGGTGTTAATGTTGTTATTGGTTATATTAACAATATAATTTACAATGGTACGGGCGTCATTAAGCGTAATGCCAGGGTGTGCCGGCATAGCGATAGGCCTGTTCCAATGCCCGCTGCCACCGCCGCGGATAACATGTGCAAGGCGCTCTATCTCGGCATCATTACCTTTATATTTGTTGGAGATCTCGGTAAAGCTTGGTGCTACGTTCACTGCATTAACGCTGTGGCAGTTTTTGCAATCTGCGTTGCCTATTAACGCGCGGGCAACGGCAAATTGGGTCGACGCGTCGACACTGCTTTGCTCCTGCGCTACCTGCACATAATCAAATCCCTCTGATGTATAATTAATGCTCATGGATACCTGCGCCGGGGTGATGGTTCCTGCTGCAAGGCTGCCGTCCTCTTTATCGGTAACGCTTACGGTATAATTGAACGGCTTATCATTAAAGTAGAACGAAGTATTGTTTGACAGATCGACCTTTACCTCAGGGGCCTCATTGCCCGCGATAATTTTCACCGATTTACTGTTACTTGCACCATGCGAATCGGTTACTGTTAAAGTAGCCATATAAACACCTGCTTTGGTCAGTGTTATAGCAGGGTTAGCCGTTGGATATAATTTGGCTTGCGCGCCCAGAGAACTCACTTTCCAGCTATATCTTAAGGCATCGCCATCCGCGTCAGATGTTCCGGCAGATGACAAGGTTATTTTTAACGGAACGGTACCGCCCTGTTTGTTGGTCGATGCGATAACGGTTGGCTTACGGTTACCGGCGTTATACTCGATCCGTACCAGTTTGGCATTATCGCTTTTGCCGAACCAAACGCTGCCATATTCTAATACATACAGATCGCCATCCGGGCCAAATTTAATGTCGATAGGCTCGATAGGATGATAGGTCGGCAAAAATTGCTCCATACCCAAATAATCGCCATTGGCTTTCATGGATATTGCCATGATCCACCCACGGGCAAGATCTGTAGCCAGCCACTTACCTTCGTAATAGGCAGGCCATGGGCGTTTGGCGGTCGGGCGGTCTGACTTGTGATAAATAGGCCCGCCAACCGAACTGCGGCTACCACTGCCCACTAACGGGAATTCGGCAGATGCCGAATACGGATAGTAGATAAACGGCGGAGCAACAGGCGGCAACTCTTTTAACCCGGTATTGTTAACTGAATTATTGATCGGCTTTTTAGGGTCTTTTGCAGGCCCGGTATCGCCATCAACATAGTTGTAAATCGGGTAAGCGGCGTTAGGGCCAACAAAGTATGGCCAGCCAAAGAATCCGGCAGTGCGTGCCTGGTTCAGCTCGTCATAGCCTTTAGGGCCAAGGTCGCTGTCTTCGGTAGCATCCGGGCCGATATCACCCCAATATAACCAGCCTGTTTTGCTGTCGATTGACGGCCTCCATGGGTTACGGTGGCCCATGGTATAAATTTCAGGGCGTGTCTTTGGCGTTCCTTTAGGGAACAGGTTTCCTGCCGGGATGGTATAGCTGCCATCAGGTTCCGGGTGGATCTTTAGTATTTTACCTAACAGGCTGTTGGTATTTGCAGTACCGCGCTGATCGTCCCAATGTACTTTATCAGGGCGCTCATCAGTTGATGATGATAGCAACGCGCCGGTATTGTTACCAACGGTAAGGTACAGGTCATGCTTGGCATCCCAGGTCATGCCGCCGCCGGTATGGCAGCAGGTTTCGCGTTGGGTTTCAAACTCAAGCACTGTCTTTTCAGAGCCGGCAACTAAGGCGTCATTCTCAAATTTCCAGCGGGTAAGCATCCATTTCTTTTCTGTCGGATGTGAGTAAAACGTATATATGAAATGATTTTTATCGAATGACGGATCAACCGTAAGGCCCATTAAACCCTCTTCGGCTTCGGTAACCTTGCCGCGGGCACTGGTATATTTAG
>JAQBOP010000190.1 GCA_028287975.1 Mucilaginibacter sp. | reverse complement strand
GCAAATTTCACTTCACCGGTAAAGCTATCGATTCAAAAACAAACGAATTGGTAAAAGTGGCGCAATGGCGTCATTTTGAAATTAAGGCCAATCTTCAAAACCAACCCTTACTGGTCACTACTAAAATTGATCAGAATGGTTTTTGGGATCAGGGTGACCTGGTTGAATTCCTGCTGGAATTCGAACATTATTACCCAGTCATTAAGACAGTCTAATCATATTGTGATTTTGTAAAAAAATCGTTGCTCAAATGTCTAATTCTTCAACGAACATCCTCAACCACACCAATTTTAACATTTTTGAACCCATTCGAAATCAAGTCCAATTCCGCTATTCTTTTAACATCACGCAGGAAATGGTTCGATAAACGCAAAGTCTTGACCACAAAAGAACGAAGCTCATTTCTTAATTGAAATGGGCTTTTTTTATGCGTTTAAAGTCTTTTTGAAGCTTCAAATGCAGGTTTATAAATAATATGATTAATATTTTGGATAGAACTACGATCTGTTCTATTCTCTGCAATTTAAAAATTTCATAGGCAAGTACAGTGCGTAAGCGTCACACTGGAGCATTTCCTGCGTCTTATACAAGAAATAACGAATTTTACAAATAGGATTGGAGCAAGCCGGATTTACTACCCTGCCTCAAACGGTTAAGGGCTTTATCTTTGATCTGACGGACGCGTTCGCGGGTCAACTCATATTTTTCACCTATTTCTTCCAGTGAATGCACGGCAACGCCGTTTAAGCCAAATATCAGCACCAGCACGTCGCGTTCCCGTTCTGCGAGTGAGCTAAGCGAACGCCTGATCTCCTGGCTCAAAGAATCCGCCATTAATTCGCTATCCGTGCTTGCCTCAGTGTTTTGTAATACATCCAGCAACGTATTTTCTTCCCCCTGGACGAATGGAGCATCCATCGAGATGTGACGACCGGCATTGGACATCGAGTCGGTTATCTTATAAACACTGACTTCAAGGTCTTCAGCGACTTCTTCTGGGGTAGGGGCACGCTCAAATCTTTGTTCCAGTTTGGATGATGAGTTCCTGATCTTATTAAGCGACCCCACCTGGTTCAAAGGTAAGCGAACGATCCGGGATTGTTCAGCAACAGCTGTCAATATTGCCTGACGTATCCACCAAACGGCGTAAGATATAAATTTGAAGCCTTTTGTTTCATCAAAGCGGCCGGCAGCTTTAATTAAACCCAGGTTACCTTCATTGATCAGGTCGCCCAGGGTTAAGCCCTGGTTTTGATATTGTTTAGCGACGGACACGACAAAACGAAGGTTTGCTTTGGCGAGGCGTTCCAATGCCACCTGGTCGCCCCCGCGGATCTTTTGTGTTAAGATCACTTCTTCCTCCGCGGTGATCAAATCAACTTTTGCGATCTCTGACAAATATTTATCCAGAGATTGCGATTCGCGATTGGTAATAGATTGGGTAATCTTCAGTTGCCTCATAAGGAACAAAGATACCCAATAAATTGTGAACAGAACGTAAATAAGTGGCTGTTAAACGGGTTAACCGCAAATTGATTAATAAGTTGCCTGTAGAATTAAGTTTTTGTCCGAATCAAAAACACTAACCGTTCCGGACCGTGTCCTGCGGCAGGTCTTTCTTTTTAGCAGTGCCAATATAGATATTGTCCAGATTGACCATTATTTTTTAGCCGGGTCAGGAGCGATTAAAGTAATATTACCCCACTCATCGACATAGGCTATCATGTCTTTCAGGCTTTTGGGCTGGTTCCCGCCGGCCGCCGCTGCGCTGCTTTTTCGATTTTCTCTTTAGCCTTTCTCCGCCGGGCTTTTTTCATTTTCTTTTTTAGTGTAAGTTTCCGTCGACCTACCCAAGTTAAACAAGTTTTACATTGATGGCGCCCGGGCCCTTTTTACCTTCTTCCACATCATAAGTCACCTCGTCACCCTCGCGGATTTGGCCGCTCAAAGCAGTAACATGTACGAATAATTCCTTGCCGCCGTTACTTGGCGTAATAAAGCCAAAGCCTTTTGATTCATTAAAAAATTTTACTGTTCCTGATGCCATTACTTTGATTTTAAATTTATCTAAGTTAACGTTAATAATCCGGTAAACGCTTGTATAGTCAAATAACTACCTCCGCTAACTGTTTTTTGCCTTAATTGGTTAAACACGCAATGATCACTATTTGCCGTTCGCTTCACTCTTGCCTTATTTTGAAACAGACCCGCCGTAGGATGCAAAAGAGAGGTGTAATTGTTTAGGTTTTCCGCTTTGACCAGGCCCCGTCACTATCTCCTTTATTGATCTTAGCCGTGTCAAGGATCGTCGGTCCGCCTGTCCTTTTGACGATCGGATCCTTGATGTTTCCGGCTTTTTCGGTACTGCGGCGCTAGTGACAGGCGGTTAGCGCACAAACAACTACAGTAAGTAAAAGAACCAGAGAATAACAATTCTTAGTATTTTTATAATATAAATTAAATTTGTTCATATCTATAACTACTTGATATTGATGGTTGTTTTTCTGCTGGTAACTTCATTTTTGAATTCATAAAAATTTCGGTTATAGGCTACGTACTTTTGCCGGATGACTGACCAGGAACTTCTTAACTATTTTGAGAATAAAAATTTACCGGCAACCCTTCGCCTTGATCGTGCCTCAACGCAATATGAAGTGAAAGACGCGGTAGCTCGTAATATTGAAAGCCTGCTATCCGGGCCTAAAGACGGACGGGCCAAAAACCGACTGATGCGAATCAAAGACGCGTTGGAAAATCCATATGACGGGCCGGAAATACCCCGCCTTTAAACAGGGCGCTAAATATTAATACTTATCCTGTTGAAGAACTTAACCTTGCCAATAACACCCGATTAATGCCTCGCTTTCTACCGGCCATTGTAAAAAATCGGTGGTAATCAAACATATAACTTTCCAGGTTGTAACTTACATGACATTAATCCAAATCAATTTTATGCCATTAAAATTTTATAGGCCCTTAGCATTAGGCACCCTGCTTATTTCAGCAACTCTGGCGGCCGTTGCCCAAACCGGCGAACCGGTAGAAAAAAACAAAGCCAATAGCGATTATAAACCTGCTTTTGCGGGGCAAACCCGCATTGGGAGCGTTACCACCAAAACTCCTTATACGGTTACTGTGATCAGCAGCGCGCTAAAGGGCCCTTGGGGTATGCATGTGCTGCCCGACGGCCGTTTACTGATCAGCAGTAAACCGGGAACGTTACAAATCGTAACTACCGGTGGTAAAATTGTTAAAACGATTACCGGTTTCCCCGAGGTACAATTCCAGGGACAGGGCGGTTTGCTGGATGTAAACATTGATCCTGATTTTACCAAAAGCCGCCTGATTTACTGGACTTATGCCCAACCGGGCGAGGGCGCTACACTTGCAGTAGCAAAAGGCAAATTATCAGCCGATGAAACAAAACTGGAAGATGTCAAGGTGATCTGGGAGGCTTATCCGCGCTACAAAGGAGCCGGCCAGTTTGGTTCCCGGCTGGTGTTTGATAAACAGGGCAATCTATTTGTAAGCTCCGGAGATCGCCAGGCCAATGATATCCGGGTGAAGGCGCAGGATCTGAGCGCTACCACCGGAAAGATGATCCATATTACGAAAGATGGAAAACCGGTTGCCGATAACCCTTTTATTGGTAAAATCGATGCTAAGCCCGAGATATATGCCTATGGTTTTCGTAACCCGGATGGCTTGGCTATTAACCCTGTTACCGGCGATTTGTGGGAGACCGAGTTCGGCCCCCGTGGCGGCGATGAGGTTAATTTAATTAAATCGGGTGGTAACTACGGATGGCCTTATGTTACTTACGGTATTGAATACAGCGGTGAGAAGGTTTACGATGGGATACAGCAAAAAGAGGGTACTATACAGCCGGTTTACTATTGGGATCCGGTAATCTCCCCGGGCTGTATGATGTTTTACACCGGCAACATCGCCGAATGGAAAAATAATATGTTTATAGGCGCATTAAGCGGCATGCATATCATACGCCTGGTTATTGAAAATAATAAAGTAACCGGCGAGGAGCGTTTACTGGCAGATAAAAACGAACGCTGGCGCTGCATGGCTACCGGGAAGGACGGTGCCATTTATGCAGCTACGGATAACGGTAAGTTATATAAGATCGCTAAGCAATAAGATAAATATTCTGATGAAGAAAGCGCGCCGGTGTTTTATCCGGCGCACTTTCCTCATCAGTTTGCTTAGAAATAACAATGATTTTGCTTTAATTCGTAAATTTTGCGCTTATCATCGCTTTGGTTGATGTTTTTTCCGTTTTCAGTGTTTAATAGTGGTTAAAAACTGTTTTTAGTCAGAAAATTAATCTCGCCATTTGTTCAACTTTAATTGAATAGCTCGGCCAGCTTCTTATCCAATTCATCCCCACGCAGGTTTTTGGCAATTATTTTACCCTGAGGGTCAATCAGAAAATTCTGAGGTATTGAACGTATGTCATAAAGTTTAGCCACGTCATTGGTCCAATATTTAAGATCAGAGACTTGTGTCCAGGTTAAACCGTCGGCTTTAATGGCTGCAAGCCAGGCTGCGTGCGCGTCGGTGCGGTCAAGCGAAACGCCAAGCATTTCAAAACCTTTAGCTTTGTATTGGGCATATGCCTTCACATAATTGGGGTTTTCTGCACGGCAAGGCCCGCACCACGACGCCCAAAAATCAAGTAGTACGTATTTGCCACGATAGTCGCTCAGCTTTACAGCTTTCCCACTGGTGTCGTTTTGAGTAAATAACGGCGCAAAGCTTCCAATATTTGTAGACCGCGTACTGTTGATCCTATTTAAAAGATCCTGTCCGGCTTTAGTGTTCCGTACTTCGGCGGCCAGACCTTTATATATCGGTTCAACCACGGTAACATCAATTTTTGATCCGGCCCATTCATTCAATGCAATCACGCTTGAAAATGAATGAGGGTTTGCTTTGATGTATTCTAATTGCCGGTTTTTGTAAATTTCTACAGCTTTTTGATATCGCGGCTTATAGTCAGCCTCAAAAGCCGGGGAGTTTTTTTTGGCCATCATCGTCAAAATGCCTTCTTTATTAAGTTCCATGATGCCGTTCAAAGGCTTGGTCATAAATTTTTGGAACCGGTTATAGTCTTCATTATTTTTAGTTCCGGTTACTACTGCGTATTTCAACGAATCTTTCACATCGATATGTATGGTGCCTTTCTCCAGGAAAAAATTCAGCTGATCCGGTAAATGGCCATTCTCATAACCTACCGGCGCATTATGCCCCCATAGCCTGGCCATCACAGGGTAAGAAGGCATGGTACCGGTGAAGGTAAAAACGCCATTAACCATCTGTGCCGAATCTACGTGCGATTTACCATCAATTTCATATAACAAAAGCGCTTTTTCGGTAGACGGAGCACTTTGGTCTTTAAACTTAACAGTAAACCCGGCGCTTTGCGCCCATCCTGTAAATGGCATGAATGCCAAAGCCGCGATAATTAGTTTTTTCATATTTACTATAATTTGTCTGTCTTAATAACTTCTTTTAATTTTTCAATCAGGTCGTCGCCCCTAAGGTTTTTGGCTATGATGATACCATTGGGATCAACCAATAAACTTTGCGGTATAGCGCTTATGCCATAAGCTACTGCTACTTCATTTTGGCGCCCTTTCAGATCGCATACTTCTACCCAATCAAAATGATTGTCTTTGATGGCGTTCACCCACAGGTTTTTCTTATCATCTAACGAAACACCAATCACTTCAAAATTTTTATTTTTAAACTCGTCATATGCTTTATGGATAAAAGGATATTCCATACGACAGGGGCCGCACCAGCTTGCCCAAAAATCAACTAATACATACTTTCCCTTAAGTGAGGATAGAGAAACCGGCTTACCGTTCACATCATTTTGAGTAAACTCCATAATAGGCTGCCCGATAGCAAATTTTTTGACCATCAATAGATTATGAGCTATCGTTTTACCCTCGGGAGAGTTTTTAAATTGAGGCGATAGGGCATTGAACATCGGTTCAAAAGATTCCGGGTCTTCAATGACGATAGCGTAATTCTGTACCAGGTCAAAAGCTACATAGGAGTTAGGATGTTTTTTTACAAAGTTGAAATTAACCTGGCTGTATTGTTTTTCAAATGCGGCCCTTCTTTGTTTAAACAATGCTATCGAGTCGGCATTTTTTGCGTAAAATAACGCGAGGTTATTAGGGCCTGATGCTTTTTGCACCGGCAATAAACTATTTTGCAGTTCTATATATTCCGCCTGTACCGGGTTGCTAACGACAGCCGAGGCTAAGCTATTGCCGGTTATAGTTGTGGTGCCGGCTGTCAAATAAAAAGATTGACCGTCCTGCGAAGGAACAACTTGCCCTATAACAAATTTTTGCGGTGGCGGCGGGGTGAAAGATCTCAAATACAGGTTAACCTTGTAAGGCCTTGCAATAGTTCCCTGCATATGAAAGGCTCCATTTTTTACAATAGCCGAATCTCTTACAATAATACCCTTAGATGGAAAGTAGTTTAGCATAACCTTCATATCTTTGTCCAGGCCGTTTATTTTGCCTTCTATCACATATTTTTGTTGCGCACTTGCACGAGTGTACAATGCCATAAAGGCAATACATAACAACGAATGCCTGATAATTATTTTAAGAACAGGTGCCTTCGGCGAAGCCGTAGTGGTTTTATTTTTCATGATTGATTGTTTTTTTAGAAAATAAATTAAGGTGGAAGCTTAATAGGCTCCCACCTTAAACATTAATGATATCCCGGATTTTGTACCAGTTTTGGGTTAAGTTGGATTTCGCCAACAGGAATTGGGTATAAAGTAGCTGTTGGTGTCCAGGTAGGTTTTTCTGCCCCAAGCACAGCATTGGCTGTATTGGTACGTTTCAGGTCAAACCACCGATGCCCCCATTCTGCAAATAGTTCAACCCGACGTTCGTTCATAATGGTGATTAATACAGACTGTTGATCTGTAGGGCCCGCGTAAACCGGCAAGTTAACACGTGTTGGGTTATGAATGGCGTTCAAGTCGGTTATCGCGCCTGATGTATTACCTTGCTGTGCGCGTGCCTCAGCCCTGATCAGGTATTGCTCGGCTATCCTGAATAAGGTATAGTACTCTGTGTTACCACTGGTTACGTTTTTATATTTATACGGATAAACATAAGTCGTGCCGCTATAAAGCAAGGACCCTGTCCATGTTGTTAAACGTTTATCGCCTGCCTGGAAAGCGGCAATTTGTTGCGCGGTTAACACATAGGTAGGAACAGGTTTAACCGGGTTCGGTACCACACTGTACGCAAACTGAACGTAACCACCGGCCTGGTTATAAAGTTGGAGTATTGCTTCCTTACTGGTTGCGGTAAAAACGGTGTTCAGGTCTGTAGCCAAAGCAAATTGTGAACTGCTGATGACCGTAGTAGACTGTGCTTCGGCATCGGCCCAATCTGACTGATAAAGATAGACCCTGGCCAGTAAGGCTGTGGCGGCAAATTTATTTGCCCTCGTTCTGTTAGTACCGCCGGATGGGGAAAAATCAGCAGGCAAATAACTTTGAGCAAGTTTTAGGTCGGCAATAATTTGAGCATAAACGGCGGCAGACGACGTGCGGGCCAATGCCTGATTGACGCCAAGATCTGTAGATGTTACCAGCGGCACATCTCCATAAAAGGTGGTTAAGTAGAAATAACAAAATGCTCGTATAAATAATGCCTCGCCTAAGGCCTGGTTTTTAAACTTTGCGGATAGTTTTCCGCTGCCACCAACACCGTTGATGATGGCGTTAGCCTGGTAAATAATACCATAGCTTGAACCCCATATTGAATTGCTCGGGTCATTTGTTGGTATCGTATTGTTGATATACTGTGTATAGGTATTGCCCACATAGGTTAATTCGTCGGCACTAAAGCCGGGTAAAACAGCTATGTTAAAATTATAGCTGCCCGAATATGATAAACTATTGTACATGCCGGCAACTGCCGCCTGCGTGGTTAAAGAATCTGTAAAAACGGTGGACGTTAATAGTTTTGTTCCGGAAGGGTTTTCAACGATCAGTTTTTTACAACTGTTTAATGATCCTAAAACCAAAATCCCGGAAATAAACAATAAGCCGTAGGTTATATATATTTTAATCTTTTTCATGGAATCAATTTTTAAAATGTAGTTTTTAAACCTGCTATGATCATCCTGATGGTAGGCAAGCCGTTTGATAGTGTTTCTGGATCAAGGCCTTGGTACTTAGTAAATGTGAGCAGGTTTTGTGCATGTATATATACCTGCAAGCCTGACATTTTTAGGTGCCTTGTTATTGATACCGGGAAATTATAAGCAAGCGATACATTTTTTAACCGGACAAATGAAGCATCTTCCACAGCAGCGTCAGAACCGATATAATTAAAATACGCGTTGGTTGCCGGTGTGCCGTAACTGGTTGAGGCTTTAAAAGGCAGGCTCAGTATCGCCTTAGGTACGTTATTACCCATGCCCGGTACAGAAGAGAAGTACGTATCAGACCTTTGGGCCTTTCTGCTTACTGCCTGGAATAAAATGTCAAGCTGGAAACCCTTAAAACTTACAATGTTATCAAAGCCGCCGTAAAACCTTGGATCTGTACTTCCATCTATGATCCAGTCACCTTTTCCGTTTGCCGCAATGCCTTGAACGGGTCCAATAGTGGGGTTAGCTTCCTGTACAGTAGCCAATCCGTTTTGAAAACCGGTAAAATGGTAAACGTGAATAAGATTAAGTGATTTGCCAACTACATAACTATTGGCGTAGGTTGAGCTTAACAGGTTAGGGAATGATAAGAGTTTGTTTTGCGGCAGTGTAAAGTTAACAGAGGTTGTCCAGCTAAAATCTTTCTTCTTAATATTATTGGTGGTCAGTTCCATTTCCAAACCTTTATTTTGCACTACTGCGCCATCGGGTAAGTTTGCATTCAGGCTTCCAAAGCCAGTTTGTGACGGCAAAGGCGTACTGCCTAACAGGTGGCTGGTACGATTACGGTAAGCATTGATAGAAAATAAAACACGGTCCTGGAAAAAGCCCAGATCCATAGCGATATCCAGCTTTTTGGTGAATTCCCATTGCAACAACGTGTTACCAAGCGTAGGATTAATGGTAGAATAGGGACCATAACCGCTACCTACGTTATAAGTAGATTCGTAAGCATAATCAACAGCGCTGCCATCTTCTCCGCCTGTACCATAACTGGCTTTTAGTTTACCGAAGCTTAACCAGGGTAAATGATCTTTCACCAAATTTTCTTTTGTGAAGATCCAGGCGGCTGCCCCGCTGCCAAATGTTCCGAACTGCTTATCCGCCCCAAATCTGGATGAACCATCCCTTCGGATATTAGCGCTGGCTAAAAACTCATCGTTCCAGGCATATTCTAAACGGCCATAGCCGGAATCATAACGGTAATCTGTATACCCGGACGATCCAAACAATATTTTTGCTGAACTTAAGCTGCTAACCAGTTGAGGATTTGTGTAAAAAGTATATAACCAATAAGGCTGAACCGTTTGGGTTTCTTGCCAGGTACCACCAACCAGTGCAGTAAGCTTGGACTTGCCTGACACATAGGTGTAATTAAGTTTTGGCTCGACTATATAAGTTTTTATATAGTTGTTGCCAAATATGGCACTTGGGCTGTAGTTAAATGCCGGGTTATTTGCATTTGACGGTGTGATTGCGGCGCTGTAAACGTTATCCAGGTTGTAACCTGCATTTACTGTAAAGTCCAGGCCGGGAATTATAGTATAACGGATGTTGGCGTTTGTGATCAGGTTATTTGATTTGATATCAAAATTAGCATTAAACCCTGCAAGCGGATTAGTATAACCGGTGCCGAAATATAAACTGCCATCGCTGTTATAAAGCGGATAATTGGGCGGCAGGCTGTAGTTGCCTGCTGTCAGGCTAAACGTGGGCAGCGAATTATGATCCAAATTATAACTCACATTTATGCCTACGCTAAATTTACTATCATGGCTTCTATGCTGCAGGTTCATATGGAACTGGTCGGCATTATTGGCATTATTGGCATCAAAAATTGTAGACTCATGGCGCAGGTTAGCTCCAAATAAAAATTGGGTGAACGCGTCGCCGCCGGATACTGAAAAGGCTGCGTTTCGCTGATGCGACGTATTTCCTATCAGCAGATCCCCGTAGTTGGTATAGGCGCTTTGGCTGTAGGTGAACAGGTCAGGCGCGTTTACCGCCGTTGGCGTTACGTTATCATTGGCGAAAGCTTGGCGCCTTAAAGCCAGATATTGTGCGGTGTTTGCCATCGGTACAAGGTGCGTAGCTTCGCCAAATCCGTCGCTTATTTCCAGGTTCACTTTGGTGTCGCCCATTTTGCCTTTTTTGGTAGTGATGACGATCACGCCGTTGGCGCCGCGTGAACCATAAATAGCGGTAGCATCTGCATCTTTTAATACGTCGATACTTTCAATATCCGAAGGATTGATAGTATTTAGCGGGTTAAAACCCTGGACACCATGGCCGCCTATCGCATTTTCTACAGGGCCGCTGGCAAATGGTATACCATCGATAATATACAGCGGGGGAGATTGAGACAAAGCCGATAAACTATTTTGCCCCCGGATAACAACATTTAAAGTCGCGCCCGAATTACCGGCTGTTTGTGTAATAAATAAACCGGGTACGCGGCCTTCCAAACCCAATATCGGATTTGATATGGGTTGTTGCTCGATCTGTGCTCCGGCAACTTTACTTATCGCGCCGGTGCTGAGGCGCCGTGTTGTTGAATTATACCCGGTTACTAAAATTTCATCCAGTTTACTGGTACCCATGTGCAACACAAAATATAAATTAAGGTTAGTACCTGAAGATGTAATTGTTCTTTCCATCAGCTGGTAGCCAACATAGGTAATGATGATTTGGTATTCGCCCTGGGGCACGGATGTAAACTTAAATAGGCCCCTTGAATCCGTAGTGGTGTGGTAGCTGGCCGCGCCCACTATGGATACCGTTGCCCCGATAAGCGGTTGTCTTAAGCTATCGGTTACCATGCCCGAGATGTCTGCCGGTAAGCCTAAGAAACCGGCCATTTTTTGTACAAGCGATGGCTCTTTGGCTTTGACGACTATGGTGTTATTCTCAACCGCGTAAGTAAAAGGCTGGTCTTTAAAAAGCTTATCCAAAGCTTCTTTTACAGATACATTATTAACCATAACAGTAACATTACCCGCCTCGCCAAGCGCTTTGCTGTTATAAAAAAATTGATATCCGCTTTGCTCCTGTATTTTAGTTAATATTTGGGCTATAGGGGCATTTTTTTCTGATAGTGTAATTTGTTGCGAAAATGCCGTTGCCGATACCTGGAGGCTAGCGATGATTATCAGAAATGTTGTTAATTTCATCACCAGGAATAATTTTGACGTAAAACGCCGCCAATTACCGGGCGTTTTAGCACGTAAGTTTATTTGCATACTTTTGCAGTGTTTGGGTTAAATGGTTTAAACTTCTTTCAACTCGATTTTTTTTACGGTTAGCCCAATCATTCGCCGGGAGTGTTACCAGCACTTCCGGTTCTTTTTTGGGATAACTTCTGGGGTTTATGTAATTATCCTTTCCTGTTGCCTCCTGTCTTTAGTTTAAATATTAGGGTTAATGTTATTATTTGTTAGTTGACAGCACGGTTAATTGCCTGCCTTTAAGTTCAAAGCTAACGCCCCCTTGTTCCAATATCTTTAGTACCCGCGATAAATCAGCGTTACGCGTTATCTTACCGCTGAAATACTGGTCATTCAACGACTTATCATAAACAATAGTGATATCATACCAACGCTCAAATTGCCTTAAGATAATTGGAAGCGGGGTATTTACGAATCTGAAATAGCCGTTTTTCCAGGCAACAGCTTCATCAGTATTTTTCTTAACTATATCAAATAAACCGGCGTTAACGCTGGCTTGCTCGCCCGGTACCAATAACTTTTCTATATTATCATGCGTTATTTTTACTGAGCCCTCTAATAAAGTGGTCTTAGTAGTACTTTCGTCCTGGTAAGAGTTTATATTGAAATGGGTACCCAGAACCTCTACGATCTGGCCGGGTGTTTTTACCCTAAACGGCATCGCTTTGTTGTGCGCCACTTCAAAATAACCCTCGCCGGATAATTCTACCAGTCTATCCTTACCATTAAATGTGGTTGGAAATTTAAGAGACGATGAAGCATTTAGCCAAACGTTGGTACCGTCTGCCAGGGTTATATGATATTGGCCGCCACGTGGTGTGGAAATGGTATTAAACATAGGTGTTTCATTGCCAGCAACTGCGCCGTTATAAGCAACTTCCCCATCAGCAATTTTATTAATATTGATATTTCCCTGAACAGCAATTTTTCCGTTACCGGCCGCTGTTAAAATGATTTGTTTGCCATTAACTAAAGTGAGTATAGCTCGGTTTTTGCCCGGCTTTATGTTTATAGCGGCTTCCTCGGAATTTGATGGTGAGATGCCTTTATTCAAAATAAAATAGCCGCCCGCAGATAGCACAAGTAGTATAGAAGCAGCGGCAATAATTTTTGGCCATAGGCTTCTCGTTTTGGCCGGTTGTGTGCGCCGCAATACCCGTTGTAAAATTTCTTCACTTTTTTTGTTGCTGAAAGCGGGTATTGTAGCACTAAAGTTATCCCATGAAGTTTTAAATAGCTCTTTAACTTGCTCTTCATTTTCTTCAGCTGCAATAAGGTCCATCAACTCTTCGCTTTCCGGGAGGCTTAACTTTTTCGCGATCGAACGGTCAAATAAATCTTTTAATCTAGCGTTTGCCATCTTTTTAGTTCTTGTAACAGAGTATTTGTAGGTAAATACTCTGTTTTTATACTAAAGACACAAAAAATGGAAAAACGGGATATGGATTTTATAATTTTTTAATATAAATTTAAAATAACGTGATTTTAGGTTGGTGAAAAGCTGTATTTGGGGGCTACTTGCAGAAAATTCCAACATACGCAAGTAGGATACTTACCTCGATGTGAGATTTTACATATCCGGATACGGATTTGACCGCCCATTGATAATATTTCCTAACAGATTCCGAAGAAATTTGGAGTTCAGCGGCGATATCACTATTTTTCTTACCTTCTCTTTTCAGGATAAAAACTTTTTGCTGTTGCGGTGGCAATTGCGCAACGGCTTTTTCAACTATTTCAGTATAGTCTTTTTCATCATCACCTAAACCACTTACCGAATACGGTTCTTCTTTGCCTAAGTGCAGTATATAAATATCTTGTTTTTTTCGGTCATTTACTGTTTTCCGAATGCAGTTAAGGGTATAATTGCGTGTAAGTATAAAAATATAAGATGAGAAGTTTTCGATGTGAGTAAGGTCAAGCCTGTTCATCCAGATTTTCACGAATATATCTAGAATTATTTCTTCGGCCATCTCTTCAGAGGCGGTTAACATTAATATATATTCGCCCAACTGGTTGTGATAAGCGTTGAAAAGTTCAGTGAAAGCTTTTTGGCTACCGGCTGCAACCTCTTTCAATATATCCTTCTCGTTCTTTAAGCTCTTTATCGGCATTCTATCTGCTAGTTAGAGCCAATATACGGAAAAGAGGTTGTAAAAAACAATTGGCATGGAACGGGTATTCGGAATACCGAATTACAAATAGGTCTTTTGCAAGGCTTAGTGATGATGAATGGATTATTCTATTAAAGGATAGTAACTGTGGACTTCTGACGACCGGGTAAAGCAACAAATTCATTGGCATACTGATTTACTGTGTCAGTGTAGTTAAAGTTTAGTACGCGAGTTTCAAACGGCTATAACTCCCCATCCAAATCCTCAGGATAGCGGTCTTTTGCTTCGATGCTTTGCGTGATCTGTAGTTCTCTCATGGTTCATCCAGCCCGGTGAATACATAATTATCCTCCGGGAAGCTGACGGTTTGCCTTACCTTTAAATTCGACAGCATAAAACGAATATCCGGTCAACAAGCATAAACCTACAACGGATAAGCAGTGTCACTTTTAGCTTCAGACAATACGAAGAAGCTTTGAACAGTAGTAATGTTAGGTAAAGTGGCTAATTTATTGCGGTAAAAATCATGATAAGCGTCCATGTCGCTGGTGGCTATGCGTAATAAAAAATCGAATGTCCCGGTCATTTGCAAACATTCCATTACTTCCGGAAACTTGGTCACTTCCTGCTCAAATGCATTAAGCGTACCGGCGGCATGGCCATTTAACAATACCTGGCTGAAGGCAATTAGATTTTTGTCAATTCTTTTACGGTCAAGAATGGCAACCACGCGTTTAATATATCCTTGATCCTTAAGCCGCCTGATCCGTTCATGGATAGTGGCTATTGACTTATGGATCTGGTGGGCAATTTCTTTATTTGTTAATAACGCATCTTTTTGCAATAGCTTTAAAATGGCGATATCGGTCGGATCCAATTCTATCATTGAGGGTGAAATGAAAATTTATACAATAATAAGAAATAAAGCTAAACAAAAATGTGAAATTTAACACTATTTAGTTTATTTTCCATAAAATTTATGGATTTATCTAAAGTTATTGTTCTTGTTGTCGGTATTGTGGAGATTTACCATATAATAATAAAGTATGATGGTAGTTAACCTGGAAGCGGAACGATTTACAAAAAAACAGGCTGAGAAATTTCAGACTTTATGGTATTTAGTCGGCAATACGCCTATGCTTAAGTTGGAATATACCTATAAAGGCAGAGCCGGCAGCATTTACGTAAAATGCGAGCATTATAATCTTACCGGCAGTGTAAAGGATAGAATGGCACTGTATATCATGTACCAGAGCTACAGGTCAAACGCTGTTAAGCCGGGTGATGTAATTATTGAAGCTACATCCGGCAATACCGGGATAGCCTTTGCCGCTATTGGGAAGGCACTAGGGCATGAAGTAATTATTATGATGCCCGATTGGCTGAGTAAAGAACGTATGGATATTATTAAAAGCCTCGGCGCTAAAATTCATTTAGTCAGTAAAGCCGAAGGTGGCTTTTTGGGCAGCATTCGTTTAGCAGAACAAATGGCCGAAGGGTCAGACCGGTTTTTTCTGCCCAGGCAATTTGAGAACGAATATAATGCAGGCGCGCATGAAATTACAACCGGCCCTGAGATCTGGCAGCAATTAGCCAGCAAGAGTTTACAGCCCGATGCTTTTATAGCAGGCGTAGGTACAGGCGGTACCATCATGGGTGTGGGTAAATACCTGAAGATGATGAACCCGAAAATTAAAATACATCCGTTAGAGCCGGCTGAATCTCCGACGCTCACTACGGGGTATAAAGTCGGCAGTCATCGTATACAGGGTATTTCTGACGAATTTATACCTGCTATTGTAAAGCTGGACGAATTAGACTATGTGATGCAGGCCGGCGACGGTGACGCTATTATTATGGCCCAAAAACTATCAAAAGAGCTGGGCCTGGCCGTTGGCATATCATCAGGAGCTAATGTTATCGGTGCTATAAAATTAAAAGAACAACTGGGAACGGATGCCGTAGTAGTAACGTTACTATGTGACAGCAATAAAAAATACCTCAGTACAGACCTGGTGAAAGAAGAACCGGTAAAAGATGGTTATGTCTCATCCTATGTGACTTTTACCGGCTATGAGCCTATTTCGCGTTTAAATGATCCGCTTATTAAATAATATAAAAACACTAACTCATTTTTAATCATGAAAAAATTATTCCTGGCGACAGTTACCCTGATCCTGTTTGCGATCCAAACTAAAGCACAAATATTAACGCCCGTTACCTGGAGCTATGCGGCTAAAAAAACCAGTGCAACAGAAGCGGTAGTATTCATTAAGGCTGCTATTGATGAAGGCTGGCATGTATATTCACAATTTGTAAAAGACGGCGGACCGGTAAAAACAACCATCACTTTCAACCCTTCAAAAACATACGTGTTAGTAGGAGCCACTATTGAACCGAAACCGATTACCCGCATGGAGAAGGTGTTTAACATGGAAGTAGGTTTTTTTGAGCATAGCGTCATATTTCAGCAAAAAATTAAACTTAAAGCAAAGCAAACTACCATTACAGGCAAGCTGGAGTATATGACCTGCAACGATCAGAAATGCCTGCCTCCTGATGATATTGAGTTTAGTATTCCGGTGAAATAATTTGGCGGTCCGTTATGACAAAGCAGCAATTTTGGGGTTACCCCGGGTTATGTGTTTGCCTTTTTTTTTGCTGTGTGCTGATATCATGTACGGTAAAAAGGCAGGATAACGTAGTTCAAAAACAAAGTCGCTGGGAATTGCTGGTATGGCTTAAAGCAAAAAATGAAGAGTGGAATATACCTGTTGATAATGATGAGCCCGCACCATTTAAAGTGGAACGATTAAAAGGCCCGGTTTCGCACGAAGATTTTTTGCTTGTAGGTTACCGATTGGCTAACCTAACCAAGACACTGGAACTCAAAGAAAAGCTACTGGCTGCCGGAAATGTAGTAAATATCAAAATAACTACTTATCCCTATTAAACATAACAAATGAAATATACCTTATTATTATTATTTCTTTTATTGGCTACTATCTGCATTTTTAGGTGCATAAATGTGCAGGCGCAAGACACGGTATCAACCGCCGGTATTGAATTTACACCTGTAGCAAAACCGGTCGCTGTAAAACCAGTTGTAGTACACGGCAAGCAAAAAGAAAAACCAGCAAAAGCCACCAATAAACAGGAAACGAAACAAACTTTGTGGGCTATTTTCCTGGCAGGTTTAGCCGGTGGTTTTGCCGCGTTGCTGATGCCCTGTATATTCCCCATGCTGCCGTTAACCGTGAGCTTCTTCACAAAATCTGCCGAAAAAAAAGGCAGCGCGGTAGGCAAGGCCATCATATACGGCATTAGCATTATTGCTATTTATGTGATCATGGGCCTGTTGGTTACTATATCGTTTGGCGCAGATGCTTTGAACAGCCTGTCAACCAACGGTGTATTTAACTTTTGCTTTTTCCTGCTGATCGTCGCTTTTGCCGCATCGTTTCTTGGCGCTTTTGAAATCACGTTGCCCTCGAGCTGGGTAAACAAAATGGATCAAAATTCTGATAAAGGCGGCCTGATGGGGCTATTCTTTATGGCGGCTACGCTAGCCCTGGTATCTTTTAGCTGCACCGGCCCCATCATCGGCACATTGCTTGTACAGGCGGCTACTACAGGAGCCTTATTGGGCCCGGCGATAGGTATGTTGGGTTTTTCTTTATCGTTGGCTATCCCGTTTGTTTTATTTGCATTGTTCCCGGGCTGGTTAAAGTCGCTGCCAAAGTCAGGGGGATGGCTAAATAGCATAAAGGTTACGCTTGGTTTTTTAGAACTGGCTCTATCGTTAAAATTTTTAAGCAATGTCGACCTGGCTTATCACTGGCACTGGTTTGACCGCGAGTTATTCCTTTCGCTCTGGATCGTCATCTTCGCATTGATGGGCTTTTACCTGTTGGGTAAACTCAAGTTTGGCCATGATAGTGACCTGCCGTTTATTTCGGTCCCGCGATTGTTTTTAGCGGTCGTTATTTTGTCGTTCACCACCTATATGGTGCCCGGTTTATGGGGGGCGCCTTTAAAATCTATCAGCGCGTTTTTACCACCGCTGTCTACCCAGGATTTTGATCTGTCAAATCCCGGAGCCGGTGTGGGTATTGCTGTCAATGCAAACATCAAACCGCATAAATACGCTGATCTGTTTGATAAGCCAAAAGGGTTTGATCCTTATTTTGATTACGGCGAGGCCATCACGTATGCCAAAAAAGTACATAAACCGGTGATGATTGATTTTACCGGCCATGCCTGTGTTAACTGCCGAAAAATGGAAGCCAATGTCTGGCCTGATAAACAAGTTTATGCACGCATTACACAGGATTACGTGCTGGTTCAGCTTTATGTTGATGACAAGACCGATTTAGCCGCGGCAGAACAAACAACTACGCCCGAAGGGCGCAAAATACAAACCATTGGCAATAAGTGGAGTTACCTGCAAACTTCTAAATTCATAGCCAACTCACAGCCATTTTATGTATTGCTTGATCCGGATACGCAGGAGCCTTTAGTTGCACCGCAAGGCGCAGATTTTGACCCGGGCAGTTATCTCAACTATTTAGACACCGGTTTAAAAGCTTATCAGAAATAATGAGACTAAACCTGTGCCTTAAATAATAATCTTTATTAATTCCTATAAAAGTCTTCAGCCGTTCTTACAGATCATTAAAAGTTAATTATGAAAAAACATCCTCATGAAGCATGGTGTTTTTTTATCCTTCCTAAATCAGCTGAATTTTATGTTGAACTTTATAAATCACGAACATTAATTAAGTAAGAAATAAAACATATTAAACTTATTTTAGGGATTGTTATAGCTATCATAACACCTGGTGTATTATTTGCACAATCATCAGTCTATACGCCGAATGGAAAGTTCGGCCAATTTAACAAACGTATGGTACTTGGCTTACTCATTTATTCTGTTTTTCTTTTAGACGGCGCTATTCCCTTTCTTATTTTCTGAGCCAGCTTTTTTATTGTTGAAGGCCTTTCCTAAGCCTGGTACCGGCTGCCTTATTGCCCGAGGCATAAAATTTATTCACATCCGAAGTATTTTGCTCTATCAGTTGTTGCAATTGCACGTAATTTTTCATAGCGATTTAATGCACTGAAGCAAACGCCATATATCGCTAAGATTTATTGAATAATATGCTATAAATCTATGTACACAATACGAAGCATGTTTTAAAGTCAACAATTTGTCACAAATTAGATAGTCTCTTTACATAGCCCTAAACTGAAAATCAATTAATTAGTTGTGATATCTACGAGCTGAATTGATTAGCCGGAAAAACATATAGATAAGACAACGGAATGGCTTTAAATCTGTAAAATAGTCAGTTAAATTAAAAAAAATCGAATAAATTACGGATTTACCGGGATTGATTGTAATTAATATCGGTTATGTTGAACTTTATGAATCACGAATGCAAATTAAATACGAAATGAAAAACATTAAACTGACCATAGTAGCTGTCGCAGCTATTTTAACACCTTCGGTGCTGTTTGCACAAACATCGACCTATACCCTCAATGGTAAGGTGGGCCAACTATCGGCACCGGCAAAGGCTTACCTGATGTATAGTATTGAGACCGGCAGGCAAACAGATTCAGCTACGCTGACTAACGGCGCTTTTACCTTTAACGGAACAATAAGCGAACCTAAAAGCGCCTACCTGATCATCAACAAAAAAGGTACTGGTATCCGTTCAAACGATATTGGTTATATCGAACTTTATTTGGAACCAGGAAAGATTTCAGTAGTAAGCCCTGATTCTATTAATAATGCAAAGGTTACCGGCGGTTCTGTAAATAGTGATAACGACAAGTTAAAAATTGCCTTGGCATCTGTAAGCGCAAAAATGGGAGCGCTGAACAAGGAATACCAGGCAGCATCACCAGAGCAAAGGAAAACAAAGGAATTTAATGACGACATTGAGAAGAGAAGCAATTTAATTGAAACGGAGCAAAAAGGTGTTTACCTGTCATTTATAAAGGCCAATCCTAATTCGGTATTGAGCCTTTTCGCGTTAAAAAACTATGCCGGTTCAGTGCCGGATGTCGCTGATGTTGAGCCGGTTTATAATTCGTTGTCAACAAGTGTGCGTTCCACTAAAATGGGGGTTGATTATGCTGCGGAACTTTCAAAATTGAAAAAAACCGCTATTGGCGCCGTTGCACCTGATTTTACGCAAGCGGACACGGCGGGTAACGCAGTATCATTGCATGATTTTAAAGGCAAATATGTTTTGGTTGATTTCTGGGCCAGCTGGTGCGGGCCGTGCAGGGCTGAAAACCCAAATGTAGTTGCTGCATATAATACCTATAAAAACAAAGGGTTTAATATAGTCGGCGTGTCACTTGATCAACCCGGCGCAAAAGACAAGTGGTTAAAGGCGATCCTGGATGATCACTTAACCTGGACGCAGGTATCAGACTTGAAATCGTGGAAAAACGAGGTTGCACAATTATATGCTGTGCAGGCTATTCCACAGAATTTCCTTATCGGTCCAGACGGAAAGATAGTCGCTAAAAACCTGCGCGGCGATGATCTTAACAATAAACTAAAGGAACTATTTGACAAATAATACCCCAAAAAAAGTTGATCGGATTTCTGATCAACTTTTTTTTAATAAGTGGAATGAAGCAGCGCACCCAATAATGGCCCTAAACTTCATAAAATATTGATATAATTTTCAGATCGTTAAATTTTCATTAAATTAGTATAATATTTAAATTATATTGATTCCCTTAAATGCCGTTTCTGATCAAGATTTGGTTTCCTTATTGCAAGAAGGGAATGAGGCGGCCTATGTAGAAATATATAACCGGTACAAATGGCTGCTGCACACGCATGCCTATAGAAAATTGGGAGACAGGGATGCAGCCAATGATATTGTGCAGGATCTGTTTACCAGTTTATGGTCAAAGCGGGAGGATGTTTTTATAACTACAACGCTATCGGCTTATTTATATACAGCTGTTCGTAACCGGGTCCTCAATATTATAGAGCATCGCTTTGTCGAATCTAAACATATCGATTCATTATTGAATTATGCCAACGGATATACATCCGCGACCGATCATTTGGTACGTGAAAAACAACTGATGGCAATTATTCAAAAAGAAATTGCCGAATTGCCGCCAAAAATGCGGGAAGTTTTCGAATTAAGCAGAAAATCTCATCTAACTCACCGGGAAATTGCACAACAATTAGCTATTTCTGAAGAAACGGTAAAAAAACAAATTAAAAATGCGCTAAAAATATTGCGCGTTCGGCTTGGTTTGCTTGTTTATGTCGTGTTGATCACCCGATTGTAGCAAAACTTTAAATAAAGTTTATATTATTTTAATTTTATCTTACCCTTTGCCCTCAGTTGCCTGTCATAGTTATAATTAAAGATGAAAATCTTAAAGTTATTTTATGCAAAGGCAAGATATATTACAATTACTTCATAAATACAATACCGGCACCTGTACTGAAAGCGAAAAGGCATTGGTAGAAGACTGGTATCTTCAATTTGAACTTAAAGGAATTGATAATCTGGCAGATTCGGATCGCGAAGCTGACCTGGATAAAATCTGGAAAAATCTGCCGGTTCATCGCCAAAAAGTAAGGCGACTCAAGATATCGTATCAGGTAGCTGCAGCCGCCGCTATTTTGATCTTCGTTACATTAGGGTTTTATTTTAACTATTATCCGCAAATACAGCAGCAAAAAGTCATACAGAAAATAGCACATATGACTGTACCCGGTGGCAATAAAGCCATACTGGTATTAAATAACGGCAAGCAACTTGTTTTAACCGGCGCCAACAACGGACAACTTGCCACGCAGGGGAGTGTCGCTGTTAACAAAACCGCCGAAGGTAAAATTATTTACCAGTCAAATAAAACGGCGTCCTTAACGGGCGATGTTGATTATAATACAATGGTAACCCCTGCCGGCGGCACGTATTGTCTTACCCTGTCCGACGGTACAAAAGTTACGCTCGATGCTACATCATCTATCCATTACCCGGTAACTTTTGTAGGTAACGAACGCAGGGTAGAAATTACCGGGCAGGCCTACTTTGAAGTAGCACACAATAAAGTCCTGCCTTTTAGAGTGACCGCCAATGGCCAAACTGTTGAAGTATTGGGTACTCATTTTAATATTAATGCTTATGCAGACGAAGGTGCTACCCGCACCACCTTGTTAGAGGGTAGCGTTAAGGTCTCTAAAGGCATGCATACGGCAATGTTGATGCCTGGACAACAATCGGTTATTGTATCAAATACCGACGACATAGCGGTGAAAAATGCAGATACAGAAACAGCTACTGCCTGGAAAGACGGCTTGTTCAGGTTTAAGCGCGCCGATTTGCAAACGGTAATGCGCCAATTTGCACGCTGGTATGATGTAGATATAGTTTATGACGGGAAAATATCAGAAGCCGCTATAACGGGTAAAGTACAACGAAGTGCTAACGCGTCGCGCGTGTTAGAGATCCTGGTTAAACTGGGCATCAAATTCAGGCTCGACGGTAAAAAGATCATTATTATGCAAAATAACTAAAGATAATTAACAGATCATTAACCCCTTAATTAGTTAAACTATGGTATATTATTTACGACAACAGGTTTAGTAATCGCAGGTTATTGCAAAAAAAAACCGCGGATGTGTTGACGCACAACCACGGTAAGCTTTTTGGACTAACCCTTCCCGGCAAACCGGGATAAACAAATTTTGAGCTGAGTTTAGTGTATTAATCCAAACATCACAAATGTAATGAAATTTCGTACTATTCCGATAGTCATGCATGCCGCATGCCCAAACTTTAAACAACTCCTACGCATTATGAAGTTGTCAACGTTACTCCTTATTATTGGTCTTGTACAGGCAAGTGCCAAAGGTTACAGCCAGGTAACCCTTAATGAAAAGCATGCTTCTCTTGAAAAGGTGCTGCAAAAAATTGAAAAGCAAACAAATTATATTTTTATTTATGACGAGGATAAGCTTGATATAGCGGATATAGATGTAAACGTAAATAACGTCCCGGTTGAAAAGGCGCTTGATGCTTGTTTTAAAGATATGCCTGTTTCTTATTCAATTATAGGCAACAATATTATTTTAAAACCCGCGGCTCCGTCTTTGATTGACAAGATAAAACAACTGTTTGACGACCCTATCTCTGTAAGAGGTATTATTACCGATACAATGGGCCGGCCACTTAGCCATGCAACGGTATTCTTTATAAAAAAGAAGAACCGCATGTATGTAAATGGAACAGCTGGTTTACCGGCTCCTATAGCTGTACCGGCTACTTCAAATTCTAATCAGGCGACAGTCCAACCTTTACCGCAGGCATCCGCGCAGATTGCCATGACCGGCGAAATTTCCTATGTTACTGATGATAACGGCCTGTTTTACATGGATGCAGAGGAAGGGGACGAATTAGGGGTCTCTTTTGTCGGCTATAAAACCTATACTTTTAAAGTGAAGAAAAATATGCCTTTTTTAAGGGTTGAACTTCACGAGGTAACCGCTAAATTAAGAGAAGTATTCGTTCAAACCGGCTACCAGAAACTATCAAAAGAACGTACTACGGGTTCATTTTCAAAACCTGATTTGAAAATAATAGCAAACCGTTCAAGTACGCTAGACCTGATAGGAAGGCTTGAAGGGCAGATATCAGGAATGGTGGTTACGCCATATTTTCAGAATGGTTATAACTATAACCAGGCTACAGGTACGCAAACTCAAAAGTCGGTTATTCGCGGGGAAAGTAGTATCAGGTTAACAACCGAACCTTTATATGTAGTAAACGGGGTAATAGTCCCCGATTTTAGCTCAGTGAATCTTGACAACATAGCTGATATTACCGTATTAAAAGATGCCGCCGCCGCCGCTATATGGGGTGCGCAGGCAGGTAACGGTGTTATAGTGGTAACCACCAAAGCAGGCAGCAGGAATCAAAGGGTAAAAATATCTTATAACGGTTTCACGAATTTTGAAGGCAAGCCTGATTTTGACTATGCCCGTAAACGTTATTTAAACAGCAGCCAGTACATAGCTGTTGCCAAGCAACTTTTTGACCCAACAGATTTTCCTTACAGTAATATAAACAGCCCTTATAATTATACTACCATCGCGCCGAGCCAGCAGGTATTGTATAACGAGAACCAGGGACTGATAACAGCCGCGCGTGCTAATGCCCAACTGGATAGTATGGCAAAAATAGATAATACCAAACAGTTTAAAGATCTGTGGCTGCGTAATGCTTATACTACAAGTCATACGCTATCCGCATCAGGTGGTACTGGTACCTATGCTGTTTTTGGTTCATTAGGTTATACAGATTCGCATAGCAGTTCAATTGGTCAAAACAGCAGCACGTACAAGATAGATCTAAACCAGTCTTTTACGCCGAATGACCGTTTTTCTTTTTCATTAGATGCGCAATTGGCTGATAATGTAAGCTCATCAAAAAGCCCGCTTTCAATTGGCGCGGATATTTTGCCGTACCAGCTGTTTAAGGATGCCAACGGTAATAATATCAATTTGCCATACCTGTCTGGCT
>JAQBOP010000187.1 GCA_028287975.1 Mucilaginibacter sp. | reverse complement strand
CCTTTAACCGAAATAAGCTACTTTCTTTCCCGAACATCGCGCAAAGTCCCTACAATTATCTTACCGTTGGCCAACCTTTAAATATCACCCGGTTACTGCAATATACCGGCGTCGACCCATTAACGGGTCAATATACTTTCAAGGATCAGAATAATGACGGGCGAATTGACCGGAACTTCGACGCCTCGACTGATTTGGTTTTAAAGGATCTTAGTGTACGAGCACAAGGCGGATTCGGTACCAGTTTGTCTTTTAAAGGCTTCCAACTGGATGCTTTTTTTGATTTTCAACACTTTTTAGCGCCAGCCGCCATCTATTCTTCTCCTCCGGGAAACATCGAAAATGAGTCCGTACAAGTGCTGAATCACTGGCAGAAGCCCGGTGACCAATCTGTTTTTGCAAAATATACGACATTGGGCAATGCTTCATACCTGAATTTTATGTATTTCTCTGACGGAGCGCTATCAGACGCCTCTTATATCAATTTGCAAAACTTGTCCTTGTCTTATGACTTTTCTTCGACTACCCTGAAAAAAATCGGCTTACAGTCCTGTAAATTCTATCTGAGGGGTGAAAACCTTTTTATCCTGACCAAATATGATGGGATTGATCCAAGGGTGCCTCAATTGGGGGGACTACCTCCGGAAAAAACGATCGTGGCCGGAATTCAATTTGTACTATAAATTAATAACAAACAAATGAAAACATTCGAATTAAAATTATTATTAGTTACTATTTTCACTGCACTGCTGCTGCCAGCATGTAAAAAAATATTAACTATCCCCGAACCTGTAAATACCATCACCAGTGCGGAAGTTTTCGCGGATAGTACCAATTCCGATGCCGCGCTAAAAGGAATCTACAATGATTTAATCAACTCATCAACTTACAATGTTACCTATGGCTGCGGAAGTTTCACGGTCAATTGCGGTTCATCTGCCGATGAGTTATTACCTTATATTCCAGATGAATTTTCTACAAACACTTATATGCCTATCGGCAACAACAGTAATAGTACAAGTACTTTTTGGATGCCAGCTTACGCTTACTTATACCGCACGAATGATATTATCGGAGGAGTAGCGGCTTCCAAAGGAATTTCGGCCACTGGGAAGACCCGGTTAATCGCAGAAGCTAAATTCCTACGTGCCTATTTCAATTTTTACCTGGTGAATCTTTATGGAGACATTCCTTTAGTAACGGGAATTAATTTTCAAACAAATGCTTTACTATCAAATTCGCCTGTTAAAGTAGTATATGCAGCTATTATTGCTGACCTGATAGCCGCGCAAAGTGGCTTACCTGATGATTACTCCGCAGGGGGCGGAGAGCGTATCAGGGCTAATAAATGGGCCGCTACCGCTTTGCTGGCGCGGGTGTACCTGTATCAGTCCGACTGGGTAGATGCACAGGTACAGTCGGCCAGTTTGATTGCCAATTCTGTGTTTCAATTAGAAAGTGATCTGAATGCGGTATTTCTGAAAAACAGCAGTGAGAGTATCTTACAATGGCAGATTAATTCATCGTTGAAAACTACTAATGCTAATATAACGCCTGAAGGCTTAATTTTGATTCCACCAGATTCCACCTATCAGCCTAACTATTATCTTACGAAGGGATTACTCCAGGCATTTGAACCAGGTGACAGACGTTTTACGGATTGGGTGAAAACATATACCTATACACAGGACGGTAATACCTATTCTTATCCGTTTAAATATAAATTGGGCCTGATAGCCGGGGAACATGCGGCGAATGGCCCGGTCACCGAGTATTATATGGTCTTCCGCTTAGCAGAGCAATATTTGATCCGTGCGGAAGCCGAAGCAAACGGCGCGCCCGGCGGAACCGCTGCTGCGATAGCTGATTTGAATATCATTCGAAACAGGGCCGGCTTGACTAATTTATCGGCAACTCTCAATCAAACGCAAGTTTTAACAGCTGTGGCACAGGAAAGAAGGATCGAGCTGTTCTCTGAATGGGGACACCGTTGGTTTGACTTGAAACGTACCAACCAGGCCAATGCGATATTGCAAAAACTGAAACCTAACTGGGCATCCTATAAACTATTATACCCTATACCTCAATCTGATATTAAAGCAGACCCCAACCTTAGACAAAATCCCGGATATTAAACTTTAAATCGATTTTACATGAACAACGCAAAAATATACTTATTTATGATCTTACTGGCAGGACTGGTGTCCTGTAAGAAAGAGGTACCGCAGGTGTTCAGCACCTCATCGCTGACCATCGTTAACGTCGCAGTGAACAACCCGAACTTAAGTGCGACTTTTACCAGTCAGCCGTTACCTTATTCCCAATTTGCTGCGCCTATAAGCTATGGCTCCTTTGCGGAATTCGGCAGGCCTGCGGTACAAACGCCGCTAAAAATTGTATCATCCGCAGATACCGGCAAAGCATTTTATCAAACGCAGCTAAATTTTAAAGGCGCGGGGATCTATTCCCTTTATCTGGCTTCGGGCGCAGCTAACAAGGCGGACGCGGTATTGATGCAGGATACGATCGCTTACCTCGCGGATAGCGTAGCTGCGGTAAGATTTATCAATATGTCCACCGACAGCAAGCCGGTCAGCATCAACTTGCTGGGCAACACCTCAAGTGAATTCACCAATCTGGCTTATAAAAAGATCACTTCGTTTAAGCGCTATTCAGCCAACAGCCAAGCAAGCGTTACGGGCGGCTATACTTTCGAGGTCAGGGATGCCGCTACAGGAACGCTGCTCACAACTTTTACCTGGACGTTTTCACTGTTTAAAAGCAACACGCTGGTCATTGGCGGTTTGGAAAATGACAGCAGCGGCAATTATCCGGTCAGTGTTTTCCAGGTCAACAATTATTAGAAAATAACAAAAATCAATCATCATTTAAGCTATTATGTGGATAGAAATTATCCTTAATGGATGATCTATTATTAAAATATCGCAAATCAATTAAACAGTTTTTATGAAAATTTCAAATAAAAAAATTAGACAAACAAGCATTATGCTATTATTCTCAATGGCAACACTTCTGTTTTGCGGAGCCTATAAAATAGAACCCAGGGCTAATTTTACCGGCACATGGGTTTTAAATCTTTCTAAAAGTGATTTTGGAGATAATCCACTTTATGTAGTACCCAAGCAAGCAAAAATTTCTGGTGATAATGAAAGCCTCAATATAGAAATGGTAGTCATTGCCGTTTCTGGCGCAGACTCAACCATGAAAATTAAATTGTCCACCGCTGGCAAGCCGGTTGATGTAATCACAGCAGACAAGCGTACAAGACATTATAATACAACCTGGACGGAGAGTGAACAGACATTGAAAGTTGAATATAGTTCGAGTTACTCCGGTAAACCAGATACAGAACAATATCATACCACCGATACCTGGAAACTTTCAGCAGATGGAAAGGAACTGACCCTGAATAAAGAGGTTAAAGTAGATAGCGGCTATGGTTACACTGTAAAAGCTGTATATGATAAGCAATAAGATTGTGAAAAACGCTTGTTAGACTGATGAAGAAATCTGAATTTCATTTGTGGATCATTCTTTGTTTTCTCTTTTGTTTTGGACGCAATGTCATTGCACAAGGGCAAGAAAATGTCCGCATCCAATGTGATAAATACGTGTATAAAGTCGGTGATACTATTTGGTGGAAAGGATATGTGCTTACCGGCAATCATTTTTTAAAGTACAATACCAACTTAACTGCGGAATTGTTTACCTATACGGGTAAAATGGTCGATCATGCCTTATTCCCGGTAATACAGGGGCAAACAATAGGCCAGTTCAACGTGCCTGATACTTTAGCGTCGGGCATATATTGGCTGCGCTGTTATACAAAATACCAGGCAAGTGCAGATCCGGGTAACCTGCTGATGATCCCGATTGCAGTTTATCACTGGCAAGACAAAAACGTGCCCTTTCTGAAAAGGAAGTCCGGTCAAAAATTGCCCTTAAGATTGGAATTTGTCGAATTGAATACCGACACCCTGAGCAGCGATGTGGATGGTTATAATTCCTGGAATATCAGCATAAAGGATTCAACACTCTGCCATATTTCCTGCTCCATCACCGATGCGGATGAGACATCCGAAATGGATGTGTTTGGTTCCGAAAATAACGAGTTCCGTAAGCCAAATCCGCAATTGGAAAGGGATACTGACTTTTTACACTGGACGGGCAAGGCCACAAGGCTAAACGGGAAAAAATTAGCGAAAAATAGCGATCTGATGGTGTTGCTGGTCAAAGATAGTGCGATAGTAATGAACCGTATCCTCAGAATCGATACAGCTGGGCATTTTTCACTAAATCATTTATTTTTCTTCGGAAAAGGAAATATTTTGTTTCAACTGAACAAGACCGGCTTAGATAATAAGGATGTGCAACTCGTCCTGGACACTTCTGCAAGCCCCGCTTTTAAAATGCCCGATTACTGGGTAAAAAACGACACTTTGCTGCGGCAGGAGAAGTTAAATAAGCAACTGCAATCCGATAAGATCAATGGTAAAGGTATTCGTTTAAAAGAGGTACAGATAAAAGGCTGGAAAAGCCCTCGAAAGGAACTGGATCATCAATATGCTTCCGGAGAGTTTACCGAGCCAGCGATGTACGCTTTTGATCTAAGAACGGAAAAGAATTATGACTTAGGTGCCTACTTAAGATCGCATTTACCAGGCTTTACAGGCGGCTATAGTTCGACCGATACCCCCAAATATCTTAACGATCCTAA
>JAQBOP010000170.1 GCA_028287975.1 Mucilaginibacter sp. | reverse complement strand
CCAACAAAAAACCTCTGCAAAACCGACAAATGATATCATTTGTCGGTTTTGCAGAGGTTATATTTTTAAAGTTTACCCTAAAACTCGAACCAAAGCGTATTGCTGATAGGTTGGCCCGTCGCGTGGTTCTTCTGGCTTTGCGGGCCTAATGACTTCGCCGCCTGGAACTTGGTACCAATGGGGCTAACAGCATCCAGGAACCCGATATTACCATCAGGGAACGGCGGCTCTACATTGTTGTTTGATAATGCATCCTGTTCCCTGGCCGGGCGGTACATTTGCAGGAACATGTTTTTATTATTGGTGTAAACCGTAAACGGCGCTTCTTTATTTTCAATTACCGCCCAGTTAACTTCACCGTGATAGCCTTTAAATTCGGGGTAGCCCCAGTTTTCGCCGGTTATGGTATTGTTATAATCTTTATGCCATACGCCAAATTGTTGCCCCGGTATACGGTTTTTCCATACCCGGTAAGGGCCGCGTCCCAGCCATTTCATTCCGGTAACCTTTTCTTCCGGATAGTTAAAAGTGATGCCCATAAAATCAGCGTCACCGGTTTGGGTATAGGTATATTCCAGTTTAACAGGCTTACCTGTTTCGAAGGTCCATTTTACATGCATGGTAGCATCGCCTTCGTAATCGGCCATAATAGCCCATTTCTTTTGTATCCCGGCGTAGGTAAATCTTTTAAGGGTGGTATTAACACCTGCTAACACAGGCCCGCCTGATAACGAGATCGTAATTTTGCCTTTAACTACTTTTTCAATATACCCGGTGGTTTTATCGAAGTAGTATTTTTTTCCGTCGACATTAATGATCAAATCGTTGCCGTCCTCGGTCTTGATTATATTGTTCTTAGATGCTATTACAGGCGCTTTGACAATACTTGCCGGCGATTTGATAGTCCAGCTCCAGGTAAATAATTCTTCGCCGTGAGGGCCGTAGGCGGTTAAATACAAAGCATCGCTTTTTGCCCAGCTCGCGGGTAAATGCAGGTCGAGCGTTCCTTTTTCTCCCGGCGCTAATTCTAAGGGTAAAGGCGCGCCTGTAGCAGTTGTAATAGCCTGTGTACTTTTGCTTTGTGGCAATGGTAATTTAACCAGTTGCCATTTAAACTTACACTGGCTTAATTTGGTAAACGCGTAGCGGTTCTCTACTTCAATTTTGCCGAAGGTATTATCGATAGGCTTGGGTTTAATGTATACCGGCGACCAGATCTCCTTTATGGAATAAAAGCTGGCTTCCTTTTCGCGGTGTGGGCCTAATATGCCGTCGGGGGCACGGTTGCCTGTACCGTCATAGGTATTATTTTTATCGGTACGGATAACAGACTCGTCCAAAAACGCCCAGATAAAACCACCGCCAAGATGCGGATAGGTCATCATCTGATCCCAAAAATCCTCTAATGCCGCCCCTGCCCCGCCGTCGTATAAGCCATGCATAAACTCGGTAGGCATAAAAATATCTTTACCCGTGGTTACCGTTTTCATAATGTAATTATAATCGGGATAGTGGTGCGCGTCGACATTGTCAAAGTTTGACCACGGGTGCAGTACAACACGTTTTTGCGGATCGTATAAACCATAATCATTATCCAACTGGAAATTAAAACCACCTTCGTTACCGTTGTCCCAAAACAAAACCGATGGATGGTTGACATCACGGAGAACCATTTCTTTAACCAGTTTATGGCCGACAAGGGTATCATATTTTGCCTGCCAGCCGGTTAGCTCGTCCAACACATAAATGCCCAACGAGTCGCATACATCTAAAAAATCAGCATCAGGCGGGTAATGCGACATGCGTACCGCGTTGTTGTTCATCTCCTTCATCAGCTTAACATCCATCACCTGGATCTTATGGCTCAGGGTGCGGCCGGTTTCAGGCCAGAAGCTATGGCGGCAAGTGCCTTTTAAAACTGTTTTGGCGCCATTTACATAGATGCCATCCTGCGGGCGTACCTCGATGGTACGGAAACCGAATTTTTGCCTAATGGTATGAACAGCGCCCTGTTTGTTGCTGATAGTTACCACAACCTGGTATAAATTAGGAAACTCTGAACTCCATAAAGCAGGTTTATCAAAACTATGCTTCAGTTCAAGATGATCTGCGGCGGCATCTGCAGGCACAGAAAATGTGGCGCCTACGTTTTGCCCGTTCAGGGTTTGCACCTGCGCGGTAACGGTTTCATCGCCATGCAGGTTTTGGGCATATACATCCAATTGAAAAGAGCCGTCGGCTTTAGCATTTACGGCAGTATGGGCTATAAAAGTAGCCGGAACAACCTCTAAATATACCGGCCGGAAGATGCCGCCGAAAACCCAGAAATCACTGCGGTTACGCTCGGCATCATTTACAGACGCGTTTGCCGACATCTTATCAACCGTAACTTCTAATAAGTTATCGGCATTAAATTTTACCAGGTCGGTAATATCATATTTAAAACGGTAAAAGCTGCCCTGGTGTACGGGGCCGGCCTGCTTGCCATTTATCATTACCTTGGTATCGGTCATAGCACCTTCAAAAACAATAAAGACCCGCTTACCGGTCCACTGCCCTACGGTAAACTGGTGCTTGTATTGACCGCTTTCATGAAACTTGTTTTTATCGCCTCCATAATTGTAACCACCAAATCCCTGCAGTTCCCAGTTTGATGGCACGGCAATTTTTGTCCATTTGCCGCTTAACCGGCCGTCGGTACAAAAAAAGTCCCACTGCACGGTATGGTCTTTATCTACACCCGATAAATATTTTATAATAGTTGATTGCGCGAACGAGCTTAGCGAGATCATCAGCCCCAGGCAGGCACCAAAAAACTTCTTCATATGTAACTACTAAAATTGGTTTAATTACCGCTAAGCTAATCATACTGCGCCGTATTAAGACGGATAAACAACGGAAACGATTGCGTAATAAATATGTTGCAGTGGTTGATGTATGCTATTTAAAAGGAGATACGGCGTTTTTATATGCCGGCTTTTGTAACTGCAATTTAAGCTTCTTAAAACTTTGCATCGGCCCGTCAGAAACCATCATATTGATCAGCCAGGCTGGCGCTGCGCCGTCCGGCTCAATTTGAAGGTAGTAAGTTACGTTAACCTGGTTATTACTCATTGGGGTAATTATCCATTTACCGTTTGATTTACGTACCCGGGTAATGCCTGCTTTCTCAGGCACTAAACCTGTTACCGACGATACCTCTACTGTAACTGACTTTTTTTCAGGGTTTTCGATAGCGGTAATTTGCGCGGCAAAGTCACGATCTTGTGCGGGCCAAGGCATGTTTAATTCGGCGTAATAGTAAAGCTCGGTAGATGATACCTGTTTTATCAGGGTGGTTAATTTGTTTTTATACATCCAATCAGGATAGTTTTTAATATCCAACAATACAGCGGTTATTTGCGCGGGAGTAGCATTGAAGGCACATTCAACTTTTATCGGTTTAACTTTTAGGATTGATTTTGTGTTACTGTACACTTTAATTCCATTACTCTCGGTTTTAAAGGTCCATTCGTCCTGGGCAATGACCAGTTTGGTAGATAATATAAGTGTTAAGAGAATGAATATTTTTAGTTTCATTGTGTTTGTTTAAGGGTAAATCGCTGTCGACTCACCCGGTCTTTGCTTCGCTCACTCTTCCGCAAGCGGGAAAGGGTTTTGTTTTTTATTTATAGAACATTTGCTCTCTTTCCACCAAAGGTGAAGGGAGGAGCGAAGCGATGTCGGGGTGAGTAATCTCCATCTATAATCCCGCCAACCATTTGCCTGCAAAAGGTATCTTACTTAACAACCACACCAATAATAAAGATAACATAAAACAAATAATTGCCGTTACCGGGATGCTGATCAATGGCGTACAGAGCTTAAAGCTGATGCCGAAGGGTTCATCTAAAAAGTAAAGGATGAGCGCATGGCTCAAATAGATGCCGAAGTTATACTCGCAGGCAAAATTCTTGGCTTTTACGATGAATGCGGGCAATTGTACTTTGGTAAATCGCCCCAATAAAAACACACATGATGACAGCAATACAATCGTCGGTCCTACTGGTTCATAGAGCAATGTTATAAATCGGGTATATTTATAAAGCAGGTAGGTGCCGATAGTTATCACGATCAGCATGGTGAAAAACAACACGCACATCCATACCATAAACCGCTTGCTGTAATTAACGTAAAAAGTAAGGTAATGGCCTAAAACCAAATAGCCTGCATATCCGGCAAAGTAATGAAGATCTACCCGCGTGTTGATCGCAGATATCACAGGCTGCGAAAGTATCATCACCGCCAGCCACATCACCAAAAAATATTCAACCTCGCGCCTGGTGGCGTTGCGTACAAATTTGCTGATAATGGGGATAAAAAAGTAAAGCCCTATTAGCATGTATACATACCATAAATGGTAAGAGCTGCCGTATTTTAGCTGATGTAATACCTGCTTAACGTTTGCCCAGGCATCGCCGTTAAAAACGAGTTCTTCGTTATACCACGCGTACCATACATAAACCAGGCTCCAAAATAAAAATGGCACCACTACCCTGCTTAACCGCTTTTTAAGAAAAGCGCTTAACTCATATTCGCGGTGCAAGGTGAGGGCGCCGGTTATCATTACAAATACCGGTACTGCAAAACGCACCAATGCGTTATAAAAGTCGGCAACAAGCCATTCATTAATGGGTATATGGCCATATTGTCCAAGCGGAATAGCAGATACATGCAGCATAATAACTGCAAATAAGGCTATCAACCTTAAGCTATTTATCCAATCCAGATTTTGGGATTTTACTGCAGTCATCAATTAAAACAGAGTGTTAAAAGTAGTATATTTCTGGCAAAAGCGGGTTAAATTAAATGTAAGCACAACTAACACAAACTTAATTAAGTCTTAACATGCGGACTTTACTTTTGTCCTATTATTCATTTGATGTACTAACCAATCGTTCTTTTTTCATTGAACTAATAAGATCAGTTAATAGTAAAGAGAGCCTGAAGCTCTCTTTATTTATTTAAAACCATTTCTATTTAAATCAACTTCTATAACCATGAAGATTTTATACGCCATACAAGGAACAGGGAACGGGCATTTAAGCCGGTCGATGGATATAGTACCGTTGCTTAAAAAAATGGGCGATGTTGATGTATTGGTTAGTGGTACGCAAGGCGACCTTAATTTGCCTTTCCCCATAAAATATAAACTTCATGGGTTTGGTTTTGTGTTTGGTAAAGCCGGTGGTGTTGACCTGTGGCGATCATTTTTAAAGTCGCGGTTCCGTAAATTCATAAAAGAGATCAATTCACTCCCGATAGACAAATATGATCTGGTAATTAATGATTTTGAACCGGTATCTGCCTGGGCCTGTTATGTAAAAAACAAACCCTGCATTGGCCTGAGCCACCAGGCAGCGGTACTGCACGACAATGCGCCCAAGCCGGAAGAAACAGATATGATAGGCCGCCTGATATTAAAAAACTACGCGCCTGTTACCGCGCAATATGGCTTTCACTTTAAATCGTTCGATAAAAATATATTTACGCCGGTTATACGTCAGCAGGTGCGCGAGCAGGAGATCTTGAACAAGGGACATTATACCGTTTATTTGCCGGCTTATGATGATAAACGATTGATAAAACGTTTGTCGGAATTTAAGAATATTGAATGGGATGTTTTTTCAAAGCACAACAATAAGGTGTTCACACACAAAAACGTTTCTATACAGCCTATTGATAATAAAGCCTTTGTTAAAAGCATGGCGCAAAGCGCGGGTGTACTTTGCGGTGCAGGGTTTGAAACTCCTGCCGAAGCTTTGTTCCTGAAAAAGAAATTGCTGGTGATACCCATGAAGAACCAGTATGAGCAGCAATTAAACGCCGCTGCCTTAAAAGAAATGGGGGTGCCGGTTATTAAAAGCCTTAAACCAAAACACGACGAAAAGATACTGGATTGGCTAAACAACGGACAAGTCATTAAAGTAAACTACCCGGATAATACACAACAGATCCTTGACTCGCTTTTTGAACAATTTGCCGACACAAATTATTATAAAACCGAGTTAGTTACGCGCTAATTGTACTATAACTGAAACACTTGTTCCAACGGAACAGCAATGGGCGAATTATCGGGATGAACATCCATCAGATCAGCCATATAGGCCCACCATTTTTCTAATGTTTCGTCTTTTTGAAAGATAGCACCTTTATCATCGACGTTATGAACAGCAAACAGGATATCGGTTTCGTGATCATAAAAAATATGGTACTCATGGATCCCGCCATCTGCTAACATCTGGCGGATCTCGGGCCAGATCAAAGCATGCCGGCGCTTGTACTCATCTTTAGCACCGGGTTTTAATTTCATTTTAAATGCTACCTGGTTCATGGTAAATTCCTTTATTTTAACTCGATCAGCTTAACAGCAAAAGGTTTCATTTCAATAGCATCACTGTTGATCGACGACCGGATCGCTTCATTATCGCCCGAATCACCATCTATCGTACTTACGTTTGCCGCTTTAAATTCTGCAGGCAGTTTTATTGAAATGCTTTTGTTTCTTTTGTTCAATAATAAGATCTTTTTGTGGCCATCAACTACAAAACCCTGAGCCACAATATTGTCTCCGTTATTATTGTCGATATTGGTTCGTACCATTGTACTGCCCGGTTTTATATTATCCTTTATCATTTTTAAAACCCAATAACGCGCGTTAGGTTTATTGTTGATATAGTTGATCATACTTACATCCGGGAACTGTGAGGGGAAACCAACCAGCTGTGATTCGCCTATTACGTCAATTCCCCTTTTGCTCAGTTCAATAAAAAAGTAGGCGTAAACGCTTGCCGACAAATTCCAGTAAGCCGGAGTAATGGGTTGGTTACGCATTTCTTCGCTTACAAAAGTGCCTAATTCATCTATGTCTGTTTTGGTATTTGGCGATAAACGTTTGCGGATACTCTCGATATAATTAACCGTATTTACAAAGGCTTCTGCTTTATCAAACACAGTGTATTCATAATCATCAAACTTTTGGTTGCTGTTTGCATTAGCATAGCAATGATAAGATATCATGTCGATAGGTATTCCCGGTTTATGGTTGGCAGGATTTAGAAAATACTCGAACCACTCAGGATTTTCATATGCAAGCGCCATACCGATAAATTTTGTTTGGGGCGATACTGTTTTAATGGCCGTAACCATGGCATCATAGATCTTTGTATAGGTTTGCGGCGACATTGAATGCTCCAGATCCGGCTCGTTTAATACTTCCCAGTAAGGGATCTCATAATGATAGCCTGATTTATGATACTTGCCCAACTCGTCCGTAAATCCACCTTTTGAATACCAGCTGATGAGCCTTACATAATAACCGGTTAGTTCTTTCATGGTGGTATCCCTCAGTTGGGTGCCGCCGCTATAACCCCAGCCTACCTGGTTAGGATCAGCAGGATAAGCTACAGGTTGATCGGTTTTAAACATCCATTGGGGAATGGTGCTAAAATTTAATATTATCGAATGCCCTTTTGTGTTTTCAAGAAAATCAATAGTCATTGGGTCGATCAGACTAAAATCCCACGAAGTTTTTTCATGAGGCGGCTCCAACTCTGCAACTGCTAATTTAGGGTACGGGAACCAGGGGACATACCTTACATAATCAGCATTAAGCTTTTTTAACGCATTGAAAGAACTATCATGCATGGCAGCTTTACGGCGCAGCATGGGGTTACCAACTACTTGTAACGTGGCGGTAGACTTTGATACCAACACCACATCATTCCAATTTACATTTAGCGATTGGCTTTGCGCTTTATTGAAACATAAAAATCCTAAAAGAACTATAGCTATTTTTTTCATTTTAATGAATTTGAAATCCGTTGATTAATACTATTAAACTTCCTTTTTTAAGAACTTGATCCTTTTACTTACACACTTAAGCCACTCCCTTGTCAACAGCTCATGGCCTGCCACTGTAGGGTGTACATTGTCCCAGATCCAGTATTTTTCGGGAGCCCGTTCTAACGCCTTGTTAAATACATCCTGGAAAGAGACGAAAATAGCATCATATTCCACGGCGAGTTTTTTCACTACATCCTGTCGTGCCATAACATCTGTTTGCATGGCTGTTTGCTGCTCTTTTACACTGGTATAGGGCAAGGTAAAAGGTTCACATAGCACCAAAGTTATATCTGGGTTACTTGCTTTTACCTGGTCAAGTATGCGCCGGTAAGCTGCCTCATATGCAGGTACGGAATTTGATTCTTTTTTTCCATGCAGGTAACCGTTGCTGTCGTTAATACCAATTAATATACTTAGTACATCGGGTTTGTTATCCAGCGTATCGTGCTGCCAACGGTCGGCCATACTATTGATATCGCTACCTGAATTACCCCTGTTAATAAACTTAAGGTTCTTGTCTGGAAAATCGGCGCCTACCCTGCTGGCTATAGAAAATACATAACCATGGCCTGTATTATTATTCAGATCATCATTGCGGGTACGGTTTCCGTCGGTGATGGAATCTCCCTGGAACAAAAAAACAAGATCGCGCTCTTTAGGTTTGGATTGCCTTTGATCAGCGTGATTACCGGCCGCTAATGAATTTTCGGACGTAAGTACTCCACTCATGACACTTAAGAGCGCCATGTTTTTAATAAACACTCTTCGTTGATTATTTGGCATAGTTAATTTATAATTGGTAATTGCAAAGTATTACTTTAATTAAAACCAACTGTCCTTAACTATCCCTATCAAATCAAATTCAATTTACTTTAACACCACGCGGGTAGCGCCGTAACCAAATTTCTCTTTAAGGGCATCCATGAAGGTTTGTACTTTGGGGTGCTTG
>JAQBOP010000152.1 GCA_028287975.1 Mucilaginibacter sp. | reverse complement strand
CTGCCTATATTACCGGTGATACCTATTTTTAACATTACTTTTTAACTATAAAATCAACATTATGTGGTTCTACATTCACTATTTTGCAAAACTCGGGCAGGCGGGTAACTTTAACAGGTAGCGAACTATAACCATATACGCGCCATAAGTTAAGATCGGCTTGTACTTCAAAAAACTCTTCGTCGATATCGGCATACCGGTTTAACGATGTGGTAAACGTTACTTTAACCTTTTGCGGGAATACTTTGACATTAAAAAAATCGACATTACCAATCAGTTTAACCGGCAACTCAATTGTTTTTTCTGTAAACTCATCCACCGGGATATTTACCTGTACTGTTTTTGGATAGATACTTATATTCCCTTCGTCCGGCGCTTGCAGGTTAACCTCTGTGCTTACATCTTCACCGACATTTTTTAGCGTCAACTGGTCAGTACGCCAGTATTTGATCTTGTCAATAAGGTTACTCGGCCCACTTATTCTAACATAAGCAGGTTTAACAACAATATTTCCTGACTGGGTAAATTGCTGCTGATAATTTACAGATTTCACCAGTTGCACAGGTACTTTTCGGTCACTACGGTTGGTAAAATCAAAGTACAGCGTATCGGGGCTTATTGCAATTATTTCATTGTCAACCGCTTTTTCGGCATTTATAGCGGCCATCTGGGCACTTACAACTACATAGGCTTCACTATCCAATTTGCTCAGGTCAACTTTTATAACGCGATTTTGCTCGTTCATCTTCGAGAACAGCATCTGCCAGCCATTTCCTTTTACGGTAGCAGTAACGGTATCAGACTGTAAGGAATGGAAAGCCCTTTTCTGTGGGCTGTTTCTGAAAACCAGCACTTCTTTTACCTGGTAATCGTATGAGTTTGACAAAGTGATAGCTACCCAGGCACACAATGCAAGCACAAGGCACGTAAAAAATGCCGATGCCCGCCTGCGTTCTGTTGCCGATAGTTTTACTATTGCCATATTGAGGTGAAAGGTAAAAGGCGAAAGGTAAAAGCTATAAACTTTTACTTTCGCCTATTAAATTATATTTTCAGTCCCCGGGCTCAATAAAAAATAAGACGATCAAAAAGACCTTTTTACCTTTTACCTTTCGCCTTTAACCTAATTAAGCTTATTTAGAGGCTGCCGGCGGTGTGCTTAACGCCTTTGAGTCATCTAAAGAAATTGCCGCTTTATTAAAACGAACTTTGTGGCCGCCTTCGGTCTCAATTAAAAAAGTTGTATCTGCAACTTCAACGATCCGGCCATGCATACCTGATGTGGTTATGATCTTATCGCCTTTTTTCAATTCGTTAACAAAGTTTTTTTGATCTTTTTGTTTCTTAACCTGCGGGCGGATCATGAAAAAGTAAAACACCACAATGATCAATACAAATGGAATCATTGAGCCATAACTGCCTAACGCTCCGCCTGCGGCTTGTAATAAAATAGTTGCTATCATTTTTAATTATTATTTTGTAAGAACTTCGCCAATTAAATGCACAATACTTTGTGACGGCTGGCTGTTTGATGAAACGGTTATCAGTTTGTCCTGCAAGCCTGATTTGCCGGCACTGTTAAAAGTTACAGATATTGATGCAGTATCGCCGGGCATAACAGGTGTTTTAGGCCACACCGGGGTAGTACAACCGCATGATGCTACCGCATTGGTAACAATTAACGGCGCTTTACCTGTATTTGTAAATGCAAAACTATGCGTTATTTTCTCGCCTTGTTTTATTTTACCAAAGTCAAAAGTTGGCGCCGTATATTTAATATCAGCCCCGTCAGTAGTATAATTTACAACCGTATTACTTTTCTTTTGATTGCAAGCCATTAAAGTTGTTGCTATCATTAAGCTTAACAATATTTTCTTCATGGTAATTATTCTATTAGTCCTCTGCCAATTTTATTAATTTTCTTTTCGGCTTTAAGTTCAAATAAGATCTTGTCTAAGATACCGTTTATAAACGAGTTGCTTTTTGGCGTGCTGTACTCTTTCGAGATCTCCAGGTACTCATTAATGGTAACCTTAACCGGGATTGATGCAAAGTTAACAAATTCGGCAATGGCCATTTTCATCAACAGGGTATCCATCATGGCAATACGCTCCGGCTCCCAATTTTGGGTTTTCGCGCTTATCAGTTCCTGGTAATCTTTGTCGTAACGTACTGATGTTTCTAAAAGTTTAACAATAAATTCTTTATCTTCTTCCCAGTTGCCCGTCACTTCGGCCAGCTTATTTTTTATGGGTTCGTCAAAAGAGAAGTTTTTAAAAGTTTTGGCTATCAGCGCCTGCAATACGTCTTTATCAACCGGCCAGAAAATAAATTTCTCTTCAAAAACCTGGTCGGCAAGGCTTGATTTTAAGATCACCTTTTTAAAGATGAACTTGATGATATCTTTGTCGGTTTGTATCGTATCGCCTGTTTTTTCCAGGTATTCCTGGTATTCGGGAGCGCTTTTAAGATTAGTGAACAAGGTTTTAACCAACTCGGGCTCAAAAGTCCACTCTACTTTGTATTTCTTTATACCGGCTAAAAACTCTTTATTCTGATTTAAAGATATGGTAAACCTGTTGGTAAGAATTTTAAGGTTTGCATTAAGGTCGTCGGCAGTGGGTAAATGCTTATTAGCGCGCTCATTAGCGTCGTTCTCTGCATAACCAACAATCTCTGATATTAAGGATAGCATCCAAATATACATTTCGTATACCTCGTCTATACTTTGCAATAAGTTTTTTTCCTGTTGCTTTATATTAACCGCACTGGTTTGATGAAATGCGTATAATGACTGTAGTACTTTTACCCGTAGGTGCCTTCTGTTTAACATTTTTGTAAGAACGATTTAGGATTTTATTCCTGTTTGTAATTTATTTTAATAGCTGGATTTTACTTTGTTAATGTCTGTAATACGTTTTTCGACAATTTTGTTTGCGGCTTGTATAGTAGAAATATTTTCGGCTTTTGAAAGTCTTAAAACATTTCGGGTAGCCTCATAAATATTTTCGGTTAATTGTAATGAGCGCTTTTTGCTAAAACCCATTAACTCCGAGTAACAATTAATTACGCCGCCGGCATTTATAACGTAATCGGGGGCAAATATAATACCTTTATCAAGTAATAATTGTCCGTGGATCTCCTCGTCCTCTAACTGGTTATTTGCAGACCCTGCTATGATGCCGCATTTTAGTTTATTAATAGTTTGCGTATTAATGGTACCGCCTAAAGCGCAAGGCGAATAAATATCCGCGTCGATATCAAAAATGGTGTTATTTTCTATTGCTTCTGCCCCATATTTTTTTGATACCTGGCGGGTTCTGTCCTCATTGATATCGCTGATATAAACTTTTACATTTTCATCGCGCAGCAACTTAACCAGGTTCTCGCCTACGTGGCCGATGCCCTGCACAATTACCGATTTACCGGTCAGGCTATCTGTACCAAAAACCTCTTTTACCGATGCCCTTATACCCATAAAAACGCCCATGGCCGCTATCGGGGCCGGGTCGCCGCTGCCGCCTATGGTTTCGGGTAAGCCTGCTACATGCTCTGTTTCCATGCGGATATATTCCATATCGCGCAGATTGGTGCCTACATCCTCGCCTGCTATAAACTCGCCGTTAAGGTTTTTTACAAACCTGCCGAACTTACGCATCAAAGCTTCTGTTTTTTCTTTACGCGAATCGCCGATAATTACCGCGCTGCCCCCACCCAGATTAAGGCCCGATATA
>JAQBOP010000136.1 GCA_028287975.1 Mucilaginibacter sp. | reverse complement strand
TCAATATCAAGATATGTAAAATATAATTTTTTAAACATTTATTTTTAGACAAGTCTAAATTTTTTATTAGATTTGTTTAAATGAATACATTAGCCGAAGAAAATTATCTTAAAGCAATTTACCATCTCTCATTAAATGATACCAATGTCAGCACCAATCAAATTGCTGCCGCAATAAACACCAAAGCGGCATCAGTTACCGATATGCTGAAGAAATTGGCCGATAAAGAGTTGATCAACTACGAGAAATACCAGGGCGTAACCTTAACCAATGCAGGCGAAAAGATTGCTTTGCACATTATCAGAAAACACAGGCTTTGGGAGTATTTTCTGGTAGAAAAACTAAATTTCAAATGGGACGAAGTGCACGAAATGGCCGAAGAAATGGAACATATCTCGTCTGTTGAACTGATTGACCGGCTGGATAAATTTATGGACTATCCTAAGCATGACCCGCATGGCGACCCTATCCCCGACCGCGACGGCAATTTTAAGAAGCATGAGCTTAAACCAATTGCATCGCTCAATGTTAATGAAAGTGGCGTTATATCAGGTGTGCGTGACCACTCACCTACCTTTTTACAATACCTTGAAAAACAGCAGCTCACCATCGGCAAAAAAATAACAGTTACAGATATTATTGAATACGACAACTCCATGATACTACAAGTTGAGAACATAACTACGCACATCAGCCGCGAAGTGGCTAAAAATTTACTAATAGCGATATGAGTAAAAAATACAATGAATCATTAGGGAATGTACATGCGTCTGTATCTACCGAAAACAAAACCGGCTGGAAAAAGATACTTGCATTTATTGGCCCGGCCTATCTTGTTAGTGTCGGTTATATGGACCCCGGCAACTGGGCGACCGATATAGCCGGCGGAAGTGCTTTTGGTTATAAACTGATCTGGGTCTTGTTCGCATCAAATCTGATAGCCCTTTTGCTGCAATCGTTAAGTGCAAGGCTGGGCATTGTTCGTGGGCTTGACCTGGCGCAGGCTTCAAAGATCACCTATCCCCGCTTTATTAACTTTTGCCTGTACATCCTGGCACAAATAGCCATTATTGCCTGCGACCTGGCCGAGATCATCGGTATGGCTATCGGATTAAACCTGCTGTTTAACTTGCCATTAATATGGGGCGTATCGCTTACCATAACAGATACCCTGCTGATGCTTTTCCTGATGAACAAAGGGATGCGCAAGCTTGAATCGTTCATCATATCCATGATATTTATTGTAGGATTGTCTTTTTTAATAGAGATGTTTATTGTGACCCCTGACGTAAAAGAGGTTGCTTTAGGCTTTATACCGCATAACTTAACCGGCAATGCCTTATATATAGCCATTGGTATCATTGGGGCCACAGTGATGCCGCATAATCTTTACCTGCATTCGTCATTGGTACAAACGCGGCAGATTACCCGCACAGAAGAAGGTATAAAAACAGCCATAAAGTTTAACCTGTTTGACACCGTAATTGCGCTTAACCTGGCGTTTTTGGTAAATGCGGCTATTTTGATACTGGCGGCCAGTGCATTTTTTAAAAATGGTTATTTCCAGATAGCCGAGATACAGGATGCCTATAAACTATTAGAACATATTTTTGGCAGGACAGCGCCGGTATTATTCGCCATTGCTTTAATTGCCGCGGGGCAAAGCTCGACCATTACGGGCACACTTGCAGGGCAAATCATTATGGAAGGCCACATAAACTTGCGGATTGAGCCATGGCTGCGCCGTTTGCTAACGCGGATCCTGGCCATTGTACCTGCAATGTTTACCATTATTTATGCGGGCGAAGACGGTTTGGGTAACCTTATTATTTTAAGCCAGGTGGTGTTAAGTTTGCAGTTAGGTTTCGCGGTTATTCCGCTGATCCATTTTACATCCGACAGAAAAAAAATGGGGAATTTTACCATCAGCTTAAAAGTTAAAATTTTGGCCTGGGCAAGCGCCTTATTAATTGTGGGCCTTAATGGCAAGCTGGTGTATGAGCAAATAAACTCCTGGGCCAAAGCGTCGCCTTCAACCGCGTTTTGGATGTACATATTGGTAATACCCGTTGTGATAGGCATTGCATTGTTGTTGCTTTATGTGTTTTTGCGCCCGTTATTATTTAAACATGCTGATGTGCCAACGTACGTCCCTCATGGTATTGCCGGCGAAATTGATAACCTTGACGCCATAGTGTACCATACCATTGGTGTGAGTATTGATTTTTCTAAAAACGATACCAACTCTATCAGGCATGCTATTATGCAGGGCGGCAAAAAAGCCAACTATATTTTAATGCATGTTGTTGAAACTGCCGGAGCCCGTTACTATGGCGACCAGGCAATGGATCATGAAACCCAAAGCGACGTTGACAATTTGAACCAGTATGTAGACACGTTACATAAACTGGGCTACAAGGCCGAAGCAAAAATTGGTTTCGGTATGGCTGCCACTTCAATAGCCGAAATTGTGAATAGCCAAAAAATAGATTTTATTGTAATGGGGTCGCATGGGCACAAAGCTTTAAAAGATCTGATATTTGGCACTACCGTAAATAAAGTACGCCACATGGTTAATATACCGGTGCTGGTTGTTAAGGCACAAGGATAGAGGTTAGAGATTGGTTGATCAGAGATTAGTTATACCTATGAATTCCAACTAATCTCTAATCACTAATTAACTAATCACTAAATTCTTTAAGTTTGCAGTGCAATGGGCGACGATAAAATATACATAAAGAATAAAAAGGCTTATTTTGAATACCACATCCTCGACAAATACACAGCGGGGATAAAACTGCTGGGTACCGAGATCAAATCTATCCGTAGCGGAAAGGCTAACCTAAATGACGCGTTCTGCACATTTATTGACAGCCAGCTTTACGTGCGCAACTTACATATTGCCGAATACACATTCGGATCATTCTATAACCACGAAGCCAAACGCGACCGTGTTTTACTCCTCAACAAAAAAGAGCTAAAGAAACTGCAAACCCGCGGCGAAGAAAAAGGGCTTACCATAGTACCGCTGGCATTATTTATCAGCGAACGTGGCTTTGCTAAATTAGAGATCGGACTTGCTCAAGGTAAAAAGACCTTTGACAAACGCGAAACTTTAAAAGAACGCGATACTAAGGTGGAGATGGATAGAGCGATGAAAAGGTAACCCCCCAACCCCCTGAAGGGGGAGCTGATTTGCAAATTCACCAACCATAATATTTTTTATAACTCGTTATTATTCCCCCTTCAGGGGGTTAGGGGGTTACCACGCTCTCTCGCCCACCAACGGTACAAACCTGAAAGTATCCAGCATATGTTTTTCGTAGTCATGCTCGCTGGTTTTTAATATGGTAACCATTTTCTGTGCGTTCTCGTCGCCTACCGGAATAACCAGGATCCCGCCAATATTTAATTGATTCAGCAATATTTCGGGAACCGTGGGTGCACCGGCGGTTACAATTATCTTATCATAAGGTGCGTGGCTGGCTATGCCTTTTGAGCCGTCGCCTAAAAAGAATTTGGCTTTGTAACCCATGCGGGGTAACAGCAGCCGGGTACGTTCGTATAATTTTTCCTGCCTTTCAATGGTATATACTTTAGCGCCAACCTCTAATAAAATGCAGGTTTGATAGCCGCAGCCGGTACCTATCTCCAGTACCTTGTCGCCTCTTTTTATATGCAACAGTTCGGTTTGATAAGCAACCGTGTAAGGTTGCGAAATGGTTTGGCCCTCGCCTATCGGGAAGGCAATGTCTTTATAAGCCTGGTTCCAGAAAGTTTCGTCGAAGAAAAAATGGCGCGTAACTTTTCCTATAGCTTTAAGCACGTTTTCGTCCTCAATACCCTTTTTTCTTAATTCTTCTACCAGCTTTTTTCTTGCTCCCTGTTCGCGGTAATTATCAATATACTTATAAGCCATTATACAAACAAAGTTATACAAAAAGCAGGTTGAATTACGGGCAATATATCGCCCTGAAACAAAATATTATGGGTGTGCCTGACAAAGAACTAATTAAAATTATTAAAAATAATCCGCAGCAACTGTAGCGAAAATTATCCGGCACTCGTTTCATCCAATAAACAGTTTACTTATGTTTATTTTAAACCTATGAGCAAGTCACTAAACTTAAATGTGTCGTTGGTAATTGCTGTCATAATTATCGTTTTATCGTGTAAACAAAACGGTGATACAACAACAAGTGCGACTATTATTGATGAAGGCCTGCCTGCAGCCGATGGCTGCGGATGGATGATGAGAATTGATAATGATCTTTACAGCCCTACCAATCTGCCCGATCAGTATAAAAAAAATAATAAAAAGGTAGATATCACCTATAAAACACTGCTTGGCGAATACCAATGTGGCATTGCCGCCAATTTAAAGTATCCCCGGATAGAAATAAAAACAATCCAGAATGAACAGGATAAATAGATCAATACGGGTCGACATCGGGCTGTACTATCCCCCCCTTACTTAATTTAGTTGTTTGAAATTGAGTAATTATTTCCCTTATAGTACTTTTCACCTTATTTATAGACACACCATCCTTCTCGAATTTGAGCATAATGGATTGGATGTAATAATTACGGATGCGGCTAACCAGCGGCACTTGCGGGCCTACTACCCGTTCTTCGCCAAAATGCTTACGCAATTCATTGCCCAGGTAAGTAGCCTGGTTATATAGTATATCCGGGTTTTTATGTTTATTATCTAAATTAATGATGCGGTAAAACGGCGGATA
>JAQBOP010000126.1 GCA_028287975.1 Mucilaginibacter sp. | reverse complement strand
CCGCAAAAGGCGAGCTCTCTTCTGCGCTCTTCTTTCACCAGGAGCAGCGCCTGTTCCGCAGATGAGGCGGTAAGGGTGTAAACGCTGCCGGTTTTATACCTGGCTTTGCGGAGCGTGTTCACATCAGCCATTGCTGCGTCCGCATTGCCTAACCGGGCACTGGCTTCCGCACGGATGAGGTAGCTTTCTGCAACGGATGGCCCCTTATAAGGGTTGCCGGAAATGATACTCAGGTAACCATAATCAATGCCGTATAATTTACCGTCCAAAATAGTAGTGGACGCCCTCATGTCATTGGTGAAATCATATAGATTGAGGAGGGGCTGAGACATGAACATCAAATTGCTGCTGATGGCCGTCTTTTCCAATAACACTTCGGAGTTTTTAAAATGTTCGGGATAGGTCCAGTAGATCACGGGTAGAAAATAAGCGTACTGCAGCAGTTTGTTGTAATCGGACAAGGTACTATAGGTTTTCAGCGATTCATCCGCGTAATCATGCGCTTCCTGTTGATGGTTCATATACTGGCTGGCGCGGGCTAAAATGGTAAGCGCGGCTGCTTTTACCGGCCTGTTCGTATGGGGTAGTTCCGGAACAAGCGGAAGATCAGGGATCGCCAGCTTCAGGTCGGCAGTAAGATAATCATACACTTGCTGAACACTTTTCCTGACCAGTTTTTCTTCAAAATCAGTTTCCATCCGGATAGGTACGCCCGGATCACTGGCCGCTGTCGCCGGATCGTATTGTTTAGCGTATAAACTGACCAGGATGAGATACGCATATGCCCGGTGGACGCGCGCTTCAGCAATAAGCTGGCGTTTTTCTGTCTCCGCGCCCGTTGCGGTCATGACATTGGCAATAACCAGATTGGCCACATAAATTTGGTTGTACATCGCCTCCCAGTCCACATCGGACTCGGCCTCCATGTACAGCTGTGGTGCGAACTGAAAAGCGTTCAACATCGCGGGCGCATAAGTGGTGACTGAATAGGAATTCATGACCATGTCATCATCAACCATGGCATCCGTACTATAGGTAGCATAAAACCCATTTGATTTTCCGGTCTTGGTGATCTGATCCAGCAGTAACCGGTAATCTGACGATTTGGTCAGCAATAGTTGTCCTGCCGGAACAAGTTCCAGGTATTTTTTACAGGAAAAAACACCGGTCAGTAAGGTCAAACTTAAAATGGCGTATATAAATTTTTTCATGATCTTTTATTTAAAAGTTTGCTTTGAACATCAGGGTGAATTCCGGGGCGGGCCTTAAATTTGGGGATCCGTTATAGGAGAGGTAATTAGGATCCAAATGGCCTTTATTAAAAGTATAAACGGCTAAATTACGGGCCTGTAAGCCTACGTTGATGACCGACCGCGATGTTTTAAACAAGCCGGCCGGCAATTTATAATTCAGGATCAGCTCCTGGAACCTGATGTTCGCCGCATTTTGCACGTTCACACTTGCATAGGTAGAATAGGCATCGTAGTTGGTCAGCGAAAGCGATGAGCTGGGCATGGCCGGAATAGTTGTCCGGTTTTCGTCACCCGGATTTTTCCATCTTTTGTCCCAGTCGCTGCTTAAAGCACCGGTCGCGGTTGTGTTGTAAATCTGAGCGTAAGATATCACCGGGACGCGGAATTTATACCCGGCATTGTAAACAAAACCAGCGGTTAGCGACAGGTCTTTGTACCCGACCGTCGTAAAAACGCCGCCGTAATGTGCCGGTGTTGTCGAACCCTGGTAAACCAGCCCCTTGGGATCCGTCATTTCTGTCGTATAGGGAACGATCTTACCGCTGGCATCATAGATCTGCGGTGCGCCGGTGGCTGACAATCCGGCCCATTTATAACTGTAAAGGTAATTCAGCGGAAGTCCCTTTTGCGGCGCGCCGATGATGAAGGAGCCGGCCGTACTTTGGGGGAATTGAACATTGGTCACTGTGTTTTTATTGTAACTGTAATTGATCGTGGTGGCCAGGTTAAAGTCACCCTTAAGCAGCAGCGCAGTGAGGTGTACATCAACCCCTTTATTGTTCATGCTGGCATAATTGATATAGGCGCTGCTGAAACCATAAGTGTCATTTACAGTAGAATTACCCAGCAGGTCGGTACTTTTCTTGTTATAATATTCAACCGATCCGTTCAGCCGGCCCTTTAAGGTAGCAAAGTCAACCCCGATATTGCTTACTGTCGTTTTTTCCCAGCGCAGCGCCGGGTTTTCGGGACTGGTCACATAGGCAAAGGGAAGGCCGGTATCGCGGTCGGCGGAAGCAATATTTGCAATTAAGAACGGACTGGTAGAACGGTCCACATTCCCGTTAACCCCGATACTCGCCCGAACGATCAGGCTACTGAAAGGGCCATCCATCAAAAACGACTCTTTATGCGCCTGCCACGCTACGCCGGTCGACCATAACCAGACATTCCGATATTTCGAGCTCGCGCCGAATAGATTGGTTTGGTCCTGCCTTGCCGAGCCATTGATGGAATATTTATCCAGGTAAGTATAACCGGCGTTCGCATAGTAGGATATGTACCTGTTTTTCACTAAACCCACACTGTTTTGTTGCTGTAAGGTGCTGGTATAGCCTTGTATTGTTGTATAACTGGTATTGTATGCCGTAGGGCTGAAAGCAAGGGTTTGTGTATCAAAACCGTAATTGGTATTATTGTTGCTTGAAGAGCCCACTTGCTGGATCTCCATCCCGGCAATCGCCGTGACCTGATGATCGGAATTGATTACATTACCATTGTAGGTCAGCTGATTTCTAAAAATGTGCGTTTGTCCTTTCGCATTTGAATTGGATATAATTGCACCTTTAGGAATGCCATAAGTTAAAACACCGGCGGTATTCGCGTATGTGGCATAGTTGATCGTACTCCTGTTATAATAGGTCTGGTCATTATACACAACCGCATTGTCTCCCCGGTTAGACTCGAATTTGTAAGCTGAATTAAAGGAGAAGCCTTTAAGGATCTTATAGTTTATCCCGGCCATAGCGGTTACATACTGGTTGGTATAAACACTGTTTTTATTATCCGCCTCCTGTTTGAGGTTGTAATCCCAATTCAAATATCCTTTTTTTACCCAGGCGTCCTTATCGGCCTGATAAATACTCATAGGCTGGGGGATGTAATTGCCGTTATTATCCAGGATTTTTTGGTACGGCGCTATGGAGTTCAGATCCGTTAGTGACATGCCGTCCGCTTTTGCCGTGGTCATCAGCAAATTCAAACCCAGTTCTACCGTTAATTTAGAGGTAAGGTCAGTTTTCTGATAGACATCTGCTAAAAAACGGGTGTTGCCGGTATTTTTAAAACCGGATTGCACATCATCATAAGTAAAAGAGGCACGGCTATAGCTTTTTGGCCCCTTGCCGGCGATTGAAAAATTATATTGTTGCCTGACCGCGCGCTGCATGAACAGGTCGCTGAACTCGTCAAGAACATTATTTCCTTTTAAACCCGCTACAATAGCGGCCGCATCGGCGGGATGATTGATGTATGCGTCAAGCCCCTGCGATAAGGCGGTCCTGAATGGTGCCGCTCCGGTATAGACCAGCTTATTGTCTGCCTTATATTTTTCATATTCTAAAAAAGAGGCTGAATTGGCTAAAGGCAGCTTGGAAAGGTCTTGTTTTTGGGTGACAGACACAGAAGTATTGAAACTGATCTCCAGCGGCTTGCTCAATGCGGAGTTCCTTTTGCTCTGGATCACGATCACCCCGTTGGCTGCACGGACGCCCCATATGGAAGCCGCGGAGGCATCTTTTAATAAAGTGATCGACTCTATATCATTGGGACTGATCGCGTCCAGCCCATAGTTGACAATAAAACCATCCAGCACAATTAAAGGAGAAGCATCTGCGTTCAAGGTACTTTTACCCCGAACCACAAATTGCTGCGAACTGCTTAATAGTCCCGGTAATTGCCCGTCCAGGTAATCCTTCACACTGAAATTGCTTCTTTTTTCCAGGGTTTCCTTAGTGATCACGCTGAATGATCCTGCGGAACGTTCCTTGGGCAGACGTTCGTAACCATTATTTACGGTTACCACCACTTCATCCAGTTTGCTGCTTGCTACGGTCATCCGGATCGTACCCATATCGGTTTTTACCTTAAGCTCTTTTGGGCTGTAGCCTACGTAAGTTATCAGGAGAATCGCTTTTTCATCAATCTGCGTTAAAACATAATAGCCGTCGGCATCTGTTACGGTTGCTTTGGAACCGTCTTTCAGTTTGACCGTTACGCCCGCAAGCCCCTTCCCATTTTCATCCTCAACTTTGCCATGGACATTGATAAGAACGACGGGCACCGCGTTAACCCTGATTTCCTGCCGGATAACAATGGTCTTCTTGTCTATCGTATAGGTAAGGTTTTGTCCTGAAAGGCTTTTAGACAGCACTTCGCTTAGCGGCGTGTCTTTATAGTCCGCAACAATAAAGTGTGTATTGTTCAGTTCATCCGAATTGTACAGTACATTATATCCTGTTTGTTTTTTAATTTCTTTAAACAGTTGCTTAAGGGTTGCCTTTCCGGAATGAAATGTTACATTTTGGGCGAAGCCGGCAGCGCTCACCTGCAGCATTGTAGCGATTAATATAACAATGGTTATCCGCATGATCAGCAGGAATTTATGGACATGCCGCAATAGCATACCAGATTTAGTGGTAAAATTTCTATACATTTGTTTGGCTTTAAGTTAGTAGGGTGTAAGAGTTTTATTGACATAATTCCAAATCATGGGTCAGAGGTGTTTCAGCACTTTTGACCTTTTTTGATCTGAACTACCGCGCATTTTATTTGCTGACGATGATCCTCCTTTCCTGAATTTTAAAATGAACCTTACCGGTTAATTCCAGCATGTGGAGTACATCCGCAATATTTTCAAAACGAGAGATCGTTCCTCCAAATTTACTTTCTCGAATATTCCCGTCCTGGTATTGAACCGATACATTGTACCACCTGGACACTTTTTTCATAATACTTTCTAACGGTTCATCGTTAAACATAAATTCGTTGTTTTTCCAGGCGATCGATTCTTCGGTATCCACCTGTTGGACAGTTATACTGCCGTTTGCTTTTACTCTGGCCAGCTGATCAGCGACCACCAGCGTACCGGTCTGACGTTCATCAATAATCTTGTTAATTATCGGGAATATTTTTACAACACCGGTTATCAAGGTGGTCTTGGTCTCTGGGTCATCCGCGTAACTGCTGATATTAAAAGACGTACCGATATCCTCGGTTACCTGGCCTGATGACCGGACCCGGAATGCTTTGCTGCGGTCATGCTTTACCTCGAAATAGCCTTCTCCGGTCAGGACGACCAACCGCTCTTTCAAGTTGGTAAATGAGGTGGGGTATTTTAGTGAGGAGGAAGCATTCAGCCAAACCTTCGTTCCGTCCGCGAGCACGAGCCGGTACTGCCCGCCAAGGGGTGTTTCAATGGTGTTGTACTGTACCGCGGCGGCGGTATTTTTAAGATCTTGCGGGGACACCTGGTAGGTTAACTGTCCATTATTTTTTAACACCGTTACTCCCTGTTGCTGTGCAACGTTTCCGCTGGCGCCCTTACCCAGGTTGACCGATGTCCCGTTAGCTAAAGTGAGGATCGCTGTATTGCGTCCCGGAGTGATCTTGTTTTTTTGGCGAACAAGCTCGTTATTTTGCGCGGTCAGTTTGCGCTTTTCAGCAATATACAGCCAGGTGCAGGTGGCCAGGATCAATGATGCGGCAACAGCGTATCGTAACAGGTAATTGATTCGCTTTATTTTCTGACGGGGTGGCATGTGGGCATTAATATTTGACCAGGCGGACACTTTGATGTTTTCATCAACATGAATTCCATCGGGGAGCGGAAGTTGTTTGAACTGCTCCAGATAGAATCTTTCTACAAGCCGCTTTTCTTCTTCGGTACAATTGCCGCTGATATATTTGTTAATTAATTCTGTTCCTTTATTCATTTTATCAATAAAACACATTGTGTTTCATTGATAAGGCACGGCTTAGACGCTTAAGGCGTAGATAAATGTGAAATATTTATGGATTACGGCGATTTAGGTATAAATAAAATACCGCATTTCATTAAAAAGGAAAATCCGTACGAAAATTTTCGGTTCAGGAGCAGTATAATTAATGATTCCTAAGAATAGATAGCATAATGATTGCAGAAATCATACCAGCTGGCCTGTTATGGGCATGGCGAAGTATTTTAAGCGCATTATTGACCTGTTTCTTTACCGTTTTATCGGAGATATTTAATTTATCAGCAATTTCCTGGTTGCTCAGATAACTTTTGCGGCTCAGTTCAAAAACCTCCTTCATCTTATCAGGCAGCAGTTGAATCGTCACTTCGATGGCCTCGGCAAGTTCACGTTCATCAATGTTATCGACCGTAGCGTTACAATGATCATCCAGGTACAATGCGAAAAGGTCGGTATAGGTCGTCCGTGTTTTTTTATCCCTGATGATATTTAATACCTTGTTTCTTACCGCAGAAAAGAGATAGTTGGAAATGCTTGATTTAATGTCAAGCGTATCAGACCTGGTCCACAAGCCGATAAAAATTTCCTGCAAAATATCTTTTGATTCTTCCTCATTATGGAGCAATTTCAGAGCGTGTATGTAGAGCATACCCCAATTACGATCATAAATTTCCGTAAATGCGCCATGGTCACCTTGTTTTAATGAAGTAATTAATTCAGCATCGGCTAATGTTCTATAAGGAACTATCATTTATATAAACGAATATACACATAATACAGGTTAAATAGCACAGGAATATTAGACAACTCTCTGTTAACGTAGTTGTATTATAGGACTGGAAATTTCTAAGTTCAACAGTTCTCGCGTTGTTACGCAAAAAGAAATTCTTTTTACGGGCTTGTTGTCTTTACCGCTATTCAAATCCAAAATATAAAAGACTGGCGGATGATAGCCTTTATGCACTGGCGGCTTTAATGGTCATCATCATGGGCCTGTTCGCGGCTATGCTGGCTGCCGCTGTTAATGGCCTCGCTTTACCCTTATTCCTAAACCACTACCTGGATGCGCCGCCGGAAAAGCTCAGCGCAGTCAAACCGGTCGTTAATTACAATACCGCGCTGAACCATGCCTTTGACTATGTTTACACGGGCGCTTCCTGCCTGGCAACCCTGCTCCCCAGACTGGGCATTTTTCGAACCATCTTTTGGATGAAATCAAGGTTCTGATTGCGCTAGGGTAGTTTTCTTGATCCCTAACTGTGCGGAATTCGAACCATTTGCAAAAAGGGGTTCGATTCCCCTATGGGCTACGAAGCATCAAAACAAATCGCTAACAATCTGACTGTTAGCGATTTGTTTGTTTTTAAGGTAGTTTCTATTAAAATTCCCGTTTTCATCAACAAACAGCAATATACTGGTAATCAGCAAGATGATTGAAAAATTAATGTTCTAAATCCCATATGGGTTAAATTGGGGTTATATTAGAACACGATCATTTCTCTATGTCACAATCATTAGATAAATCGTTATCTTCTTCACTCATAATATCGTTTACAATTATTTGAGCGATCAGCGTCAATAGCTTATCTTCTTCATTATGCTTTGAAGAGAAATTTTCATCTTTTGCCACAATTCGTTTAGCGGGCCTTTTATTTTTCATTTTAAGGAACATATAAAATCCAAAGAAATAACTAACGATACACTATAATTGTGTGATTAAGTGAAATTTATAATTAGATCATTTGATGGGGTTACGGCATGAACATAAACCCAGTTTAGACGCTTGTTCAGGAGCATACCGATGCGCTGTCACATCACGACTACCAGGCCCGGTCGGACACCCAAATCATTATCTTATGTGCCTAAAATGTATAATAATCCCTTCGCTTACAATACAGGTCAGGGGTATTGTTTTCCCGGTCGTATTTATCCACCTTAACCACTCCATATTAACCGCTATTTTATTAATATCACTTTCCGGTTTCACATAGTTGATGCCTGAATATTTGGTAGTCAGTAATGTCATATGGCGCTGTAAATTGATGTAAGCCTCAGATTGGGGCTGTGTCCTTAATACAGCATTCATCAGATTGTTTATTTCCAATGCATCTAATAATATTTTGTCGCCTTTAAACTGGGTGATATCCTCAGCATCAACTTTATTTAACGAAAAATCGGGATTAAATTTTCCATAATGCAAATTGTTTATCAGGGTAATTATGGCATCTGTCAATATAACATCGAAGTAAGCTTTATCACTACTGCTCGCCTTAATTTCCTGCACCTTATGTAACAATTCATAGGTAAGTTCTTGCGGATGATAATCCACAGGATTTAAACCGTATTGTAAAATGCAATCCAATAAAAGCATGGCATCCCAGGCAGGTGTTTTTAGGGTATCCTTTAAAACCCACATGAATCTATACCCTTCTTGCTTATAAAATCGCTCGACCGAAAGCGGGTAGTGTAATTTGGCTCGATTCTGTTTAATAGTCGCGCCAATGAAATTTTGCGCATTTAATTGAACAGGCAAAAGTGTAATAGCAAAAACCAGTAGTCTGAATAAAGTTTTCATATAGCTTTCATTTTAAGGTGAAACGCAACGGTTAATTGGTCGTTGGTTTTTATCATGCCGCCTAATTTTCTTGGCGGTATTAAATTAAAATCAGAAAAATTGATATTTCTTGATCCCAATAAGTGAATTACTTTTTGATCATCTGTAGAAACCTGGTAATTGATTTCAAATCGTTTACTGGCACCTGCCAGTTCTATATTAACCCAACCGGTTATCTGTTTTGGATCTGCCGTTAGTTCCGGAAATTCACTTAACGATAAGAACCGGATATAAAGTCGCGGATATTGTTTCTCTTTCAGCGTTTTCCTTAGATCGCGCGTCATCATGGAGTTATGGCAATCAAAGCTTTGTACTTTTAGTCCAATATTCCCGGTTAATGCTATCTGCTTGTCAACTTTTAGCAGAGTTAGTGTATCGATCTGGTCATAGGCGGGTATCTCGCAAGAAAACTTGTTGATGTTTGTGCTGCCGTTAACGCTTAAGCTACTGTTTTCCGCTATCACCCATCTGGCCCTTTCGAGCGGCCAAAGCAACAATAAACAGATCCATAAGATAGGTTTGTACCACATGGTTTTTTGGATCAGGGATTAATTTTTGCCAGTATGATCCCGGCGACAATCGCCTGCATCAATCCGTAGCCGAACCAGCTCAATACCATTGCAATAGTGACATCCAGCGCACTGAACGAGATCCACATCACAGGTAATAATGCGATTAGCGCATACACCAAGCCGAATTCCAATCCTCTCAGGATAAATCTGCCTCTGAATAAACTCTTAAACCGATCCCAAAACCATGACAGCGCAAAGCTGAATATGAATGCGTGCAGGTAGAAAAGCATATCCCTGTTATCGTCTGAATTAAAGAGCGGATTGTTATACTCTGTAAACAATACAGGAAAAAATCTCACTGCCAAAAACAGGCTGCCATAGCTTAAAACGAACAGGATACAGCCGGTGATGAAACCTGAAATCAAGATCTTTTTCATTTTTTGGATTGATTAAAAAATCCCCTGAATATGCTCAGGAGATTCATAATAATTTAGAATGCAATAGCGGCTTCCAACATGACACCGTTAAATTTGCCACCGTTAAGTATATTGGTGTTAGCATAACCCTTGTAAACCTGGTTCACATATTCGGCCTTCATCATGATGTTTTTAGTCATGAACCAGCCGGCTGAACCCACTGCGCGGTTAATAGTCACGTCGGTAGGATTGCCTACGATGGTTGCGGTTACTGAATTGTATCTGCCACCTACCCAGAAATTCTCTTTGTTTTCGGGGAACCTGTAGATCAGGTCAACCACATACTGTTTAGATCCGCGATTGCTGGTTTCGGTAATAGACCTGCCATGCGCATTTTCATAGGTGCCAAAGAATTCCAACCCCTTATGTTTTAAAAACAAGTTAGCCATATAGGTATGTACCTCTTCACTAAAGCCGGGGTTAAATCGGCCTGAAAACGCATTGTAATCAACCGCGTTATTAAGCGTTGTGCCGTTGGCTACATTTTGATTAGACATGATATAATAGTAATGTGATCCTGTCCGGTCGCCACCAAACAAGGTGCTGCTATTAGCGCTGCTAACGGTGTAGAATGAGCCGGATAACCTTATCCTGGTATCTTCATCGATCTGTTTGTCAAAGCCTATTTTTCCATGATAAGCTGGCGGATATTTATTTACCGTCTTAGTCGCAGAATCAATTTTGGTTGGCGCAACAACGGTTTCATTTAACTCGCCATTGGTTATTCCGCCCATCATAAAGAAACCTGATGGGTGGTGGTAGTAAATTTCTGCACCTGTTTCGGTAGAGAATTCATCCATGATATAATTTTCTATGAAAGGGTTATAAATCGTATTGCCACCGTCAGATCTCCTAAAATGCTGATCGCCGTAATCCACATCATTCTGACCAATCCTGATGGTAAAACTTTTCATCAATTGGTCAACCAGATCACTGTGCAGGAACGGTAGTTTATCGAATTGGATATATCCGCCTTTTACCCAGGTATCCTCATGATGCCTGGTGGCCAGGTATGATGTAAGGTTTAAGCGGATACCATCTGCCAACTGCACGTCAACATTTAAGTTGGCCATAGGCAGGTTAAAGCCATCAATCAACGGGATCAAGCTGTTTACATTGCCTGTAAACCCGGTTTTTGTTTGTGGTATCGCCGTGTTCTGATCTCTTAAAGTCTGAAAACTCAGTTCAAAGTTTCCACCTACTTTTACTTTTAAACCGGTAAAGGGAACGGTGTCTTTTTTAGATGTTTCAAATATATTAAGTCCGCGTTGGTCATTAGGCCGAAAGAATTGCATTTGACCTTGTTGCGCTTTTGCCACGCCGCTAATAAGGCAAAGCAGTATGATGATCTTTGTTTTCATGATTGTTATGATTAAGAATATTTAAATACCGGCTTGCTTTCTGTAAACCAGGGTAAAATCAAGGTTAATGGCATCGCCGGTTTTCATTGCTCCCAGCATAAATTTGGGTGGTTTAACCTGGTAGTCGGTCATGTTTAATTTTTCAGACCCGGTACAGGTGATAGTGTCGTTTGCGTTTAGTGTTGCGTAAACGTATATGATCACTTCTTTGGTAACACCGGCAATAGTTAAATTGCCCTCTGTTTTGATCTCGAACTTGTTTCCTTTTCCCGGCAATACCGTAGCCGACGTTAGTTTATAGCTGATGCTTTTAAAGTCGTTTGATTTTAATGCTTTGTAGGCATTTTTATCCAAACCGCTTTCGCCACTTTTTAGATCTGTTACAGCCATTGAAAATGTCAATGCCTTAAGTGTACTGATCTGGTGTTCTTTTACGGCAAACTGTGCTTCGCCAATAAACGTTTGTGCGTTCATCGTCCAGTTATGGAGCGTTGATGTACCCGACAGTTTCATATTAATATCCTTAGAATCTGTAAGTTTGTAGACAGATTGTGCATGTAATGTACCGGTAAGCCCGATGACGCACATCGCGATCATTAAGGTTGTTTGTTTAATTATATTTTTCATTTTGAGTAGTGTTTAAGTGATTAATTTTCTATCAGTACTTTTAATGCTTTCTCTTTGGCGGCGTTGCCAAATGTGTCATAAGCCTCCAGCATTTGGTCAAGCTTAAAACGGTGAGTTATTAACTTCTTAGGCTCTATTTTTTTCGATTGTACTGTCTTTAATAGCATGGGCGTTGTAACCGTATCAACCAGGCGTGTGGTAATAGAAATGTTCCTATCCCACAAAGCTTCCAAATGCAGGGTAACACTTTTACCGTGCACGCCAATGTTGGCAATGTGGCCGCCTGCCGTTATAATTTCTTCACATAATTCAAATGTGTCAGGTACGCCCACGGCTTCTATAGCAGTATCAACCCCTTTGCCATCGGTAAGCTCCATTACCTTTAGCAATGCGTTTTCTGCAGCGCTGTTAATGGTATGTGTGGCACCAAAAGTTTTGGCAACCGCAAGGCGATTGTCATCCTGGTCAATCACGATAATCTCGGCAGGGGTGTAAAACTGTGCGGTTAATAAGGCTGCCATACCCACCGGGCCTGCGCCTACAATTGCGATGGTGTCACCCGGTTTAACCTGCCCGTTTAAAACGCCGCATTCAAACCCTGTAGGCAAAATATCACTTAACATTACCAAGGCCTCTTCGTCCGAACCGGCAGGTATGGGATACAAACTATTATCGGCATAAGGTATCCGTACATACTCGGCCTGGCAGCCATCGATCTTATAGCCTAATATCCAGCCACCATTTTCGCAATGCGAATACATGCCTTTTTTGCAATAGGCGCATTTGCCGCAGGATGTAACGCAGGATATGATCACATGGTCGCCTTTTCTAAAATTGCTGACCGAACTCCCCACTTCTTCAATAATCCCAACACCCTCGTGACCTAAGATCCTGCCGGATTCAACCTCTGGCATGTCACCTTTCATAATATGAAGGTCCGTACCGCAGATAGTTGTTTTTAATATTTTGACAACAGCGTCTGTCGCTTCCCTGATAACAGGTTTAAGGTGTTTCTCCCATGATTTCTTGCCGGGTCCGTAGTATACTAATGCTTTCATGTTTATTTAATTAAGTAGCGGTTAAAATGATATAGGTCAAAAGTAGCCTGGCCTACAGGTTAGAAGGATGATGAACATCATCGCGATAAATGACGCTCATCATATAAAACTTTAATTTAAAAGGAGTTAAGTTGTACTAAGCTTTTCGTTTCCTTGTTATAGACGCCGGGGAAAACAAGCAGCGGTGTATTGGAGCGGGTTGCGAGTTTATGCGTCATGCTTCCATTAAACAGTCTTTGAAAAAAGTTTCGCTTGTGGTGGACGATTACCAACAGATCGATATCAACAGATTTAACCGGCTGTTTTAAATAATGATAGGTAGTATCGAATGGTAACTCTTCAAAAAATTGCCTGATGCCATGCTCTTCACTGATCTCTAAAATTGAATTAGCAAATCCAATTTCATGATAGGGCTTAAACCTGACCTGGTATGGAATAACCAGCACCGGAAAATTGGCATTATCAATAATAGCCCAAGTGTTGTCAATCCTTAAAAAGTCGACATAGTTATCCCTGCAATGCGCGCTTACCATTGCAAATATCACGTTATGTTTTAAAAGCATATCCGAAAGTTGCCCGCCAATCGGGCCTTCCACGCTGCACTGCTCAATTTCGGGCCGGTAGCTTATGCTGTCCTTTTGCATATCTAAACGGGTTTTTAAATGTGCGACTACCGCGCCAAGATCACGCATGCTGTCCTCTTCATCCGTTGCAAAAGGCCTGTCGTTATGTTCTGCTCTATCCTGGTCATTTGGTGCTTCATAAATATTGCACACTAATAATTTGGCCTCAATCTTTTGCGCTAACGCTAACGCATACTGCGCCATGTAGTCTGCATTGATAGAAAAATCGGTTAATACTAATATGGTTTTCATAAAAGTAAACCTCCAGTTAATCCGGCTTGATTTACGTGATGCCTGTCAGAGTTTATAATGATGGCCATCAACCGTTTTAATCAAAAAGTGACGACCATCACTTTTTCGATTGAACCACGTCACTTATTACCGTTTTAAATGGTTGATATTTGACCTATGGAAAATGCGGCACTGCTAATTGCTATTATTCAGAATGCTATAGACGGTATTATTACCATTGATGAGCGTGGTAAAATAGAATCGATCAATCCATCGGCCTGTAAACTTTTTGAATACGTACCGGAAGAAGTTGTAGGTAAAAATGTTTCAATATTAATGCCCCCGCCCGATAAGGCACAACATGATGAATATTTGGCACGCTATCAGCGTACCGGGCATGCTCATATCATAGGTGTAGGCCGCGAAGTTGTAGGTTTAAAAAAGGATGGTACTGTATTTCCGTTTCGGCTTGGCATTAGTGAAGTACAGTATTCCGGGCGTAAAATATATACAGGCTTTATACATGATCTGAGCCGCGAAAAAGAAGCAGAAAATCAATTAAAAGAATATGCCGCGCATCTTGAGGAATTGGTAGAGGAAAGAACGCAATCCTTAAAAGCTACGGTTGAGGCGCTTCAAAAGGCCAAAGAAGAAGTAAGTCTGTCGCTTGAAAAAGAAAAAGAGCTGGGTTTATTAAAAAGCCGTTTTGTGTCTATTGCTTCGCACGAGTTTCGTACCCCTTTAACCTCGGTACAGTTATCGGTATCCTTAATTGAAAAATATGCCGAGCCATTTAATAGCCCTAATATTGTTAAGCACGTAGGTAAGATCAAAAACGCGGTAGGCAACTTAACTTCCATACTCAATGATTTCCTTTCTTTAGAAAAACTGGAATCAGGCATGCAGGAACCAACCTATAATGATTTTGACCTGGTACAGTTTGCCGAAGTGATCACTGAAGAAATGCAGGTACTGGCAAAACAAAATCAAAATATCATTTATCAGCATACCGGGGTTAAAAGTATGGTAAGGCTGGATCAAAACCTGCTGCGGAACTGTATTGTTAATTTAATTAATAACGCAATCAAATATTCAGGCGAGAATACGTTTATCGGTTTCACTACCGAGATCAATGAACGGGATTGTATCATAACCGTCAGTGATAATGGCATCGGCATTCCCGAAGCAGATCAGAAACATTTGTTCGAAGCTTTTTTCCGGGCGCATAATACAGGCACTATCCCAGGAACCGGTCTGGGCCTAAACATTGTTGCCCGTTATACCAACCTGATGAACGGCAAAATTGATTTTAAAAGCGACGTTGACCAGGGCACACTGTTTACCATAACTTTCCCCATGTCATGAATAAAAAAGTCCTGATCATTGAAGACAATGATGATATCCGCGAAAATATAATTGAGATACTTGAACTTGCGGGCTACGTGGTTACTTCTGCCAGTAATGGCAAAGAAGGGGTTGAACTGGCTTTTAAAGACGTTCCTGATATTATTCTATGCGACATCATGATGCCTGAAATGGACGGCTATGGGGTGCTGTATTTGCTGTCTAAACGGCCTGAAACAATTGCCGTCCCATTTATATTTTTAACCGCGAAAGCCGAACATTTTGACCGTCGCAAAGGCATGGAAATGGGTGCTGATGACTACCTGACCAAGCCTTTTGATGATATGGAGCTGTTAGCCGCTATTGAAAGCCGCCTTAAAAAAAAAGTCGGTCAGCAGGCTTTTTACAGTAAATCGCTTGATCGTTTAGATTCGTTGGTTGCAAAAAGGGACGGCCTGGCCGCCTTGCATAAAATCATTGCAGAGCGTAAAGCACGACCATTTAAAAAGAGCCAGGTTATTTATTATGAAGGTGATAAAGGCAACGGCTTATACCTGGTGTTAAGCGGAAAAGTAAAAACCATAAAACTGGCAGAAGATGGCCGTGAATTGATGACCGGCCTTTATGCAGCTGACGATTATTTAGGCATCAATGCCATGTTATCAAACGAGGAATATGCGGATACTGCTACTGCTTTAGAAGATTGTGTGCTTTGCCTGATCCCTAAAGAACAATTGGAACAATTGCTGAACCTGTACCCCGAAGTTGGCCGGGAGTTCATCAAATTATTGGCTAATGACATCCGCGAAAAAGAAGAGCAGCTATTACAAATGGCTTACCATTCTGTACGCAAAAAAATGGCGGAGGCTTTGTTGCGTCTGCACCGACAATCGGGAAGTATTGATGACGACTTTAAAATATCGCGTGAAGATCTGGCCGCAATGGCTGCAATGGCTACCGAAACGGTAAGCCGTACACTATCAGACTTTAAAGAAGAAGGTTTGATAGAAAAGAAAGGAAGCACCATTACTATCCTCGATCTTGCCCGGTTAACCAAAATGAAAAACTGACCAACATCATTTTTCTGTTTGACCATGCTCATGGTGCATAAATCGTTATAGCGCTACTATTGCACAATGAAAGTAGTAGCTTATAGTGTAAAACCTTTTGAAAAGGAATTTCTGGCAAAAGCCAACCAGAAAAAACATGACATTACCTTAATTTTTAATTCGTTGAGTTTAGAGACGGCTGTTTATGCTGCCGGTAAGCAAGCCATCATCGTATTTACCAGCGACGATGTATCTGCCCCGGTGATAGATAAGTTAGCAGAACTGGGAATTAAATACATCACCACCCGTTCAACAGGTTTTGCTCATATAGACCAAACAGCTGCGTATAGGCACCATATTAAACTGGCCAACGTGCCTGAGTATATGCAAATGCAGGATATTGCTAATCAAACCATTAAAAATATCGATCTATGGGAATTAAATAAATGTGTTGGCAAGGCATGCATTTGTGCCCATGGATGCAAACGATAATTTAATAAATAAGCAAAGCCCCTTTAGCATAACTCGGGGCTTTGCTTGCAATTATAAATTTATAGTATATAATAAGCAAGCATCATTAAATTGATCAGTACGCTAACAATACTATAGCCCAGCATAAAGCGGATGCCTGAACCGCCCATACCAACAATTATACTACCGAGAAATAACCCGAATGTAACAGGCAGCACAATCATAGAGGCACTATAATAATATAGCAAAACAGCCGGGATAGGTAAAAAACATACGCCGCCAAACACCAATGAAAAAAGGAACCAGCCGGTTTGGTTGGCAGCCTGGGCATCAGCAATTGCCAATACTTTGTTCCATAAATTAATTCCGTTTTTTTGAGTTACAGCATGATCTAACTGAAGACTTTGGTTGTTGATTGTAGTTTCCATTTTTGATTTGTTTTATACTACAAATTTGCCTGGAATGTACCAGCTAAAAAATGACCTCACTCATTCAAAAAATGATTCAGGTCATTTAGTTAAACGGGTTATGCTGCCTGTAATAGCGCTTAATTCGTATGCGGAACACATCATACAGTAATGCAAAAACCAAAATGGAAACGGGTATTAAAAAAGAATGAAAACTAAAGTAATGAAACAAATAAGCACCGGCTAAAGCGCCGCACATGAAGAAAAAGATGATAGCGCAACGCAATTTGATCCTTATTTTTAAAGCTCTGTGGTCCTCTGCTTTCGCCCGGAGTACCTGGGCCAACTCAATCCCGAGATCGGTGAAGGTGCCCGTTAAATGAGTGGTCCTGACGACTGAGCCCGAAACAATAGAAACCAACGAATTTTGCAGGCCCATGGCAAAAAGCAAACCGCCTGCGAATAGCTCTTTGGCAACCAAAGTATGGTCATAACGGTAGCCGCATAACGCGGTACCCAATAATATTGCCATTTCGATAAACACCGGCATCACGTAAGAAAAGCGCTGATTGCGCCCGATAAAAGAAACGATAAAACTTGACACAAAAGCACCCGCCAAAAAAAGGAACATCCATAATGCCACTACCCTCGCGGTTTTCCAGTCCTGCATGGCAAGGCGCTCTGCAAATAGAGCCGCATGGCCGGTTACATTGGTAGTTAACACAGAGAATGCCAAAAAACCCGCGGCATTAACAAACCCTGCTGTTATACAAAGTAGCGAGGCCAGTTTAACATTATGCGCATAAGTGCGTTTGGTGCCGAGATGCCTTAACATACTTTAAATATCGACATAATTGGTCAGTTATTTTCCAGGAAAGACCAGTAGGGGTATAGTAATATGGTTAGCCATCTTTTTAGTGTGGCTGCCCTTTAAAATGCTATCTAAAAAATCATGCGGCCTATGCACCATCGCCAGTATATCGACCTGGCCGTGTTCGCAGAGCCAATCCAACCCCGAATCTGTTTTATCATGCGGGATCATTCGGTAATAAATTTGCGGATAGTTAGCCTTATTAGATATATCTATCAAAAAATCCTTCATGTTCTTTTCGAATTTTTGGGTATGATCGTTTTCTTTATAAACATGCGTAAGCAATATCTCTGCATCCAATGGCCGGGCAAAGTTTATAAGTTCATAAATTTGTCCCAGGTCGTCATCAGGATTTTCAAAATCTGTGGCAAAAGCTATTTTTTTAATTGGTATAAACTTAGCCGTATTGGGTATGATCAATAAAGGCTTTATACAGGTTTCGATCAGGTCATGGATATGGTTTCCTAATAAAAGTGTGCTCAGCCTGTCGGTATCATGTGTTCCTGCTATAATGAGGTCAACCTTTTGGTTAAAAGTTGCATCGTTAACCATCCCCCTAACGGTTCCTGTTTCGTTTAAATAATCTACCGGCGGCCTGAAAGCATCGGTATGGTCAGTTTGTTCCAGGTGCGCTTTTAAACGTTTTAATTCTTTGGTAGAATCATCCAGCAAAACATCACTCTCGCCCTGCGGCCAAAGAGCAATGCCGGCCATTGGCACTTCTGCCGGTATGGTAATGGTGTTACAAAGGAATATACCGGCTTTTAGTTGCTTGGCAAGCAGGTAACCATATTCAGCGGCGTGCTTTGCATTGGCTGAAAAATCGGTGGCGATCAATAGTTTTTTCATGATGTGTAAAGTTGCCCTTGCTTTAGTACTTAAAGAATGATGGTAGTCACTATTTCGTGTGTTTATCGTCATTGCCGCGCTAATGTATATTTAAGAGATTTGACACCATGGTAGGAGAATTAGACGGATTACAAATTGAAGACCTTTTAATGAGTCTTCCTGTAGGGCGCATAGGTTGCCACGCAGATGGCATTACTTATATAGTCCCCATAAATTATGTTTATGAAGATAGTACAATATATGCCCATTCTAAAAAAGGGATGAAGATTGACATTATGCGTAAAAACCCAGAAGTATGTTTTCAGGTGGATGCTATTGACGATCTGTTAAACTGGGAAAGTGTAATTGCCTGGGGCAAGTTTGAAGAGTTATTTGATATGGAGGAGAAAACAAAGGTTATGCAAAAGATAATTAACAGGATAATGCCGTTAATGCGAGGCGATACAGCACAACCTTCGCATGGTTTTACAGATGATGCAAGTGATATTGGAGGAGATGTTGAATTGATATTATATAAAATCGTTTTGAGTAAAAAAACGGGAAGGTTTGAGAAGGGATAAAATTCTGGTTTGTCAATGATCTTTATCTCAAGAGTGATATGATTTTTAATATTAATGCTCATTAAAATACCCAATGTTTGCGAAAACATGGAAACCCGTTGGATTAATGACTTTGCCTTTATTGAGTCAAGGTAAATATTTCTGAGTCAAGCACATTGACATAAATATTTAACCGCAAAATTTCGTTAATTATCACTTTATTCGCAATATTGTCAACCAAACCTAAAACAGCTGACAGATGATTAAAACTTACATTAAAATAGCGTGGAGAAATCTATGGAAATATCGCGGATTTTCGATCATTAACATCATCGGATTGTCCATCGGAATTGTCTTTACGGCGTTAATCGGCGCTTATATTTGGGGAGAACACCGTGTCAATGCAGAACTAAAAGATGCTGATCAACAATATATCATATTAAGTAAATGGAAAAGCCCAAATATGGGTTTGGAATTTGGATCAGTGGCTCAGCTATCGAGGGCGTTGAAACTGAATTACCCCGACTTAATTGTTAATTATTATAATTCCAGTCCAGCGTCTACTGTAGTCTCCAATCAGAGTATTTATTCCCGAGAACAAATCCAAATTGGTGACAGCACGATGCTAACCATGTATGGTTTTAAACTCGCTTATGGGGATGCAAGAACAGCATTCAGAGACCCATATACCGTGGTGGTTACGGCCCGCGCAGCAAAGAAATATTTCGGCTATCAAAATGTTGTCGGCAAAACTTTATCATTCGAAGATTTTTCAGGAAAGAAAAAAGACTTCATGATCACCGGCGTTCTCGCTCCTTATACCGAAAATTCAATAACCACTGCCGATGGATATAGTGAGGTCAATTTTTTTCTCAATCAATATGCATCAAAATATTTTAATAGAGATATCGACGGCTGGAACAACAGGACTGTTGTTGTTCATCTTCTACTAAACAGAAAAGCCAATCCAGATGTCGTTACATCAATCATAAAAGATATGATTACAAAAAACGCTCCGAAAGAAATCTCTGAAAATCTTACGCCTTACCTGATGCCTTTGAAGATTTATCATTTGCAAGCCAATAACGGTTTAGTAAATAAAATGATGAAAACTTTATCCTGGATCGCCGTTTTCCTGATGTGTATGGCCATCATCAATTTTATTAACATCTATATCGGAAGGTCTTCCGGGCGAATGATGGAAATTGGTGTACGTAAAGTGCTGGGAAGCACAAAAACCCAACTCGTAACTCAATTTTTGACAGAAGCTATTATCATGTCTGCTATTGCTATGCTCGTTTCGTTACTCCTATATCCTCTGGTGGCTCCTTTTTTTGGCCATCTGCTAAAAACAAAAATTACGGGCCTTTTTTCATTTCCTCTATATTTTGGATTAATACCATTCCTGGCAACGCTGATTATAGGAATTGGCGCAGGCCTTTATCCTGCGTTACTTTTGTCTGGATTAAGTTCATTAGATTCATTTAAAGGCACGCTAAAAACGATAGAAGACACTGTATTTTTCAGGAAATTACTAATTGGCTTTCAATTCGTTACTGCAATGATAGTTTTTATAAGCGCAATAATAATTGCGAAACAGATTAACTTGTTTTTCAACAGCGACCTTGGTTACAATAAAGACTACGTGGTTTACGCTCAGGCTCCAAGAGACTGGACACCTAAAGGGGTTGCGAAAATGGAAAACATAAAAACCCTTTTCTTGCGGGATCCTCAGATAAAAAATGTGACCTTATCCCGGGAAATTCCTGCTAATATGGATTGGCAAATTGCGACATCTGTTTATCGTCAGGGAAAAGACCCCGCCCAGGCGTTTAGCATTCAACATTTGACTGTTGATAATCAGTTCGCAGCCACTTATAGGATTCCGCTTAAGTCAGGAAGTTTTTTTAAACCGATAGTAAATGAAAACGATTCAACGCAGGCGGTAATCAATGAACTCGCCTTAAATCAATTAGGTTGGCGAACGCCCGATCAGGCAATCGGGCAGCATATAATTTTTCTTAATGAATCTTACCAGATAACAGGTGTTGTAAGTAATTTTCATTTTGGTTCATTACAGGGTGATATACAGCCTATGTTTTTCACGAACGTAAATTATGCAAATAATTATCGTTATTTATCTTTTAAACTCAACAACACAAATATAAATGATGGGATTAAAAGCCTTATAAAAAACTGGCATGAGTTGCTACCCGGCGAACCTTTTGAGTGGAACTTCATGGACGACGCTTTGAAAATAGTGTACAAAAATGAAATTCAGCTTGAACATGCCACCTTGTTAGCTACGCTGTTATCTTTTATTATAGTTGTTTTGGGTACTTTGGGTTTAATTGCGTTAAGTCTTCAAAAAAGAATGAAAGAAATCGCAATACGGAAAATATTAGGGTCCCCTGTTTGGAGAATTGTGTTATTATTTTTAAAGGAGTTTATATCTATTGCGGCCTTGGCGAGTTTAGTAGCGTGCCCTATAGCCTATTGGCTTATGAACAATTGGCTAAATGCGTACTCCTACCAGGTAGCAATTTCTTTATCACCTTTTTTAGCGGCCACATTCACATTGCTTTTAGTTACTACCATCCTGATAACGCTTCAAACCGCACGGGCATCAATGGTAAACCCGGTGAAGAGTTTCAGAACTGAATAAAAGCGATTTGGCTGACACGACGATCGTTAAATCACTGGTGGTTGATACATTTTTAACTTACCGATTCACTCAGTCAAATGCCTGGTTCTTCTCTCACAGAGTTCTCAAACCTAAACCATTCGGTAGCGTCCCTTGTAGCTGTTGTTCAGGTTATCGCTGATAACTGCAAAAGCCAAAATACAATGCAGGTAATTTCCCGTTCAGAATTGCTCAAAGAAATCAATGACCTAAAACAGTCGTATTGCCAAAGCGAGGGAACTTCTTTTAAGCGGGGACATAGATGGCTCGGATTATAAAACCATTAAATCAGAGAATGGATATAAAATAGACGTTTTGGAAGCAAAGCTTGCGGAAGCGGCCGTGATTAATTCGAAGACGGAAAACATAGAACCCATACTTAGGAGAGCAATTAGTAAATTGACCCAGCTAAATGAAATCTATTTAAAATCAGATAGTTACGGAAAGAGGCAATTAATTGGTTCGATGTACCCCCAAAATTCACTTTCGAAGAATTGCAACATCGAACCGCTTTTACGAGTGAGCTTTACACTTATATATACTTGATTAACAGTAAGTTAGAAGTAAAAAAAGAAGGGCAAGCGACCGATTTTTCGTGCTTGCCCATTCTGGCTCTGGTCAGTGGCTATTTTAAGAACCCGCCGCCTGCCGGTTTGGCTGGGTTGGTTTGGCCTGGTCTTCCCGCTGCTGGCGATCATACCCATGGCGCTGGGCTTTTCATTCACTGACCTGCCGGGTTTTCGTATATTTATCCTGGGGTATGTCATTTGGGTAGTACTGATCATCATTACGCTCCGCCGCCCGGTCGATTTACTAAATAAATTATGAGAAAATTAAAAAATGCTATCAGCTGGTTTGAGATCCCTGTCACCGATGTGCCGAGAGCCAGGCGGTTTTATGAAACCATACTGGCTCTCCAGATGACGGAAATAGAACTGGATGCCGATTTTATTATCGTGCTGTTCCCGGTCGAAGACGGAACGGTCGCCGGCGCCTTATGCAAGCACCAGGGCTTTTATACACCGGGACAAACGGGAAATGTCCTTTATTTAAACGCGGGGCCTGACTTGCAGGAAGTATTGGATAAAGTCGTCCCGGCCGGCGGGAAAATCCTGAAAGCTAAAAACCACATATCAGACAACTTTGGATTTACCGCTTATATAGAAGATACGGAAGGAAACAGGGTCGGATTGCATTCGCTCACCTGAATCAGGTACGCCGCAATAGCCGTTGTTCCACGACCTGCATTAACTTGTCCCGATAGGCCCGGCTGACCGGCACCCCTTTATCGCCAATCATCACCAGGGTGCCTTCAATGGCGGTTATCATGGCTAGGTTGACAATAAACGACTGGTGTATTTTCATAAACTCAGCGGTAGTCAGCTGGCTTTCGAGGCTTTTTAAGGTGAGATAGGCAACCAGCTTTTTTTCAGTGGTATGCACGTTGACATAATTGCCGGTGCTTTCGATATACAGGATAGCCGACAATTCGACCTTTTCGATCCGTTTCTCGCTGCGGATAAACAAGCAGGCATACAGTGCAGCGGGCGCTGCGCGGTGACGCAGTTCGGTATATTCCCTGGCTTTTTGTACAGCCTTCTGGAAACGGTCAAAGGCAATGGGTTTTAACAAATAGTCGATAATATCCAGTTCATAGCCTTCCAGTGCGTAATTAGGAAAAGCCGTGGTTAAAATGACCATGGGTTTTAGCGTGGTTTGTTTCAGCCAGTCCAGACCCGATCTTTTGGGCATTTCAATATCGAGCAGGACGAGGTCCGTAGCATTAGCCGCCAGAAAAGCCTCGGCTTTAGCCACACTCACGGCCTCGCCAGCCGGTTCGAGGAAAGGGATTTTAGCGATAAATTCCCGCAATACTTTGCGGGCCACCGGTTCATCATCCACGATCAGGCAGCGCAGTTTTTTCACGTTTTCAGGATTAAATGAACGCTATAATAACCATCCGCCTGCTGCATGTCAAGTGAGTGGCGATTTGGATATAACAATTCCAGGCGGCGCTTCACATTGGTCAGGCCGATACCTTCGCGCCCGGGATCAGTAACTTCATAAGAGTTCCTGCAGTCGAATATTAACTGTTCGCTTTCCTGTTTTAAGCTGATCGTTACGCTGTTGGCCTGCTGGTCATCGCGGGTACTGTATTTAAAAGCATTCTCGACAAAAGCTACGAAGATCAGCGGGGCGACCAGGACATTTTTATCGGTGATATTGATAGCTAGAGCGATCTGTAAATTGGCATCGCTCCGGGCACGCTGCAAGGCCACATAATTTTCTAAATAAACCGTTTCTTTTTCCAGCGCCACCCAATCTACATCCGCCTCGTATAAAACATAGCGCAGCAGATCCGAGAACTGCACCGTCATGTCCCGCGCCTGGGTATTTTCGATATCGATCGTGCCATAAATGGTGTTCAGGCCATTAAACAAAAAATGCGGGTTGAGCTGGGCCCGCAGGTACTTTAATTCGCTGTGCAATTGCGCCACCTCGATATTTTTCACGCGCTCATGCTGCTGGTTCCAGCGCAGGCTGAACAGGAGCAGCGTAGAGATCAGGATCGACCAGAAACTGTCAAACAAGTTCCACTTAAAATAATCCCCCAGGGGCATGAGGTCCTTTGGCCAGACGATACTATCATAATGCTGTTTGCTCAGCGCTTTCAGGTAGGTATTGAGGATGACCAATAACAATACCGTGATGAAGTAAAGCACGATCTTTTTTTTATCCAGCAGCCTGGGAATGAGCAGAAATGCGTTGACATAGATGAGCATGGCCAGCAATAAGACCGAGATCGCCAGTGGCGGCAGGGCGAACAGCCAGCCTTTCTTACGGATGTAATCCTCCACGTTCATCAGGTTGTACACGCCGTAAACCAGCCATACGATCAAATGGAACAGGTAACGCCGCTGAAATACCGGGCTGAAAAACGTCATGACCAAAGCTAAAAAAATCAGAGCGAATCTAAACGGGCCAATTGCGTATCTTTTCCTGCCAACTATCCGGCGATTTTCTTTTTCGTGCCGATAAGCTTAACTTAGTATCATGTCCGATCTTGTTTTGGGTTTCGAAAATTTTGGGGCAGTGTTTGTTATTTAGTCTACTTTTCAGGTTGTACGTCGACTTTTTTTTAATTCAATTAATTCAATGACGAAGTTTGTTAAATAAAACTTAATGCTATGTACTTAACAAACTTTGTAATGATATGCTGGTTGATGGTCATGACTATCTGTAACCAGGTTGAAATCGATACGGTTACTGCGACCACGTTATTTACCAAATCAGATGCCAACAAAATTTTAGGGTCACCTTCGCATTTAACAGATTGTGTCGTTAAAAAAGATTCTTATTTATGTGGTTACCAAACAGATGCAGCAGATCAAAAAACAGGCAAAATCGGCGCGCTTTATTTCTTTTTCGAAAGCTATAATGATATGGCTGACGCTAACAAAAGATATGAGGATGTCTATAGGTCAAACCAGGCGCATGGAATGGAGAAGGTTAATTTATGGGGAGAAGAAGCGCTTTACCATACCGACCATCAGAAATTTGACCTGATGATGGTCCGAAAAGGAAAATATGTATTCAGTATAAAAATCAATAAAAGAACAAGTACAACCAGCCTAACAGCGTTAAAATATGCGCTGAAGAGGATCAGTGATCAGCTTAAGCTGAAATGATTTTTTCCAGGTCATCTCTGTAATTCCTGCCCACCGGCACCTGATGAGCTCCGATGATCACCTTGTTTTTTGCGATCCGGCCTATCCTGCTTTTGGAAACCATGAATGACTTATGCACCCGGATAAACAAGCGTTCGGGGAATAGTTCCTGCATGTATTTGATAGAACCTTTCGTAACGATCCGCCCGCTATCCAAGTGGATGATCGCGTAATCCTTTAATCCCTGGATATAAATAACATCTGCAAAGACCATTTTTATCCGGTCAACACCACTTTTAATAAAAATAAATTCCGGTGTTTTAGTTTCCGGCTCCATATCCAGGTTCGCCTTTTTTAACGCTAAGAAATCGTTTATCTTTTCTATAGCGAGCTGAAAACGGCCCCTGGATATCGGCTTTAATAAAAAGTCGATCACACCCAATTCAAAACCTTCAAATGCATAATTCCGAAAGGCGGTAGTAAAAACGGTAATGGGTGCCTGATCCAGCGCCCGCAAGAGGTCAAGGCCACTCATCTCAGGCATCTCAATATCCAGGAACAAAACATCTACTGCATGAGCTTTTAAATAACTTAGCGCATCCCGGGCATTACCGAAACTCCCTGCCAGGTCAAGCTCAGCATCAGCATCAATATAACCGGTCAGCACCTCCAGCGCCAGCGGCTCATCATCAACGATCACACATTTTAACATGATAACGCAATTTTTAATAGCACTTCAAATTGAATGGGGCCATCTGTAATATCCAGGACATGTTTATCCGGATATAGTAATATCAAACGCTTTTTCAGATTAGCGAGGCCTATTCCGCCCGTTTCTCCGTCTTTTTGGAAATTGGATTTATTGTTGGTCACTTTGACGATCAGTTCATCGGTTATCGCTAAATCAATATGGAGGTAGGCGTTTTGTATCGTTTGGCTAATGCCATGTTTAAAAGCATTTTCAACGAGCGGCAATATCAGGAATGGCGGCAGGCTGCATTCGTCTGCCTCACCCGTAACCGTTAGCTGGATATCTGCCTCATTACCATGGCGAATCCTTTCCAGCGCCAAATAGTTCCGCAGGTAGTTGATCTCCCGTTCCAGCGGAACGAAGTCCGCATCGCTTTCATAAAGCATGTATTCCATTAATTCGGAAAGCTTCAGTACCACATCGGGTGCCAGATCTGACTTTTTAATGGTCAGGGCATACAAGTTGTTTAAGGCGTTGAACAGGAAATGCGGGTTGATCTGTGACCGGAGATAGTTTACCTCCGTTTGTAACTTTTCTACCCTGATCTCCTGCATCAGTTTGCTTTGTTCATACCAGTCGATGCTGAACTTCAGCGCTACGGTAAGTAAAATATAAAGCGAGGTATGCGTAAAATTATATAAAAGCACCCCGGATAGCTGGCCGGTATTGGGGCCGATCACATAACCATATAAATAACAATCATACAAACTTTGGAGCAGCAGGTAGCCGATCACCAATAAGAATACCAGGCTAATATAGACGGCGTATTTTTTAACAAATAAATAGCGGGGCACCAATACCTGCAGGTTGACCCAAGCCATCCCCACGATCAGGCTGACGCGCACCGCGCCGCAGACCAGGAAGTAAGGCAGGCTGGCTTTGGTGATCAGGTACCGCGTATCATATAAAAAAATGATCGTGATCAGCACCCAAAAGCCCCAATAAATCACCTTGTTTTTTTGAAACATGCCGCAATTAAACAATAAACCATTCTTCCGCCAAATTTCATAGAGGAACTGCTTAAATAGTAGATGAAATGTACGAATGAAAATCTACATAAACACATTCATCTATTTTACAGGCAGTTGGTCTACTTTATTTTACTAACGTATTTTATCAGGCTTCATTTGTACATGCTTAAAAACAAATACGTACTTTTTGCCTTAACCAGTCTTTGCGTCAAAACAGTGTCCGCGCAGCGCCGCGTAGCCGGGATATTAGCTGATTCGGTTACCCATAAGGCTTTGCCATTGGCAACTGTTCGCCTGTTAAATCAATATGAAAAACTGGTAAAAAGCACCCTTACTGATAGTTTGGGCCATTTCGTTTTTAACCGGGTCACACCGTCCACCTATTCGCTTTATTTCAGTATAACTGGTTATACTGCCAAACATTCAGCCAATTTTATCTTAAAAGATAGCACGGTTGCCCCGCCATCCTATCTGTTATCGCGCGCCAGTAACGCATTGGCTGTGGTTACCATCACCGCCCAGCGACCGCTCATCACGTCAAAAATAGATGGATTTATTTATAATGCCGGGCAGGATATACAAAGTGCCGGCGAATCCGCTGCTGACTTATTAAGAAAAGTCCCCGGGGTACAAGTGGATCAAAACGGTCTACCGCAAATACGTGGCAGCAACCGGATCAAGGTTTTTATTGATGGAAGACCGTCTGCGACCTATGCTAATTCCGTCGCGGACGCCCTGAACCGGATTTCGGCAGATAATATCAAAACGGTGGAAGTCATTACACACCCTTCGGCAAAGTATGATGCGGATGGTGTAGACGGGGTGATTAAAATACAGACCAAAAGACCCGTGAATGATGGCTTGTCGGGCACCGCCAACGCTACTTTAGGAACCCGGTTCAATGAACAGACCGGCGATTTGACCTGGAAAACGCGTGAGGTTATTTTTACTATGGATGTTGCCCGGGATTATTCCAGTAATTTAACCACCAGCACATTGGTGCGAAATGATTTGCGGCAAAATAAGGAGGTCAGTGGCGAGGCTAAAGGTCTTTACGCCGGTGCCAGCTTTATTTACCTGCCGGATACCCTGACCACCGTCAACGCGGGTTACCGCTACGGCGGAAACCGGTTCGGCGCGGAAACTACGCTGGCAAGTTTTGCCGCTGCGGACGCCTTCTCCAGAACGATCAATAACCCATCCAACCGGTTTTTAAACGCTGTCAATGCCGGCTGGTTACATACATCGCCCGATAAATTAACGGAGATCAACCTAATGGGTTATTATTTCTACCAGGGACAGAACGGCAATTACTTATTAGACCAATATCGAAACAGTCAGAGAGATTATGCTGAAAAAAA
>JAQBOP010000030.1 GCA_028287975.1 Mucilaginibacter sp. | reverse complement strand
CTTACTCATCAACTTATGATAACTCGGATACTAATGAAAACGCGGCTAAGTTGGTTGATAATAATACGCAAACTAAGTTTGGCTATTATTCCGCTTTCCCTGGTGATGAAAACGTTCAGTTTACATTCCCTGCACCAATAGCTGTAAAAATATATGGTATTGAAAACGGAAACGACTCTGAGAGCACACGTGATCCAAAAGAATGGTATATTGAAGGATCAAATGACAACGGCGGTACCTGGACCCAGGTGGATCACCAAAATCTTACCATTGGATTTGCTGATTACCTGACATCAATAGGCCAAACTGATACCAGGTACTTCAGATTTTTTTACTACCAAATAGCCAATCCAAAACCTTACTCAATGTACAGGTGGAGAATTGTAAGCACTTTTGCAGGTGCATTCCAAATTGAAGAATTTAAATTATATAAATAATAATAATTCAATTTAAATAAAAAATGCCCGGTTAGTAAACCGGGCATTTTTTATTTATGCTAATTGGCAGAAAATTTAATTACACTATTTTTAACAGGTTTAACAGTCCTTAAATAAGCATAAATAGATGCAAGGTCACCCTCTGTCATTTTGCTGTATTGCCACCATGGCATAATGGTTTGAAATTCGCCGGCAGCAACAGCCTGTGCTTTACCCGGATCACTAAACGCTTTAAACCTGGCTATAAAAATTTGTTTTGTCCAGCTGCCTATACCTGTTGTAACATCAGGTGTAATATTTGCAGGGCGCAAAGTATGCCCATTTACTTTAAACTGTTTACCACCGGCAAACTCAAGCCCGGCAATAATTTTACCTTTTTCATCCTGCGAGTGGCATTCCTGGCAAGCGCTTGATTGCACCAGGTATTCGCCATATTTAACACTGTCTTTAGCATCAGGCTTTGTGGCTAATGTTGCCTTTTGCGGCATGGTATGTACAATGATATTAAGCGGAAAATCAAGTTTAGCTTTCGGGTAATCGGTAGTTACCGGTTTAAGCGTACGAATATAAGCGATGATCGAATAAACATCCTCCCTGTCCATTTTTGAATAATACGGCCATGGCATCAACGGGAATATAGGTGACCCATCCTTTTTTACACCTGTGGTTATAGCGCGAAACAACTCGCCATCTGTCCACGATTGTAATTTAAACGGAGTAATGTTTGGCACAACAACATCGCCGGGAAAACCTTCGTCCGTGCTAAATTTATCACCGCCAACACCCAGCCGGTTTGAATCAAGCGGATTGCCAAATCTTGTAAAATCTTTAGGCGAATGGCAATCCAAACACACTGCGACATTATTGGCAAGGTATTTACCGCGCGCTATCCGTTGGGGCGTTGCTTCCACTTTAATAGTTTCGGCAGGGCCAACATTTGGCATGGCCAGTGTAACATAAGCTACACCGCCAATTAACAGTATAACAATAAATATTGCCAGGTAAGCAATAGTTTTAGCTACTTTTTTCATGATTGTGGTAAGGGTTTATGTGCGGCAAAAGCCTTAAAAGGCATTTGCCGCGGGGTTTAATTTAGTCTACTTTGGTTATTGATGAAACACCTGATTTTTGGTTATGGATGCTTGTTGGGTTTCCTTTGTATTTTATAGATGTCGCGCCGCTGCTGTTTACTGTCAGATCGCGCAATACATTAATTTCACACTCGCTGGCGCCTGATGTTTGGATATTATAATTACCCACAACGAAATCAAAGGCATGTAATTTACCGCCGCCGTCCAGTTCAATGTTATGCGCGCTGGCCTGGCCCTTTAGGCTAATTTCTGTTACGCCGCTGCATTTGGTATTTACATCCGCAGCATCAAGGTCAAGATCAAGTTTAGTGGCACCTGACAGGTCAAGCTCAACATTTTTAGTAACTAATTTCCCGCTGGTACTGATATCTATCGCACCGGCGGCATCAATAGCATTAATATTTTTAACGCCAATAGTAACCGAAATTTCGCCGCTGCCGCATATGTTTTTGTTATTAGTTGAGATACTTAGCTTATCGCCGCTTACCTCTGTTTTAATATATTTTAACAAGTTATCATCAGCGGATACAGTTACATTTAATGAGCTATCCTGTTTTAAGTAGACCTTATAAGCTCCGGCTATGTCAAGTTTGGTGAAATTGGCCATCTTACGGTCTTCTGACACCACATGCCCCGATCCTTTAATACATCCCGACTTACACGAGGATAATAATAACAGGCAACTACCCGTAAAAACTACCACGAAGGTTAAGTAAGCTTTTCTCATCATATTGATTTTTAGTTTAATAAGTAAAAGTTTAATGAAGTTACAAAAAAAATCAGGAGCTTATCAGCTCCTGACCAAAATATATAGTGAACTTTTGCAAAAGTGTGCATGGGTTATAGGCTCGCCATTTTTTCTTCGGCCCGGCGGGCGGCAGCTTTTGTGGTGTTTACCTCGGTAGTGTTAGCAGCCACAAGTTCTGTTTTATTTACAGTTGATGACTGGCTATATTTTAGGCTGTAATCATTTACATTACCTGATAAGTTAGCTGTCGCACGGTTGTTAACGGTAATTTCGGCAGCAAAAGCATCTAACTTTAATTGTGCGGAAGCATTGTTATTCAATGTTACATTCAGATCGATAGCAGCTAATGTTCCGTATGATTTAACAGTCGCGTTATCATTAGCGGTTATTGAATGCAGATCAGTCACAGTTACCAATACCACCAATTTGTCAGCGGTGTATGATGAGATGCGCAATACGCCGTCTTTGTCTTGTACCAAGGCGTTTTTAGCATAGTATTTATCAAATACTTTTACCTGGTCTTTATCGCCGTTGGTAATGTAAACTTCAACATTTCCTGAAGCTTCAATTTTATTAATGCTATTTGTTGCTACCAATACGGCAGCTTGATTGCCATCAACATTTTTTGTTGCGGCGCTTGCCATTGTTACACTTAATATGATGGTTAACAATGTGATCAGGGTTACTATTCTTGTTTTCATTTTCTTAATTATTTGTTGTGAATATCTTTTTTAATTATTTTAAATACATCCATAAGACGACACCAAATACGATAGGTTACAGCCAAATAGTGTAAAAACGACACAGTGCCTGTTTTACTCGGTGAACGCCGCGTATCTGTCGGTGAAAACAGCATAAAAATTAAAGTGGGATGACACTAAAAGTGTGACGAAGAGCGATTTGTAATGTCTAAGCGACGAACAAACCAACCGTAGAGACGCAATACTCTGCGTCTTTGATGCTATCAAGAGACACAAAGTATTGTGTCTCTACAGGTAATATTTTTCGCCGTTAAACTTGATCTTACCGGCATCAAGCAGCAAACGGATAGTATTCAGCCGTTCTTTTTCTACGCCGTTTTTTATGGCCGATATCAGGTCGCTGATATCTAACGGTGCTTCGCTGAGCAATTGGGCTATCTCATTGGTAATATCATCTGTCACATCGGTAGCGTTTTGCCTGCGCTTTTCTTCAAGGCATACATCGCAGATACCGCATTTATCAGAGTTGGGCTCGTCAAAATACGACAGCAATAACTGGCTGCGGCATTTTTTATGGGTACAGTAAGCAAACACGGCCTCTATTTTTTTGCGGTAGGTTCCTTTGCGCTGCTCAATATATTGCTTGTTGATGTATAAATTATTGGGATGTTGCCTTGCTTTTAAATAGGTAACCTGCGGCTGATCGTTCTGCGGCAGGTAACTTAATATATTGTATTCCTGTAGTTGCTTCAGTCCTTCTATAACTTGCTGTACACTCAGGTTGGCACGACGGGCAATATCAAACTCTTTTAACCGCACATAGTTTTCAAACGCGCCGCCGTATGATCGCAGCAAGGTTTTGATAAAAGCATCCCAGCCGGCATTCTGGATCTGGAAATTATACAACTGCTCGTTAAATACCTCAAACCGAAACCGCGATGGTAAAAACACGCTTTCATTAAACGACAGGTACTCGTCCTGCTCTAAAAACTTGAGGGCGTTCAACGTTTTTATTACGTCGAGCTTATATTTAGCGCAAAAAGCGCCCAGGTCGAGATCAAAGCTGATGCCCTCTCCCGCGCCATAGGCAACCGAGTAATAATTTGACAGGTAATGATAAACCAGCTTGATCTCATCAACCGCCGGGAAACTCAACTCGAACAGCTTTTCCTGTCTCGCCCTGTCAGCATTATTATATAACAGAACTCCGTAGGCCTTATGTTCATCGCGCCCTGCCCTGCCGGCTTCCTGGTAATAAGCCTCGAGGCTTTCGGGCGGATCTTTATGGATCACAAAGCGTACATCGGGTTTGTCTATCCCCATCCCAAACGCGTTGGTTGCTACTATGATGTTTGTTTTATTGGTTTTCCAGCTTTCCTGTTTTTTCGAGCGTTCGTCGGGCGTTAAGCCGGCGTGGTAATAATCGGCCTTGATGCCGTTATCGTTATAAAACTTAGCTATCTCGGCACATTCGCGGCGACTGCGTACGTATACAATGCCGCTGCCTTTCACGCCCGCGGCAATGTCAAGCATCTTACGCAGCTTATTCTCTTCAAATTGCGCCACGTAGCTGATATTTTTACGCCCAAAGCTTTTTTGAAATACAACACCGTTTTTAAATTGCAGTTTGTCCTGTATATCCACACGCACCTCGGCAGTCGCGGTAGCTGTAAGCGCCAGTACGGGCACATCAGGGTGCAGCTCGCGCAGATCAGCTATATGCAGGTATGCCGGCCTGAAATCATATCCCCATTGCGAAATACAATGCGCCTCGTCGACCGTGAACAAGTTTACCTTCATGTATTTGATCCGTTCGCGCACTAAGTCGGACAGTAAACGCTCGGGCGACAGGTATAAAAACTTAACCCCGTTATAAATACAGCTATCCAGCGCCAGGTCAACTTCGCGCTTGCTCATACCGGCAACTATCGCGACAGCTTCTATTCCCTTTTGTTTTAAATTCTCCACCTGATCTTTCATCAGGGCGATGAGCGGCGACACCACAATACAGATCCCATCCTTAGCCAGCGCCGGCACCTGGAAACATACCGACTTGCCCCCACCCGTTGGCAACAGCGCAAGCGTGTCGTTCCCCAACAATACAGACTGGATAATATCCTCCTGCATCGGCCGGAAAGCGTCGTGGTTCCAATAAGCTTTTAGTATTTCCTGTATTGTCATTTAATTACTACAGTGTCAAAACTATTATATTTTGGTCACGTTTTCATGGATACACGTACTAAAATGCCTCAATAGTTTTATCTTAGCCCTGGAAAAACATTAACCCTCATGAAGCTACTTAAACTAACATTTATATTTTTAATTGTGGCTTGCAATGTGCAGGCCCAGAAATGGAACGTTGAAGCCCCCCCCGGGCCATCAAAAAAAGTAACCATAAATACTACAGAAGGTACCTGGATGAACCTGGACGTAAGCCCTGACGGCAAAACCGTTGTGTTTGACCTGTTAGGCGATATTTACAATATCCCCATTACCGGTGGTAAAGCAGTTTTATTGGCCGGCGGTAAATCATTCGAGGTGCAGCCCCGTTATAGCCCTGATGGTAAACAGATCTCGTACACCAGCGATAAGGAAGGCGGTGATAATATCTGGCTGATGAATGCTGATGGCAGCAATAAACACGCCATCACCAAAGAAAGCTTCAGGCTATTGAATAACGCGTCATGGACGCCTGATGGCCAATATCTGGTGGCACGCAAGCATTTTACAGGCTCACGCTCATTAGGGGCCGGCGAAATGTGGATGTACAATAAGAACGGCGGTGACGGGATCCAGCTAACCAAGCGCAAGAACGATCAGCAGGACGCAGGTGAGCCAACCGTATCGCCGGATGGTAAGTTTGTTTATTGGAGCGAGGATGTCACCCCCGGACCAAATTTTGAATATAGCAAAGACCCTAACGCGGGCATTTACGCTATAAAACGCCTTAACCGCGAAACCGGCAAAATAGAGACCGTGACCGGCGACGCCGGTGGCGCCTGCCGCCCGCAAATATCGCCTGATGGCAAGCTGCTGGCTTTTGTTAAACGCGTGAGGTTAAAATCAGTGATCTATCTGCATAAAATAGATACCGGCGAAGAATGGCCCGTATACGACGACCTGTCGCACGACCAACAGGAAACCTGGGCAATTTTTGGCGTATACCCTAATTTTGCCTGGACGCCAGACAGTAAGAACATTATTTTTTATGCCAAAGGCAAGATCTATAACCTTGATATAGCGACACTTAGCTCGGTACAGATCCCATTTGAAGTTAGCTCACAGCAAACCATTACTGATGCCCTGCACTTTCAGCAAAGGGTTTTCCAGGACGAGTTCCCGGTTAGGATGATCAGGCAGCTAACTACATCGCCGGATGGCAAACGCGTAGCATTTAACGCTGCAGGCTACATTTATGTAAAGGACCTGCCACAAGGCGTACCTGTTCGCGTAGATACTACCGGCGATTTTGGATACGATCCGCATTTCAGTCCCGATGGTAAAACCTTAGTTTATGTTGCCTGGAGCGATGTTTTAAAAGGATCGATCAATACCGTCGACCTTAATACTCACCTGATAACCAAAGTAACTGCCGACAAAGGCTTTTATTACACGCCAAGATATTCAAACCGCGGCGACAAGATCATCTATCGTAAAGGCGAGGGTAACGAAGTACTTGGTTTTGCATTCGGTACCAATCCGGGTATTTACACCATATCTACCGCTGCCGGCAGTACGCCACAAATGATCCTTGACAATGGCATCAACCCGCGTTTTTCTACCGATGACGGTAAGATTTACTACCAAAGCAGGGAGGGCGATAAAAAAGCCTTTAAAGTAATGGATGCCAGCGGCGCTAACCAACGTACGTTATATACATCAACTTATACCACCCAGTTTGAACCCAGTCCGGATGGTAAGTGGATGGCTTTTACCGAGTTTTTTAATTGCTACATAACCCCGATGGTTAACGCCGGAAGCCCGCTTGAGCTGTCGGCAACTAATAAATCATTGCCTGTGACAAGGCTGACCAAGGACGCGGGAACCTACCTGCACTGGAGTAACGACAGCCAAAAACTGATGTGGACCCTCGGCCCTAAATATTACACCAGGGATATTCACAGCGCGTTTAATTTTATAGATGGCAGCAACCCGCCGGTTGATACCGCCGGGGTTGATATCGGCCTTAAGTTAAAAACTGATGTACCTGACGGCAAAATAGCCTTTACCAACGCCCGTATCATCACCATGAAGGATGATGAGGTGATTGAAAAAGGAACTATCGTTATTGATCATAATAAAATATTTGCCATAGGCAAAACCGGCGAGGTACAGGTGCCTGAAGATGCCAAGGTTTATGATGTGGCAGGCAAAACCATTATGCCGGGCCTGGTTGATGTGCATGCACATTTACACCCCAGCCCTGATGGTATTTCGCCGCAGCAGGACTGGAACTATTTTGCCAACCTATCTTACGGTGTTACCACCGCGCATGATCCGTCGAGCAATACCGAAATGGTTTTCAGCCAGTCGGAAATGTTAAAGTCGGGGCATATGGTTGGGCCGCGGGTTTACTCGACCGGCTCGATACTTTATGGTGCCGATGGCGATTTTAAAGTGGTGATCAACAGTCTTGACGATGCGTTATCAAACCTGCGCAGGTTAAAGGCAGTGGGCGCATTCTCCGTAAAAAGCTATAACCAGCCACGCCGCGAGCAGCGCCAGCAAATTATTGAAGCCGCGCGCCAGCTACAGCTGGAGGTAGTTCCCGAAGGCGGATCGACCTTTTTCACCAACATGAGCATGATCCTTGACGGGCATACCGGCATAGAGCATAGCATACCCGTTTGGCCTGTTTATAATGATGTAAAATCTTTATGGAACGACAGCAAGACCGGCTACACCCCTACACTGATTGTTAGCTACGGCACCCAGTTTGGCGAAAACTACTGGTACGACCGTACCGAGGTTTGGAAGAATGAGCACCTGCTGAGTTTTACGCCGCGCCAGATAATCGATGCACGGTCACGCCGCAGGACCACGTCTGAATATGGCGAATACGGACATATCGAGATCTCAAAATATGTGAAGCAAATTGCCGATGGCGGCACCAAAGTAAATATGGGCGCTCACGGACAAATCCAGGGTATTGGCGCACATTGGGAAATGTGGATGCTGGCCCAGGGCGGCATGACACCGCTGCAGGTGATCCGTTGCGCTACCATGAACGGCGCTGCTTATTTAGGGATGGATAAAGAAATTGGATCATTAGAGCGCGGCAAACTGGCCGACCTGATCGTACTGAACCAAAACCCACTTGATGATATCCGCAATAGCGATAATATTAAATATGTGATGCTTAACGGCCGCCTATACGATTCTGAAACCATGAACGAAATTGGCAACCACGAAAAACTGCACGGCCGCTTTTGGTGGCAGTTAAACCGTGGCGACGGTGTTACCCTGCCTGTAGGTAATACGGAGACGTATTTGTTTACGACTGAAGATGGAGATTAATTTTTGATATCGGATGTCGGATTTTCGATGTCGGATTTGGGATAATATGATAACAGGGCCTGCATTGATTGCGGGCCTTGTTTGTTGTGCTTATTTCACTCACTGGTCGAAGTTTAGCGACAGCGTAACTTCGTCCTAAAATGAAGCAAGCATTCTGCTTGCCTAACCAACAAATCATTATCTTAGCCTACATGGGCCGCAAATATATTTTCCATGAGCACAACCAGCTTTATTTCGTGAGTTTTGCTACCGTAAACTGGGTTGATATTTTTGTAAGACGAATATATTGCAACATCATGGTCGACAGCCTTAAATACTGCATAGAAAATAAAGGGCTTGAGTTATATGCCTGGTGTATTATGTCAAGCCATGTACATTTGATCATCAGTACCGAAAATGGGAATTTATCGGATATCATGCGGGATCTGAAACGGCATACTTCAAAAACGATATTAAAAGCCATTGAAGAAAACGTACAGGAAAGCAGGCGCGAATGGTTATTGTGGATGTTTGAACGGGCAGGAAAACATAATGCCAATAACGAACAGTACCAATTTTGGCAGCAAAACAACCATCCTGTAGAATTGTCTACCCATAAAATGTTAATGCAGCGTTTGGACTACCTGCACAACAACCCGGTAGAAAGCGGCGCGGTCGACCATCCGCCTGATTATTTATACAGCAGTGCCCGGGATTATTATAACGACCAGGAGGGAATGTTGCCGATTATACGGTTAAGCTGAAAGCTTAACCCATTTTAGGACGAAGTTACGCTATCGCTAAACTTCGACCAGTGAAGAGTTAAACAACCTGATAAATAACATGAAGTTCAATACTACTGCAATATTAATTGCCATTATTTATAATGTAATCAATTTCTTGTTTTGGCTTCGTATTTCAACTATGCCGAATGCTACATCTATGGTTTACATATTTATATATCCTTGCTTTTGGATTATTACATTAATAATTGTAGGTATAATAGGTTTTAGAAACAAAGCCATTTGGTTCTCAAAATCTTATAAGGTATCCACTATTGTTGCGTTGTTTTTTTGTACACCCTTTCCTTTCATGTGGTTCAAAGCAATAGCAGCACCATCGACATATCTTGTATCTACCGGATTTTCAACACAAGATGGTCATACAATTAAATCTGAAGAATGGATTTATAATACAGGTGGTTTGAATGTAATAAAATATTGGACAGCAGATGAGCCAAATTGCAATGATTGCGATTCTTCTCATTTTAAGCCAGAGGGAGTTTGGGTTTATTTAGGTAAAAAGAAAGACACATTGCGAATTGATACTTATAAAAATGGAAAGTTAATAAGTGGAATAAAAAAATAATATTCTATGAAAATATAATCTTTTCTCCACTGGTCGAAGTTTAGCGGCAGCGTAACTTCGACCTAAAATGTGGCAAGCATTCTGCTTGCGTAAAAACAAATCCTTACCTTAGGCTTAACATAATTATCGCAAAATACCATGTTAAAAAAAGGAGAACATATTGAAGGTACACCTGCCGAATTGCAGGTACTGCTTGACAGCGATGCCGAAGCCAACGCGTTTTTTGAAAGCCTTTCAAAATCATACAAGCAAGGTTATTGCGATTGGGTAGGCTCGGCCAAACAGGAAGAAACCCGCAAGGTAAGGGCCGACAAAGCCATGATCATGCTGCACAATAAGCAAAAAACATTAAAGACTTAACTTGCCGGTTATACGGTTAAGCTGAAAGCTTAACCCATTTTAGGTCGAAGTTACGCTATCGCTAAACTTCGACCAGTGAATGGCCTGTAAATTGCTGAAAATGCAGACTTATTATTGCTTTTTTCTGCATTTTTTTGACGGAAATTGACGGTAAATAACCTCGATCCGATTTTAGTAAACATGCTTTCGCCAAAAATAACAAGACCTGTTACCAAAAGATAACAGGCATTGTCGCATTTAATTTGCTTACACAAACAATTTCAGGCACTGAAGATGGTCACCAAACCCAATAAGTAGCAGCCAATAATGATATGATTTAATCTGATCTTCATAATTAAGATTGTATTTACATAGCCAATACGGTAACAAACACCACGATGGTTGCTTTAATTAAAAAAAAATTAACTTAAAGATAGACTGACTTACCAATAAAGTTGTTTGAAGATAATTATTTTCGGTGCGTGGCAACCGTAATTTTGAATACCAAGATCAGGTTCTCTCAGGCTTTGGGCCTTCCAAAAAACAAAACATAGCCATCAGCATCAGTTACTTCAAACCCTCGCAGTCCATCGCTGTTGTCATGGATCGGTTTGCGAAATGTAACCCTGGCTGACTTGAATTCTTCAAATAAGGTGTCAGGTTCTTCAGTAGAAATGTACGCGTCCCAGGCGGCCCATTCATGCCGGGTATGATTAGGAATGGGTTTTACATCATCAGCAATAGCTTTTAACATAATAGAAACAGCGCCGCGGCCTACCATGGCCCAATATGGGCCATCATCAGGTCCGGTATACCATACTTCAAACCCAAGCTTATTTACATAAAACGATACCGAATCTTTTAAGTCCGAAACAATAAAAAAAGGCGTAATGAAGTTAAGCTTTGACATTGACAATTGGTTAACAGGCACAGCGTTATAACAAATATCCAAAGTTCAAATACCGAAAGCAAATAAATACTTACTGGATGTTAAAAGCAAGTTGTCTTTTCGGTCCCGCATCCCGATAAGGTTAAAATCAGTCGCGATTTTTTCGTATCTTTGAATGAAGCCGTTAACATTGCTCCACCTGCTTCATCCCTGTCCCCAATTTAAATTATTTCTTGGTTGATTTTATCGATTTTGTTGATTGATTTTTACATAAGTGACTGATATTCTTTACTTTAAGTAAAAAACCTACTACCGGCGAAACGTCTTATACCTGATAAATGGCATTTTTTACTACCGGTATAACTACTGATACCCGAAAAAGACACTTTTTTACTACCGGCAAAGCAGCTTATACCCGAAAAAGACCATTTTTTACTACCGGTAAAAGCGCCTACACCCGTAAGAATAAAAATACTGATCAACAAAAAAAGCCCCCGGTAAACCGGGGGCCTGGTATAGCTAAAAGCTTAATTACCTTTTGTCGATGTCAACATATTCCCTGTTAACGGCGCCGGTATAGATCTGGCGCGGACGGCCAATAGGTTCTTTGTGTTGTTTCATTTCTTTCCATTGTGCAATCCAGCCCGGTAAACGGCCCAGCGCGAAAAGTACGGTAAACATATCCGTAGGGAAACCTAAGGCACGGTAAATAATACCCGAGTAAAAGTCAACGTTAGGATAAAGCTTACGCTCAACAAAGTAAGGGTCTTTTAAGGCAACTTCTTCAAGGCGCTTGGCAATCTCCAACACTTCGTCATTGATGCCTAATTTTTCAAGGATATCGTCGCAGGCCTTTTTGATGATCTTGGCGCGTGGGTCAAAGTTCTTGTAAACACGGTGCCCAAAGCCCATCAGGCGGAAAGGATCGTTCTTATCTTTAGCTTTGTTGATCCATTTGTCCGTATCGCCGCCGTCCTCTTTGATCTTCTCCAGCATCTCAATAACGGCCTGGTTGGCACCACCATGCAGCGGGCCCCAAAGCGCAGAGATACCTGCAGAAACCGAAGCATAAATATTAGACTCGGACGAACCCACAATACGCACAGTCGACGTTGAGCAGTTTTGCTCGTGGTCAGCATGCAGTATTAATAAAGTATTCATGGCGCTCACTACTACCGGGTCTATCACAACATCTTCGGTCAACTGGCCAAAGGTCATGTTCAGGAAATTGGTAACGTAGTCGTATTTGTTCTGCGGATACATCACCGGGTGGCCCAATGATTTTTTATAGATCCACGATACAATGGTAGCCATCTTGCTCAGCATTTTAACAATGCTCAGGTTAAGCTCTTCTTTGGTTTGATTTGATTTTAGCGATTCGGGGTAGAATGCAGACAATGAACATACCAATGATGACAACTGCCCCATAGGATGCGATTTTGACGGGAAACCATCAAAAAATTTCTTCATATCCTCATGCACCAGCGTATGGCGGCTTATCTCATACTGGAAATCATTTAACTGCTGAGCGGTTGGCAGATCGCCATATATCAACAGGTAAGCTACCTCAATAAAAGTTGATTTTTCGGCCAGTTGTTCAATTGCATAACCGCGGTATTTAAGTACCCCCAGCTCACCATCTAAAAAGGTAATACCACTTTGGGTTGCACCGGTATTTTTATAACCGATATCAAGAGTTACGAAACCACTTTGATCCCTCAATTTTGAAATATCAATAGCTTTTTCTCCTTCCGTACCCTCTATTATCGGAAGATCATATGTTTTATCACCTATTGTTAATTGTGCTGAGCTTGACATAGAAAGAATTTTGTATATGCAACAAATATATGTAAAACTGCGTATATATTCACCTTAAACTAAGGTTGTGTAATTGTAAAAAAATTGTCTTATAAACTAAATTTAGTCCAGTCCGCAGCAATTGATATATTCGCAGCTTCATATTATTATCGTTATATTTAGCAATGACAATCCCCGGCATTACTATGTTGTTGATTCCAATTTACTACAGTGTGGGGTTGCCCTTAATTGCCTTGATACTGATGGCATTTTTTATGCTGCTCACCTACAAGCATTATATCAAAAAAGCTGTAAAAATATATATTGACCAGTTACCCGATAGCCCCAAACAACTTGGATCGCTCATCAATTCATTAAACGATATTATTTTTGAGTTTGATGAAAATAAAGTTTGTCTGAATGCATGGTTCAATGAGTTTACCGAGCGTGTGGTTGACCCCAGACAGTTGGTGGGCAAAAAATTGGAAGACCTTTTAGGCGAAGAGCGGTCTGTTAAATTTAACGTAGCGCTTGATTATGCTATTACTAACAGAAAAACAACCGCTATTGAATATATTTCTGATTACGGTACCGGTAAATGGTTAAAAGCGCGGTTCACCCCGGTGTTTGACCGTGATCGTAATTATACACACCGCATCTCTGTTTCTGTGTCTGACATATCCGAACAAAAAAGCTATGCCGACGAATTAAAGGAAAAAGAACTTTTACTGCTTGAGGCACAAACTATAGCCAAAATTGGCAATTGGCTATATGACAGCACAACTAAAGACCTTTTTTTATCAGCCAATTTACTCTCGGTTTTAGAAACTGAGGATATATCTGAAGATGGTGATAAATTAAAAAGCTATTTAAGGCTGGTACATTGGGATGATCGCGAAAGCTGCTCGCAGTTTTTGTCTTCAGTAGCTACATCCACGCAAAAAGAATATGAGCATAAGCTCATCACCCCTACAGGAAAATTAAAGCACATCAAAATTATAATTGGCAATAAAGAGTTTCATGATGATGGCCGCCTGAAAAGAATAGTCGGTATTATTCAGGATATTACGGATGTTAAATTATCAGAAAAAGCGATAAAAAGAGGTCGCACCGAACTGCTTGAGGCGCAAAAAATAGCCAAGATAGGTAACTGGAGTTGGGATATAACGTCACACAAGGTGTCCTGGTCTGACGAGATCGCTGCCATTTTCGAGGTTGAGCCGGAATTTATTATTCATTTAGGCACCCGGCGATTACTTTTAAAATACATACACCGCAATGATAAGTTCATTTTGCAGCACTTATTTAAAAGCGCTACGATGATCCCTAATTATACTTGTGTATTTCGTATCGTTACGGCCAATGGCAAAACAAAGTATCTGAGCGTTATTGTTGGTAATGTTTTAAGAACAGAGAATGGCATAGCGCGCAAAATAATAGGCACACTACAGGATATTACTGCTCGTAAACAAGTGGAGATTGACTATAAGAGGACTGAAAACAAATATAAGCTGGTTTTAGAAACCATTAAGCTGGCGGCAATATCGTTAGATAATAAAGGCTACATTATTTTTTGCAACCAGCACCTTGCCAACTTACTGGGGTACGACCAAAAAGAAATAATGGGTATGCATTGGAGCGACAGCTTTATTCCCAACGAATTAAAGCAGGAAGTGACCGAAATGATCACCCAAAACGCGGTACCCCAACATTATATTAATCCGGTTATTTGTAAAAACGGAACCCAACGTATAATAAGTTGGCAAAATACCGCCAGTTATGATGAGAACGGCTTGTTAAAAGAAACAACCAGCATTGGCGAAGATATTACAGATCAACAAAAGGCAACACTTGAGCTGATATCTGCCAAGGAGATGGCCGAAAAGGCGTCGAGGTTCAAGTCTGACTTCCTGTCAATAATGAGCCATGAGA
>JAQBOP010000028.1 GCA_028287975.1 Mucilaginibacter sp. | reverse complement strand
CGCGTGGAGGTGAAGCAAGCGAAGGCGCAGGTGTAATGAACCTGCCCGATGAAGCGCTGATCTGCTCGTGCGAGGCGATAACCAAATCGGGCATCTGCTCGGCAGTTAACGATGGTGCATGCAGCATTGATGAGATAAAGAAATGCACTAAAGCCGGTACAGGCTGTGGGGGATGTGTGCCATTAGTAAAAGATCTTATAGCCGGCACCATGAAAGCCAATGGACAATATGTTAAAAATGTTCTTTGTGAGCACTTTGACTATTCGCGCCAGGAGCTTTACGATCTGGTTAAGATAAATAAGGTTAAAAATTACGATCTCGTATTAGATCACTTTGGTAAAGGCGATGGCTGCGAAGTTTGCAAACCCGCAGTAGCCAGTATATTATCAAGCCTTTGGAATGATGTTATTGTAAAACAAGATACCATTCAGGACAGTAACGACCGCTTTTTAGCGAATATCCAAAAAGGCGGTACTTATTCTGTTGTCCCGCGCATACCGGGCGGTGAGATCACACCTGACAAATTAATTGTACTTGGCCAGGTGGCTAAGCAATATGGCCTATATACCAAAATTACCGGCGGCCAGCGGATAGACCTCTTCGGCGCGCACTTAAATGACCTGCCTGCTATTTGGGAAGAATTAATAGATGCCGGTTTTGAAAGCGGACATGCCTATGGGAAAGCCTTGCGCACAGTAAAAAGCTGCGTTGGCAGTACCTGGTGCCGGTTTGGCCTGCATGACAGCGTAACGTTCGCTATTGAAATTGAGGACAGGTATAAGGGTATCCGCGCGCCGCATAAATTAAAAGGTGGCGTAAGCGGCTGTATCCGCGAATGCGCCGAAGCAAAATCAAAAGACTTTGGCGTAATAGCCACCGAGAAGGGCTGGAACCTATATGTATGCGGCAATGGCGGCTCAAAGCCACAACATGCCGAGTTGTTCGCGACCGACATTGACAAGGAAACATTGGTTAAATACCTGGATAGGTTCCTGATGTTTTATATTAAAACCGCCGAGCCATTATCGCGCACCGCTACCTGGTTAAACAAAATGGATGGCGGGTTAGCTTATTTAAAAAACGTGGTGATCAATGATAGTTTAGGCATCTGCAGCCAGTTGGAAGAAGAAATGCAGGCGCTGGTAAATACCTATCACTGCGAGTGGAAAGAAGTTATTGAAGACCCCGCCCTGCGCAAACGCTTTACACATTTTGTAAACGCGCCCGAACAAAAAGACCCTACGGTACAATTTGAACCCATGCGCGAGCAGGTAAAAGCAAAATGGTGATCATTTATTTAAACAGACAAACACATGGAAACATTAATAGATAACTGGATATTGGCTTGCTACGTTGATGATGTACCCGAAAACGGGGGCGCCTGCGTAAAACTGGGCGATGAGCAAATTGCAGTTTTTAACTTTACCCGCCGGGGCGAATGGTTTGCAACGCAGAATCTTTGTCCGCATAAACAACAAATGGTATTATCAAGAGGGATGATTGGCAGTACCGGCGAAAGCTGTGAGCCTAAAGTGGCCTGCCCTTTTCATAAAAATACTTTCTCACTTTTAAGCGGGCAATGTTTAACTAATGAAGACTTGTCAATTAAAACCTATGGGATCCGGGTTGAGGATGGAAAAGTATTTGTAAGCCTTTAAGCAGCTTCTTCTGTTAGTTTTAAAAGCCGCTCATGATTTGCAATCGAGATCCTTTTACCTGAAAGCACCAATAAATTTTCATGGATCAGCTCGTTTATAACCCTGAATACAGTTTCGTAGGTAGCACCAGAGAAAGATGCCAGGTCCTGGCGGCTTAGTTCAATATTAATAAAGCCGTCGTCGGTTAAGCCAAACTGATCTTTTAACATGATCAGGGCCTCGGCCACACGGCCTTTTACCGGCATGTGCGCCACGTTACGGGTCTTCCGTTCGGATACGCGCAGATCATAAGCCAGAAACATCAAAAGTTTGTAAGTAAAATCGGCGTTTACTTTTAACGTGGTTTCAAAAAATTCCATATCCACATAACTCACAATGCCTGCCTGGATAGCTGTTGCCGATATAGAATAGATCCCATCGCCACCCAAAGCCCGATGTCCAAAGATCATGCCCTCGCTGGCAAATCGTAAAATAAGCTCTTTGTCTGCTCCCCAGCGTTTATGAACTTTTACAATCCCAGTATTTACAAAGAAAATTCCCTTTACAGGGTCGCCTTCTTTAAAAATAACTTCACCTTTTTTTACTTTATAGTTCTTTTTGTGCGCTAAAATTGCCGGAATCCATTCCTTAAGACAGTTTTTGCACAAAAAACAGGTTTTTTCTTCGTCAATTATAGCTACTTTTTTCATTCGAATTAATAAAATCAGTTGATAACACAATATTACTCAATTTTCTACTGATTTACATCATGAATTTTAAACCATTTATCACTTTTAAGTGATTTTTTGATTGTATTTGATATATTAATTGATTAAAACAGACTTAAATATCAAAAAATTAACAATTATTTTTTATAAAAATCACATTTATTACATTTTATATAAACCAATATTTTAATATTTGTCAAAAAATTGAATAGGGAATTATATAAATCATAAAAATTCATCAAAACACAAACATGAAAGTAAAAATTACATTATATTGAATATATTTATCGTAGTTAAACAACAATTAACTCGAAAAAGAAAAAATATGGAGAAAAATAAATAAGAGATCATAAAAAAAGCCTTGCCGGGAGGTCGCATTCCCAAACAAGGCCAAACAGTTTTATCGCTTTAACAACTCAAAAACTAATCAAATGTATAAAAATCAATTAAATCAACGCACACTTGCGTTAATTCTATTGTTTTCGTCAGGCTTTTTATCAAATAAGTTAAATGCACAAACAATAAGTGCTTCCCCGCCAACTTATGCCGACGCAAATACTAATAGAAAGACCAAGCCACCCTCATCAAATGAAATCACAGCGGTAAAGCCCGCAGAAACAGACACCACCTGGAAACCCATAAGGCGTCTTTGGGGATATGTATTCGGCGATTTTTACTACAACGCACATGCCGACGCGGGCAACCGGGGCGCAGAAACTAATTACAACGGTGTACCAACCTACAGAAACTCGTTCCAGTTCAGGCGCATCTATTTAGGATATGATTATGATATTGACCGGAAGTTTTCTGTAGAACTTATACTGGCGTCAGAGCCCAATGCAAATACTGCCGTATCCGGCACTACCAATATATCCGGCGGCGATAACCTGGCCGATAATAAAATGGCCTTTTATGTTAAAATAATAAACTTAAGGTGGAAAAGCATATTTAAAGGAACAGATTTTGTAATTGGCCAAATGTGGACCCCGGGCTGGCCCATGCTGACTGAAAAAATATGGGGCTACCGTTTTATAGAAAAAACTATTGCCGATGTTCATAAAAACAACCCGTATGATTTTGGCGCGGCTTTACAGGGAACCTTTGACCCGGCCACTAAAAATTTTGGCTACAATGTAATGGTTGGCAATAACACCCAGGCCAGCTTATTATCTGCGGCTAATGCTAACACCGGTTTTTTTAAAGCATTTTATGGCGATGTCTATGCCAAGGTCCTGGATCAAAAATTAATTTTTGACCTATATGCCGATTATATGCAAACCGCAAGCGGTACAGTGGCTATCGGCCAACAAGCACGCAATATGGTTAAGGGATTTGCAGCATATACTACGCCAAAAATAACCTTTGGCGTCGAGGCTTATACACAGCAAATAAAAAATGGGGTAACCAATACAACATCTAAATCTGTTGAAAATGCAAGAGTAAACGCCATCTCGGTTTACACACATGGAGCAATAACTAAGGATAAGCTTGGCTTTTTTGCCCGGTATGACAGTTACAACCCCGACAATAGCTTTAACGCGGCCGATATTTATACAACCAATACTAACCTACCGGCATATAACCCATACACTAAAGAGCATTTTGTTACAGCCGGATTAGATTTTACACCAAATAAAAACGTGCATTTTGCGCCCAACATTTGGTTCATACAGTATAAAGATCAGCGCGATCCATCCACAACCGGCCATATACCTGATAGCCACGTATTGGTTTACAGGGCAACTTTCTTTTACACTTTTGGCAAATAATCTTAAAGGAAAAAATCATGAAAAATCAACTTACCAAACTCAATATATTTTCATTAAAAGGTGTGCAAATGCGCACTTTCCATACTACGTGGCTCATGTTCTTTGTATGTTTTTTTGGCTGGTTTGGCCTGGCACCCTTAATGCCTACCATCCGTGCCGAACTGCATTTAACCAAAGCGCAGGTAGGCAATACCATCATCGCATCTGTAGCCGCAACTATTATAGCACGCCTGTTAATCGGCAAGCTTTGCGATACATGGGGGCCGCGCAAAACCGCCATCAGGTTATTGCTGATCGGTTCATTGCCCGTGTTCCTGGTAGGATTGGCACATGATTATACCTCGTTCCTGTTGTTTCGCCTGGCTATCGGCGTGATCGGGGCGTCGTTTGTAATTACGCAGTTCCATACCTCTATGATGTTTGCGCCTAATATTAAGGGCACAGCAAACGCGGTAACCGGCGGCTGGGGCAACCTGGGCGGCGGGGTGACTAATATGGTTATGCCGTTAATATTCGCGGCTATCGTAGGCTTTGGCTATACTAAGGCCGAGGCCTGGCGCTACGCCATGATCGTACCGGGAGTGATGATGCTGATCATCGCATTCTTGTACTTTAAATATACAAAAGACACCCCGGAGGGCAATTACGACGAGATAGGCTATACTAAAGCACATGCGGCAAAAACAGACTGGTCAATACTGGCCGACTGGCGCATCTGGGCGCTTACCATGGCTTATGCCATGTGCTTTGGCATGGAATTGACTTTTGACAACGTGGCCTCATTACACTTTGTAGATACCTTTCACCTTAACCAAAGCGCGGCAGGTTTTTGGGCAGGTATATTTGGTTTTATGAACCTGTTTGCCCGCGCGTTGGGCGGTATAGCATCAGACAAGGTGGGTAAAAAATTTGGCATGAGAGGGAAAGGTTTATTATTAGCCGGTGTGTTGCTTTTAGAAGGCTGCGGGTTGATATTGTTTGCACAGGCGGGCTCATTATTTATGGCCATCACCTGTATGTTAACGTTTGCCCTGTTCCTTAAAATGTCAAACGGCGCTACCTATGGCATAGTGCCTTTTGTTAATGCAAAAAATGTAGGGCTAATAAGCGGCATTGTTGGCGCGGGCGGTAATTTGGGCGGTATGCTGTTTGGCTTCCTGTTCAAATCAACCTCGATTACTTATGTACAGGCTTTTACCTATATAGGTTATACCGTTATAATTGTTTCGGTAATTGTACTAATCACCCGGTTCCAAAAACAACCTGTTACTGATGAAAAATTAGAAAGCAGCAAACTGGCCGGGGCATTATAACCGGTTAAAAACATGTCAAAATCAAGGCACGCCACAAACCAATTAAGTACCACCTGCTGTTATTGCGGGGTGGGCTGTGGCGTGCTCTTGCATAAAGAAAAAAATGGCTCGGTAAGCCTTGAGGGTAATAAGGATCACCCGGTAAACAAAGGCGCGCTTTGCAGCAAGGGCCTTAACCTGCACCATACCGTTAACGACAAAACAGACAGGTTGCTTTACCCGCAAATGCGGTATAACAAAAGCATGCCTATGCAGCGTGTTAGCTGGAATGAAGCGCTCGACCGAACCGTCGCGGTCTTTAAGACCTTTATTGATAAATACGGGCCTGACTCGGTGGCTTTTTATGCCTCGGGCCAATGTCTAACCGAGGAGTATTATGTGATCAATAAACTCATGAAAGGGTTTATCGGCAGCAATAACATTGATACCAATTCGCGGTTGTGCATGAGCAGCGCGGTTGCAGCTTACAAAATGGCTTTAGGCGAGGATAGCGTACCGCTTTGCTATGAAGATATTGAACTGGCCGATTGTTTTTATGTAACCGGCGCCAACCCTGCCTGGTGCCATCCTATTTTATGGCGACGGGTAGAGGCACATAAAGCGGCAAATCCAAACGTAAAAATAATTGTGGTCGATCCGCGCGTTACCGACACCGTTAGCGTTGCCGACCTGCACCTGCAATTAAACCCGGGTACGGATATTACCCTTAATCATGCTATCGGCCGGGTGCTGATTGAGAACGGGGATATCGACCTTGATTTTGTAACCAATCATGCCGAAGGTTTTGATGCCTACAGCAAACTGGTATTTGAAAAAACAGTGCGCGAAGCCGCGGAAATCTGCGGAGTTAACGAAGCCGATATCCGCCTTGCGGCAAAATATATAGGCGAGGCTAAGGGCTATATCTCCATGTGGACCATGGGCCTGAACCAAAGCGCCATCGGTGTAAATAAAAACCTGAGCCTGATCAATCTTAACCTCATTACCGGGCATATCGGCAAGCCGGGATCGGGGCCATTATCATTAACCGGGCAACCCAATGCTATGGGTGGACGCGAAGTTGGCGGGTTGGCTAATTTATTGCCCGCGCACCGCGATCTGGGCAACCCGCAACATCGTGAAGAAGTACAAAAGTTTTGGGGCGGCACAACTATCAACCCCAAACCCGGCCTGTCTGCCACAGAAATGTTTGCCGCGCTAAATGATGGCCGACTGAAAGCGATCTGGATCCTCTGCACCAATCCGCTAACCAGTATGCCTAATGTGCGCCTGGTTGAAGATGCTTTAAAGAAAGCCAAGTTTGTGGTGGTGCAAGAGATCACCAATAAATCTGAAAGCCTGGCTTTTGCCGATGTGATATTGCCTGCCGCCGCCTGGGCCGAAAAGGAAGGCACCATGACCAACTCGGAACGCCGCATAAGTTACCTCAACAAGGTGCTCGACGCGCCGGGCGAGGCCTTGCCTGACGCCGAGATCATTTGCCGCTTCGCGCGAAAAATGGGTTATAAAGGTTTTGATTTTGAAAACAATGCCGCCATTTACGCCGAACATGCGCGCCTGACGGCTAAAACCAATATCGACATTAGCGGCTTAAGCTATGAGCTGTTAAAAGAACATAAAACGGTACAATGGCCCTATAAAAAGAAAAGCCCGCCAAAAGGCACGGCACGTTTATTTACCGATAGGAAGTTTTATACCCCATCGCAAAAAGCCATCATCCATCCGGTACCTGATACGCTGACCAGCGAAATGCCCGATGCTGATTTTCCGTTCGTCCTCACCACCGGCCGCATCCGCGACCAATGGCATACCATGAGTAAAACCGGCAAGGTAAACAAGCTTAACCAGCATTATGCCCAGTCGTTTTTAGAGATAAACCCCGCTGATGCAGGCAGGTTAAATATCAACGAGGGCGATGTTACCGTAATCACGTCAAAACGCGGCTCAGTACAGGTTAAGGCTAAAATATCGCCCCAGATAAAACAGGGTGTTGTGTTTTTACCGATGCACTGGGGCAAGATCTTAGGCAATGACCTTAACCGCGCCAATAACATCACCAGCGATAAAATAGACCCGATATCAAAAGAGCCGGATTTTAAATTTTGCGCGGTAAATGTGGTTAAGTTTAAAAAGCCTTTTCAACGCATCGTTGTTATTGGCGCCGGTGCCGGTGCTTACGGTTTTGTTAAATCATACCGCGAGCTTAACCAGGATGACGAAATCACCATCTTCAGCAAAGAAAACTACCCGTTCTACAACCGGGTAATGCTGCCCGATTATATCAGCGGCGAACAGCAATGGGAGCAACTGGTAAAAATGAAGGACGAAGAAGAGCCCGAGTATAAAATAAAGATGCTGCGCGGCGTAAGCATTGAAAAGATAGACCGCGAAAATAAACTGGTGTTAGATTCCAGGGGAATAAAAACTCCTTACGATGTTTTGTTGATTGCCACGGGCAGCAGGGCCGCGGTGCCCAGACACGTGCCCTCGCTCCCTGGCATTTTTACTATGCGTAACCGCAACGATGCGGACAGCTTTAAAAAACACATCCCGCCGGATGGGCATGTGGTTATTGTAGGTGGTGGCTTATTGGGTTTAGAAATGGCGGCTTCGCTGCGCGAGATCGGTAAAAAGATCACCATTATTCAGCGTACCTCGCGGTTTTTAAACCGCCAACTGGATGCGCTGGGCAGCCAACTCCTGCATGAAGAAATGGTTGACCAGGGCTGCGATATTTATTATGACGACGAGATCCAGCTGTTTTACGGGCGATCAAAATTAACCGGCATCGGCTTAAAAAGCGGGCGTAAAATTAACTGCGATGCCATGATCCTGGCTATTGGCACTACACCTAATCATGAGATAGCCAAAGAGTGCGGCCTTGAATCACGGCGCGGGGTAATAGTAAATGAGCGCTTACAAACCAGCGACCCCAATATTTACGCCATTGGCGAAATAGCCGAGTTTGAAGGTACGCTATACGGCATTACCGCCGCTGCAGAGCAACAAGCCCATGTCGTAGCCACTTACATGAACGGCGATATAGCCAGTTATTACAAGGGCAGCCTGTTCATGAATATCATTAAGATCCATGGGTTTGACCTGTGCAGCATCGGCCTGTCTGAGTGCCCGGATGATATTAATTACGAAGAGGTGGTGTTCACTGATAAAGCTAAACGGTATTACAAGAAGTGCATCATCCACCAGGACAGGCTGGTAGGCGCAATATTGATCGGCGATAAAAGTGAGTTCCTGGAGTTTCGGGATCTTATCGCCAATAAAACTGAGTTGAGCGATAAACGCCTGCAACTACTGCGCAGCGGCAACAAAGCCGATCCTGTTTTGGGCAAACTGGTTTGCAGCTGCAACAACGTGGGCAGCGAGAATATCCGTAAGAAAATAGAAGATGGCAGCCATAACCTGAAGGACCTTTGTGCAAACAGCGGTGCGGGTATGGGCTGCGGGTCATGCCGGCCGGAAGTAAAACGGTTGTTAGAGGAGGCATTGGAAAATAGGACTAAAGCGGTATAATTATGGCACACCTCATCAAGATCAATTTACCCGGGGGCTTTATATCAGCCGGCGACCTGTACGAAATACTGCTGATAGCAGAAAGTGCAGGCGCGGTCAACATCCGTTTCGGCAACAGGCAGCAACTGTATTTTACCATCGCCGATGATTGCCTGGAAGACTTGGAACTGGATATGCTGAAATCTGAGATCAGCTATGAAATTGATGAAGATCGGTACCCCAATATTATCAGCTCGTATGTTGCGGATACTATCTTTAACCACCAGGAGGGCTGGCTGCGCGAAGGGGTTTACAAAGATATTTTCGACCAGTTTGACCATCAGCCGCAGTTAAAGGTAAACCTGGTTGACGCCAACCAGACGTTCGTATCATTCTTCAGCGGAAACATTAATTTTATTGCGTCGGGCACTAACAATTATTGGTTCACGTATATCCGCTTCCCCAAGACGGATCAGTTGTATTGTTTCCCGGTGTTGGTTTATTCGGAAGATATACCCGCTTTGGCTAAAGCAGCTGAAGGTGTTATCCTGCGGGAAAAGGAACTGTTTTATAACAAGGCCGACATAGATGAAGAGCTGTTTTATAACCTATTGCTTAAGGAGGTAGACGTTGCCTTCAAACCTGTAACTGAACCCTTAAAACTACCGGATTTTTACCTGCCCTATTACGAAGGCTTTAACAAATACAACAATAAATACTGGCTGGGCATTTATCGTCGCAGTGAGTTGTTTTCGCTGGACTTTTTGAAAGACGTTTGCCTGTTATGTTTAAACACGCGGATAGGGCAAATTTATACCACTCCCTGGAAATCCATCATCATCAAAGGTATTGAACAGGCCGACCGTAATCAATGGGGATTGGTATTAGGAAAGTATCATCTTAATATCCGCCATGCGGCCAACGAGCTTAACTGGCAGATCGAAGATATGTGCAGCGAGGGGCTGCAATTAAAACAGCAATTGGTACGCCGGTTTGAAGATGCCGACCTGCGCACTTACCAGCTTTCGTTTGCTATTAAAACTCAGCCCAAAACCGGGTTGCAGGGATCTGTTATTTTAAGAAAACACGCGGCGGGTTTATATGATATTTTGCACACGCGCGATTTCAACCCTAATCTTAAAGATGAGGTTATTTATAAGCAAAGCGTTAAACCCCGCGATCTGAGCAAGCATTTAATAGCATTATGTGAGCATTTTTTTGACGGAAAAAGCAATTTATTGACGGCAATTGCATTGCCCGATGACCCCGGCGTGCAGGAAAAGGCCGCCGTTTATCAATGCAACTGCTGCCTTACCCGTTACGATAAAACTTACGGCGACCCGGCCAATAACATAGATAAAGGCATTGACTTTGAAGCCCTGAAAGATTACACCTGCCCCGTATGCGATGCGCCAATGGCCGAATTTAGCCTTGTGCAGGTATAGAATTACTTGGCCTTATTGATATACCTGAAATTAAACCTGCCTGACGGCGCTACATCGCCATTGATCAGGAAATCTGTGATATCGCCATCGGTTTGCACGTTGTCAGACCATTTAAATTCGAAGTCCGCAGACCCTGTTAAACCGAGCAACTTTTTAGCTATTTTCAATTCTAATACATTACCCTTCAGGTTATAATCAATATCGCCAACCTTGCTCCACTCCCAACCGCTGGCAGATCTTTCAAGCGTAGCTTTTGTGCCGGGACTAACCCGGTTAGCCACATAGTCGTAGCCGTTCCATCCCGTTTTATTATCCCTGTCGATATTGATAAATAAGCGCATCCATGCCTTATCTGTTTTCGGCGATAACTTATCCTGCGTTTGCACATAGAAATAAACAAACTGCTTATTCTCAGCGACTTTAGCCAACACGATATCATTGCGCCCTGTGGTGTTAACGTAATGCGTACCCTTCCAGCCATTAAAATTGCGGTGGATGGTGTTGCCTTTGTAAGAAGTAAATTCGGGCTTCACTTTGCTCCAATCTACAAAGGAGCCTTTGGCTTTAGTCTTTACATAGCCATTTGCCTCAACAGGCGAGGCCATGCCTTTAAACTTGCGGATATTACTAACCATCTGGTAATAATAATTATCGCCGTGCCCGCCTTTCATCGGTTCAATATCGCGGCTGCCTTCTTCGTTAAACTCGTCAGGAAAAGCGTTAACCTGGTTTTGCCACTTTTTGGCCCGACCGGCGATCCACTCATTCCAGCCGGTAACGAATATGAAATCAGGATCTATTTTTAACGCCTGATCCCACTGCTCCTGGAAGTTATACCCATAGTTAACCGCGCCGGGCTCGGTATGTTGTCCATCTTTATCCGTATAGCTCCTGCCAAAAGCGCCTTCCGAGTTCATAGCGGTCAGCCCTTCTTTTTTCGACCAGTTTTGCGCCACCCCTACGGTTGCTTCTTCAAACGTGCCATCAGGCTTGGGGCCAAACCCGTGTTGCGGGTATACTTCAAGCCATCCCCAATGATCTTTATGCTGAGGGCCTTTATTGTAAACCGGCTGACCGGGACGAAACGTAAAGAAGTTTTTTATCGCCGCATTTAATCCGGTAGCATCGGGCGATGAAACCATTTCGGGGTAAGCCATGATCAATGGTTTGCCTTTCCATTTAAACCACAGGTCTTTATACAATCCCGGTTTGTACAGATCATTATAGAGTTGCACTATTTCGCCTTTGGCAGATTCGCTCGGGCCGAAGGGTAAAATAAAGGCGATTGCAGGGGCATTTATACCATCCTTCCGCGCCTCATCAAACGCTTTAAAAAGCGCTTCGTATGATTCTTTAAAGTTGGTTCCGTTGGTCGAGTCCAGGATGATCACATCAACCCCGGCATCGGCCAGCATTACCGCTTGCCTGCGCAATACCCAGGGATCTTCATCGCGATAATAGCCAAATAATGGCTCGCCCCAGTAAAACGTGGTGCCGTCATTGGGCTGCCAAACCGGGTTATCATAATCATAGACAGCCTCGGGATGTTGCGCCAAAATTTCTGAAGTATTTAACGACATCTGCGATGCAAAATTGGTGTGCCATACCCAATAGAAAAGCCCTACAAACTTCCCCTTCTTTGGCGGGCCGACTTCTTTAAATTCTGGCAGCTTACGGCCCAAAGCATCCACCGAGGGATAATTAGGCACGACAAATTGAGCAAACAATAAATTTGGCAGCAGCGCGAAGCCGAGTAAAAGTTTCTTCATTCCGGCAGGAGTTAATTGGTAGATACAAATAAGGAATTTAGGCCGATTTAACCATCATGAACTGTCTTATCAGCTTAACGCGACGATGAATTTTTCGAACTCCGGATAGCTATTTTGTTTCACGCGAGGGTGAAACAAATGAAACAAGTGAAACACGATTTTGAACTAATCACCTGTTTATAAACACTTTGACAAAACCGGGTGAAACAAAATGAAACAAAGAATAAGTCAGTAAGATTAGCTGTAAAATCAACTTAAATTATTGATTATCAAATAATTGAAAACCGCGTCCATCTAGAAAGAAAAATTTTATTTAAAACGTTCGTCCTTCCACGCAGCCTGTTCCTCGGGCGATAAAAACGTCCAGGCAATGATGCGGGTATTTTTTTGCCCGTGCGCCATGTTAATAGTTTTGACATCCAGCGCCTTGACCCATTTTAAGGTACTGTAAGCGGTAGGCAATGTTTCTTTTTTAGATACCAGCGAGGTAAACCACAGGCATTGTTTAGCTACCAATGCGCTTTCCTCTATCATCCGGCGGATAAACCCGGCCTCGCCGCCGTTGGTCCACAGTTCATTTTTTTGTCCGCCAAAATTTAATAGCGTCGGCTTTTTCATTACACCCAGTTTCTTCCATTTGGTAGCCGTGGCATCTTTGGCATCTTTAAATGACGCGTGAAAAGGCGGGTTACAGATGGCCAGGTCAAAACGCTCGTCGGGTTTTACTACGCCTGTAAAAATATTGTCCTTACCGGGTTGCAGCCTGAAGCTGATCTGCCCTTCCAGAGATTTGTTTGCTTCGATAATATTTTTTGCCGACCGAAGCGCTACCGGATCGATATCGCTGCCCACAAACTGCCAGTTATAATAGCCGTTACCTATTAACGGGTAAACACAATTTGCGCCCATACCTATGTCTAAAACGCGCACGTTGTTGCCCCGCGGTGCTTTACCACCGTTTAGTTCGGCCAACAGGTCGGCCGCGTAATGTATATAATCGGCCCTGCCGGGTACAGGCGGGCATAAATAACCTTCGGGGATATCCCAGCCGTTAACATTGTAATATTGCTTAAGTAAAGCCTTGTTTAATGCTTTAACCGCCAGCGGATCACTAAAGTCTATTGATTCTGCATCAAATTCGTTTAAACCGACAAACTTTTTTAGTTCGGGCGTGCCTTTGGTCAGTTGTTTAAAATCATAACCATTACGATGGCTATTGCGGGGGTGCATATTATCTTTCGGGGCGGGCTTATCTAAAGTCATTTTGCGAAGGTCGGCATTATTAATTTAAAATAGCGACGTGTGATTTTTGGGTAGTGTCTCAGTTTGAATTTAATGTTTAATCTTGGTAACTATATATAAGTTTACACCGATTATTTTATAAGCCGTAACAATATTTTACTATTTCTAATATTAGTGTCAGTATGCCACCAAAAATTAAATAAGGCCACCACTTTTTGTGTGAACTCCACCCATCATTATGAGAATATTTAACCATTATTCCGAGGAATATTAACATCAAAGAGGATAATACACTAAGGTTCATTTTGATTTTGTATAAATAGAAAAAGCCACTTGTTAGGTGGCTTAAATATATGAATAAGTTGGTTGTGATTAATCCGCTAACCTTACTATTTCCTCTATGATCATAACATCCTTAGTTAATCCTGCTTCCAATGCAGGGGTTACCCTGATTGTTTTATGAATTTTAGCGAAGTTGTAATAAACAAAGTGTAATGCTATTGCGTGACAATGATTTTCCATCTTCTTAGAGAAAGCATTTGTTAAACGTGTAAACCTGCGCATGTGCATACGCTTGGTTAAGTTTTGACGCCCTACATAAGATGTACTTATTAAGTCTACTTTTTCATTTTCTGATTTTTATATTCTCTAAACCTTCCCGTCTTTATAAGCCTTCTGATAAACCTGCGGCGTTTTACCGGTAACCTTTTTAAAAAACTCGTGGAAGCATGAAAAGCTGTTAAAGCCGCTTTCATAACAAACCTCTTTAATGCTTATTTTATTGGATATTAAGAGTTTGCAGGCATAGCCAACGCGGATCTCTGTAATAAAATCCGAGTAGGTTTTGCCCGTATGGTTTTTAAAGAACCGGCAAAACGAATTGGCCGTCATGCCTGCTATTTCTGCAATCTCGCTTTGCTTTATTTTTTTCTGAAAATTATTGAACGAGTAGTTGTAGATGGCGTTGATCCGCTTGTTTTCCGACTCGGGAAAATCATATTTAAAACCAATGGACGATAACAGGCGCGGCTCTTCGCAAAGCGCTATTTCTGACAAGCAGGTAATCAAGGCTATGATCTGGTTGATGCCTTCTGCCCGGTATATATTTTCTACCAGGCCGCTGATCTTAGCAGCTATTACCCCTTTAAATAACACCCCTCTTTTCGCTCTTTCTAACAAGGCCTTTATATGCCGCGTTTCAGGCAGGTGCAGAAAGCGCTCGCCGACAAAATTTTCAAAGAAATGAATAACGGTCGAATACGGCCCGGTACTTGCCCGGTCGTTATAATAAACATCGTCATACTTCCAGAAATGGGGCAGGTTGCAACCCACCAGTACGACATCACCCGGTTCAAACTGCGAGATATGATCGCCCACGAACTGCGTACCTGAGCCTTTGTGAAAATGGATCAGCTCGATTTCGGGGTGATAATGCCACCGGTTGTTGATGTTGGGCATCATTTCCTTGCGTACACCAAAAGAATGATCGGGCGTATAAGGTATTTTAAGCAGCTGGGGTTTCATAATTACTCACAATTTAACCTTATTGTTTGATATAAAGGTAAAATACCGCAATAAACGGATATTTTTTTTATCCTTCCAATATTCAAAACGCTTTTATTTGATTAACCAATTTTACCGCCCTAATAGTAAAGGGATTAACTAAAACCAATCAGACCAATATGAAGCTATACCTAAAGCTAATTTTAACCGGAGCCACTGCGATCAGTCTTTCAACTGCGAAAGCGCAGGACCTACCTATTAACGCCGGACCTTATAAACCCACAGAGGAGTCGCTGAAACAATATAAATACCCCGAGTGGTTCAGGGATGCCAAGTTTGGTATTTGGGCGCATTGGGGGCCGCAGGCAGTGCCGCGCCAGGGCGATTGGTATGCCCGCAATATGTATGAGCAAGGCAGCCGTCAAAACCTTTGGCATGTGGCGCATTATGGCCCGCCGTCAAAATTTGGTTATAAGGACATCATCCCGCTATGGAAAGCCGAGAAATGGGATCCTGAAAAGTTAATGGCGCTTTACAAAAAGGCCGGCGCCAAATACTTTGTGAGTATGGGCACCCACCATGATAATTTTTTCCTTTGGAAATCAAAACTGCATAAATGGAACGCTTTTAACATGGGGCCACACAAGGACGTAGTTGGTACATGGCAAAAGGCTGCTCAAAAAGAGGGGCTTAAATTTGGTGTGTCAGAACATTTGGGCGCCAGTTATACCTGGTTCCAAACCGCGCATAGGGCAGATAAAACCGGCGAATTTAAAGATGTACCTTACGATGGCAACGACCCGCAATATGCCGACCTGTACCATCCAAAAGCCGCGCCTGATGATCACGACTGGCTAAGCAAAAACCCCGAGTGGGCAAAAGAGTGGTATGGCGAGATCAAAGAATTGGTTGACAATTACCACCCTGACCTGCTTTATTCTGATAGCGGTTTTCCGTTTGGCGATGTTGGCCGCAGCATGGTTGCTAATTTTTATAATGGTAACATCGCACATAACAATGGCCAGTTAACCGCTATTTATAATTGCAAGCAAACATCAAACGGTACATGGGTTGAAGACCTGGAACGTGGCGTACAGGATAATATCAACCCTTATCCATGGCAAACAGATACCTCAATAGGCGACTGGTTTTACCAAACAGGGCAGAAATACAAAACCGGCACCGAAGTGATACAGATGCTGGTTGACATTGTAAGTAAAAACGGGAACTTGCTCATCAACATTGTTCAAACCCCTGAAGGAGACCTTGAACCCGACGTACTTAACATTGTACAGAAAATTGCCGACTGGATGCCTGCAAATGGCAAAGGCATTTATGGTACGCGTCCGTGGAAGATCTATGGCGAGGGACCGTCGACCATTAAAGAAAACCTGCAAAAAGGTCCGTTTTCAGGCTTAAGCGACACCCGCCCTTATCAGCCATCTGATATCCGCTTTACCACCAAAGGCAATAACCTGTACGCGTTTTGTATGGAAACCCCGCAGGCCGAGATCCGGATCAAATCGCTGGGAAAAAACTCCAAACTTAATGACAAAACTATAACCGGCGTATCACTTTTAGGCAGCACCCAAAAACTCAAATGGACGCTGGAAGACGACGCGCTGGTAATTACCAAGCCGGCTAACATGCCAAACTGGACAGTTATGGGGTTACAGATAGAAATGAAATAAAGCGGTTAATACAATAATCTATTTCTTTGGCTTCTTTTCGGTTGCTGCTTTTTCGGGTACGTCTGCCTGCGGTTTTGCGGGGTGCGGGCGTGGCGCATGCTGTAGTTTTTCGCGCATCCAGTGGGTAAGCTTATGGTGCATCGGCACTAATACAGAAGCCAAAGCTACTAATATAGCCAACTCAAGCAATGGTAAATGACTGCTTATGCGCAGCACAAACGGATGGATAAAAAGGTTAATAAACTCGAAAGTGAGTAACAGGGAGAGCACGCTCATAAAATCGATAACCTTACGGTGGGTGCGGCTTTTGTTAAGCAACAATACCATCAGGAAAAAGAACGGTATAAATATAGCTATGCCAATCAGTTGCAGGTTAATCAGCCTCGTCTCTTCTTCATGGTGTTTCTCTTCAGCAATTTCTTCCTGCCGGGCCGCTTCGTTAAAACTCAGCTTTTGGATCTGCTTAACCTTCTCGGCATTAAACATACTGTCTTTAGCAGCCAGGGCTATCTTTAAATAAAAGAGCTCAAAATGTTCGTCCTTGCCCTGGTAAGCGCTTGTAAGCAGGTTGCTGGCATTATAAATACCTTCGGGATACATGGCAGTCTTTGCAGCGTTTAATGCTTTGGTAGCATAATAGATGCTTGAATCTGTCATGCCTTTATGCTTATACAATTTGCCTATACTGTTATAGGTATCTGCAAGCCCGCTTTGGTCGTCATTTTTTAAGGCCGAATTTATGCTTACGCGATAATAATCAAGTGCCAACGCTTCATGCCCCAAGCTATAATTAATATCGCCAAGGATAGATAGTGTGTTTGGCAAGGTGCTGACATCATTGATGGTTTGCTGTAAGCCATAGGATTGCATTACGTAATACAAAGCTGAATCAACTTTATTTAGCTTGATATAGCAATTGCCGATATTTGAAAGGATGATCCCGAGCCGTCGTTTTTCATGCAACTGTTCAGCTATTTCCTTTGCCCTGAAATGGTATGATAGCGCTTTTACATTATCCATCTCATCCGAATACACGATCCCGATGTCGCTCAGACTTTTTAACATACCCAAACGGTCATTCGTATCTTCCCTGATCTCTAACGAGCCAAGCAAAAAAGAAAGCGCGCGGTCGTACTTGCCATTCTTCCATAACACTACGCCAAGACGGTTCATGCAATCGGCTTCGCCTCTTTTAAAAGAATGTTTTCGGGACAAGTCAAGGCCTTGTTGTGCGTAAATTAAAGCGCTGTCCGGCCTGGTAGCTTGCGATTGCCTGCTTAATTGTAATAAGATATCAACTCCTGTAGTATCGTTTTCATGTTGCGCAAGCCGTGTTTTTAGCTGAGGGATGGTGTTTTTTTGAGCAATGGCTGGTATCGCCATAAACATTACCAACAAAAAACCAATTATTCCCTTGAGCATGTAGGTTTGCATAACATTAAAGGCCCCTACAAACGCAGTTAAACCGGGCTTTGTAAAGGAGCGTGAAATCCACTTATCATTACT
>JAQBOP010000005.1 GCA_028287975.1 Mucilaginibacter sp. | reverse complement strand
ACTTTATCGATACCACTGTCGCAGTGAATCTCTATTATTTTCTCATCTTGCGATGATCAATTTTTCAATTTTTGTATCCGAAAATCGCTTCCGGTAACCCGCTTAATTTAGCGCCCCTTTCTTTTGGGACTGCAAAGGTACGAACCTTTTTTACTTTACCAAATTATATTTTAAATTTATAATTTGAATCTTTTTTTCAATGTGTTATAGAACCATTCCCGTTTGTTCGGGGTGCAAAGGTAAGGATCTTTTTGTATCCTCCAAGTTATATTTAAAATATATTTTGTTACCCTTTTTTTATGTTTCTTAGAACGATCCGCGCTATCTCTTTTGCGGGCTGCAAAGGTACGCATAGTTTCCATTCGTGCAAATAGTTCTTATAAAAAAATGCAAGTGTACAATTAACACCCTGCAAATCAGCCTGAAAAAAATACTACACTAAATAAAAACCACTTGCCAAATCATAATTGAATAAATTTGAGATGTATGAAAATATTAGTTACCGGGTCGTCCGGGCAATTAGGATCTGTAACGGTAAAGCACTTAAAAGCCCATCATCATACTGTATATGGTATAGATATTAGCCCATCGGGCACTACTGATGAATTGGTTGATATTACCGACACCGATAATACAGTTGCCGTTTGCCGGAATTTTGACGCCATTATACATACGGCCGCTTTACACGGCAAACATTATGAATTGGGTTATCCGCGATCTGCTTTTATCAAAACTAATATTGATGGAACATTAAACCTGTTAAACGCCTGTATTAAAAATAGCATTCCCCGGTTTTTGTTTACCAGTACTACCTCTATATATGGAAACGCTTTAACAGATCATGAAAAAGCGGTTTGGGTTGACGAGTTGCTTGCAGAGCAACCACGAGATATCTATGATATTACCAAACAAACGGCAGAGCAACTATGCAAGGACTTCTTTTATAAAGAGGGCCTGCAGGCATCGGTATATAGAGTGGCCCGTTTCCTGCCCGAAGATGATAATCTGAAACTTAATCATCGCCTGTACCGGGGGCTTGACGAACGCGACGGCGCCAAAGCATTGCAGCTGGCTCTGGGTGCTACTTTTGAAAGTTTTGAAATCTTTAATATATCAAGCGGCTCGCCGTTTAAACAGAACGACCTCTATAATATAAAGCAAGACGCTGAACAAGTAATATTAAAGTATTATCCTGCGGCAGCAGAAATTTATAAAGCCAATGGCTGGCAATTCCCAAAAAGCATAGACCGGGTTTACGTTTGCGACAAAGCTGCGCGATATTTTAATTACAAGCCGGCATTTACTTTTGAGTATCTTCTGAACAATATTAAAGGTTAAAAGATGTTAAAAGTACATACTATATATATACATAGTAAAAAACACCTTATATCTTAGCTGCCTAAATAAATAATTGACTGATTTATAATATTCCTTATCTTTGCAAAATGTTTAAAAAACAACTACCATTATTTGTTGGCTTATTAGTAGTATTATTTTTAGCCGTAGCCGGCTGTAAAAGTAAATACGACAAGCTTAAACTAAGTAATGATAATGCTAAAAAATTCCAGGAAGGCAAGAGGCTGTACGACAAGAAAGAATATGCCAAGGCATTGGGTTTATTTGAAACCCTGCTGACACGTTATCGCGGAACTGACGGTGCTACCGATCTGTTTTACCTTAATGCAATGGCTAACTATAAATTGAAGGATTATACTGCTGCGGCTTATCACTTTAATGAGTTTGCAACATCATACCCGTCTGACTCGAGAGCTGAGGAAGCAAGGTTCTTAACTGCTTATTGTTATTACCTGGACGCGCCGGGTTACTCGTTAGACCAAGAGAATACTTATAAGTGTATTGATAAACTACAGTTGTTTATTAACCTTTATCCAAAAAGTGATCGCGTAGCCGAAGCGAGTAAACTGATTCAGGATCTGCGCGATAGGTTGGAATTAAAAGCATACTCTAACGCTAAGTTATATTTAACTATTGGCGATAATCAAGCGGCAGTTATTGCTTTCGGTAATGTTTTGCGCGACTACCCGGATACCAAATATGCTGAAGAGATGGAGTATTTAACTATACAGGCGCAATATGAATATGCTCACCAAAGCCGTGAGTATAAACAAGAAGAGCGTTATACACAAGCTATAGGCTTTGCCGACCAGTTTACAGATAAATACCCTAAAAGCGGATATTTATCGCAAGCGCAGAAATTAAGAAAAGATAGCCAAACCGGCATCAACAGTGCTAAAAGAATAATAGCCGAAGCGGCCGAGAACGAAAAACTTGCCCGTAGACTAATGAAGAAAGATTCGGTATATATACAACAAAGATCAGAAAACCAGGATATTCATAAAAAAATCCCAAATTAATAAAGACATGAGTAACACTATTAATAATAATGCAAACAAACCTGCTATTGCAAGCAGCACAGTAACCCGCGATTTGCGCGAACTGGATGTAGAAACAGGAAACATTTATGAGTCGCTGGTAATTATGTCAAAAAGGGCAAACCAGATCTCAAACAATGTTAAAGAGGAATTGCATGCTAAGCTTTCTGAATTTGCATCATCAAACGATAACTTAGAAGAGATCTTTGAAAACCGTGAGCAAATTGAGATCTCTAAATATTACGAAAGATTGCCTAAACCATCATTGGTTGCAGTTCAGGAATTTTTAGATGGTAAAGTTTACTACCGCAATCCGATTAAAGAAGATTAAGCTTCGCTCAATTCAAAAGTTATAAGTCAAAATTAAAAAGACCTTTATCGCGGTGTTTTTAATTTTGATTTTTTATTTTTTACTTTAACATATGCTTGAAGGTAAAAATGTAGTATTAGGCGTATGCGGCAGTATAGCCGCGTATAAGTCGGCTTTGCTGGTTAGGCTGCTGGTTAAGGCCGGTGCCAACGTACAGGTTGTAATGACGCCCGATGCTACCAACTTCATTACCCCTTTAACGCTCTCTACACTTTCTAAAAATCCTGTACTTACAGACTACTTTATAGCAGAAACCGGCGAATGGAATAATCACGTCGAGTTAGGCTTATGGGCCAATGTTATGCTCATTGCCCCGGCAAGTGCCAATACGCTGGCTAAAATGGCCAACGGATTAACCGATAACCTGCTTACTGCCGTATACCTGTCTGCCAAATGCCCGGTGTACTTTGCCCCGGCTATGGACCTGGATATGTGGAAACACCCGTCTACCACAGCTAACATCAGCATGATCCAATCTTTTGGTAATATCCTGATCTCGCCTGGTACGGGCGAACTGGCAAGCGGTTTATATGGCGAGGGCCGTATGGCCGAACCCGAAGAGATCATTGCTTTCTTATCTGCCGATATCCTGAAGAAACTTCCCTTAGCCGGTATTAAAGCCTTAGTAACTGCCGGCCCTACTTACGAGGCTATAGACCCGGTACGCTTTATCGGCAATCATTCGTCGGGGAAGATGGGGTTTGCCATTGCTGACGAGTTAGCCTTATTGGGTGCCGATGTTACTTTGATCTCCGGGCCATCCGCACAGGTAAGCAAACAGTGGGCTGTTAGACGAATTGATGTAACAACCGCCGCCGAGATGCTGGAAGCCTGCCAGCAAAACTACGCCGATACCGCCATTTGTGTGATGAGCGCCGCCGTAGCCGACTATACTCCTGTTGACGTCGCAACACAAAAGATAAAGAAACAGGATGGCGACGGCCTTACCATCGCGACCAAAAAGACCACTGATATATTAAAGTACCTGGGCGACCATAAACAGGATGGCCAGTTGCTGATCGGCTTTGCTTTGGAGACCAACAACGAGGAGCAAAACGCTATCGATAAGCTGAGAAAGAAGAACTTAGACTTTATTGTGCTAAATTCGTTAGGCGACGCAGGGGCAGGATTTAAAACCGATACCAACAAGATCACCATTATAGACCGCGACCTGCAAAAGACCACCTTCGACCTAAAAAGCAAGGAGGACGTAGCCAAAGACATCTGCCGGAAAATAACCACACTGCTCAATAAATGAAAGCATTAAGCCTGTACATAGCCTTACTATTTTTAAGCCTTGGCGCTATGGCTCAGGATCTTAATGCCCGCATAATCGTACTCACCCCCAAAATACAAACCACCAATAAGCGCATCTTCCAGTCGCTGGAGACGGCTATGAAGGATTTCCTGAACGGCCATAAATGGCTTGCCGAAACCGTGCTGCCGCAAGAGCGGCTTGACTGCAATTTTGTGCTTAACGTTACCGCGTGGGATGGCGGCAGCAACTTTACCGGCGAGTTGCAGGTGCAGTCTTCGCGGCCGGTTTTTAACTCGAATTACAACACTAACCTGCTGAGTGTAAACGACAAGGACTTTGAGTTTATCTATACCGAGGGCCAAACTATCGACTATTCAGACCAAAGCTTTCAATCGAACCTGGGCTCGGTAATGGCGTTTTACGCTTATATTATAGCGGGAATGGATAACGATACCTTTTCGCGGTACGGCGGTACTTACTACTTTAACCTGGCGCAAACGGTGGTTACCAATGCGCAAACCTCGGCCTATAAAGGGTGGAAGGCGTTCGACAGCAACACCAACCGCTACTGGCTTGCCGAGAACCTGAACAACAAGGTGTACGCCCCCCTGCGCAGCTTTTTATATGATTACCACCGCGACGGCCTGGACCAAATGGCAGACAACGCCGGCAAGGGCCGCAAGGCCATATCCGACCTGCTGCCTACCCTTGCCCAGGTTGACAGGCAGCGGCTGGGCGCCATGTTCCCGCTCGTGTTTTTTAGTGCCAAGAGCGATGAACTGGTGTCACTATATGCGCATACCGACTCGCAGGCCCGCTTGGCCGCCTATAACATCTTCACGCAGGCTGACCCGGCTAATGGTATCAAGTACCAGGAATTACAGAAGAATTAAAATAATACCATTAATGCAAATCCTTGCTAACTGCCAACTAATAACTGTCTACTGAAACGGGCCGGTATCCCTGCCTGCCGGCAGGCGGGCGCTCCTATCGCTAACGCGGGCAGCCGTTTTGTTTCACGTGAGTGTGAAACAAATGAAACAAGTGAAACAAGATTTTGAGTTAAAGCGCTGGTTTTTAATTAGATGCAAAAAACCAGTGAAACAAAATGAAACAAAGGATAAGTCAGTAAATTTATAGCTAAAAAGGTTATAAATAGCTATGTATAAGATGCTTGTGTTTTCGCTATCACAATTCCCTCCCACGGGGAGGGGTGCGGTGGCCGGTGTTGTGGCAGGGAGGGGTTTATAACGCAATGCCCAAACCCCTCCCTACACCCTCCCGGTGGGAGGGAATCGCGCGCGGCTTTGCATTTATTGCTCCCTGCCAAACAGGGTCAGAACAGATAAAACAAGACCATTTCCGTCAATATCCGTCAATTCCCGTCAATAAATTTCACTAAAAAACAATTTACAGCATTAATAAACCGGTACAAGCATAACTACGCATAGGCACAAGTACGCCCTGCTGTGACCACCGCTGCATTGCGCCAGTTGGGAGAAAAACTTAACTTATCATAATTTAGTTAACGGATTTAGTTTTCAATATATTTAATTGTTTGATTAGTGTTAAAGGATGTTTTTTAGAAAGTTCCAAAATATATTCACTTAATATTTGTGATCGCTTTTTATCAACTGAATTAATGTAACTAAGCCATCCTTGAACTTCATCTATGAGGTCGAAATTTCCTTGTTCATTTGGCAATGTTAAGTGATGTATTTTAGCTCTAATAACTTTTAATTTTTGCACACCAATTCCGAATGTGTCATTTGAAACAATCAAACCTGTAACTTTTTTTGCCCTTGCTGATCCTGCGATTCGTGTTTTATCCTCATTAACTTCAAATTTTTCACTTTTTATAATTTGCTTGATGATAGGTAGGATTTGAATAAGTTTGTTAGGATTGAATCCTGAAAATGTTAAGTCATCTGCGTATCGGGTATATGTTAACCCCCTTTTACCTACGTATCCTTGTATCCTTATGTCTAATTTCCAAAGGATTAAATTAGCTAATTTAGGAGAACATGGTCCACCTTGTGGCAAGGCACCTTTATACGTACATATATTCGTCATTAAAGTAGCAATCTCTTTATTATAACCAATTGATTTAAAAACATTGTACACCATGTTTCCTTTGACTGAAGGAAAGAAATCCAATAAATCAATTGTCATGATTGTACTAGCAAATTTGTGGGGCTCAACATTATCGCTTATCGATGTCCCGCGTTCAAATCCTTTACAAGAAGAAGACACTTTTAATTTATTAAGAATGTTAAACAAAATCCAGGCTTGCAACCCTTTCAATTTTTTATTGGGTTGTGAAATTAATCTTGCCTTACCATTACTTTTTAAAATTTCATAAGTCCTATAATGATATTGAGAATTTTTAGATAATTGGAAAATTGTATATTTTGATATATGAGTGATGATAGAAAAATCATCAATTGTTTGAATTATTGGAAGACCCAATAAGCTTAATCGTATGTTATCTGATTTATCCATCTTAAAAATATAGGAAAGCCACTTTTACTTCATAAATTTTGAGTGAAGTTTTCGACTAAAACCCGTAGGGTTTTGGTTGAAAAATTTGCGATTATAATGCTTAGTTTTAAACTCGAATGTCGGAACAACATTCCATCACCGAAGTGTCTAAAAGTCAGCTTTGCCTATATTTTAAGTTTTTTATTTCTCAGTTTTAAATTTAGAATTTCCAACCTTAAATCATCTAAAGCTGTAGTTTCATCTTGTATTTTAATTCTACTACTAGTTTTCTTTAAGCTAAAATAATGTTTTATTCCTGTTCCCGTTAATTTATACCCAACATGAGTTAATTCCACAAACTTTTTTTTAGTCATAATGGTAAGAGCCGTTGTAGTGATTTGAAATGAATTCGCTGAATCACTTATTACTGCTTCCACTAGTTTAATCAGATTTTCTTTACTAATTGGCTCTAAAAGATAAATTGCTGGCAACAAAAAATTATCCAATTGCAAAAGGTTGATTTTTTCTGTTTTTTTTGTGCTTACCTTTTTAATTTTCCTTATAGATGCTTGTATATCTCTGACGTGTCTAAATATTAATTGAGGGTCTATATATATTATACTATCTTTATTAGCTTTCCTTACAAGTTTTAGTGGTCCTTGATTAATAAAGCTTTTGTCTTTTTTATATTTCTGATCAACTATGCAAATTAGTTTTTTTCTTAAGTTTTCGTCATTGGCAAAAGCCCCGAATTCGGAAAATGATCCTGGACTTTCTGGAATTAATAAAATTACATCAATGCTTTCAGCAAGTAAATTTTCTAAAGAAAGTAAATCTTTGCCTCTGGTATTATATAACAACTCATCGAAAATATCTTCAGGAAATATTAAATCATACATATAAGAATTCCAGCCTGTTGAAAGAGCTTGGGACACTTGATATCGTATTTTATCTTTTTTATTAATGTCGGCACCACACAAAAAAACTGAAGTTTTATAGCTGTTTATAGGCTTATAAAACTCATTCTGGATTTTTGAAGCAAGCTTCCAATATTCAGTTGATGATATTATGTGTTCTTCCAACATATTTGATGAGCCCTTTTAGGACAAGGATATAAATTTACAATAAAGCGTGTGCATTTTCTAATTGCTCAAGTGTATACCATTCCAAACAATTTTTAGGTGTAATTGCCTCGTGGTTTATTAAACAAAGAAGTAATTGTTCAACTGTAGAAAAGAAATCCGGGTTGCTAATTAATTGTTTTAATGCGTTATACGGTTTCTCAGTTTTCGCTATTTCCCCAAAATAGGCTTTTTCAAAGTTTGGAATAGATGAAAGCAATCTAACGCTATATCCATTAGGACGATTGGCAACTTCTTCAAGTATTTGCTGATTAATTGTCCATGCAGGATTTATACTATTATTAACACTTAACGGACTATCCGAGTCATGTAAAATCGAATAATTAGAACCAAATTGATTTAATATTTTAACTAACGAAATTATAGTTGCTTTACCCCGTGCTCTGATAATATGAATGTCTTTGTAATCATTTGGTTTTTGTTGGCTAATGTATTTAAAAGCAGTATATTCTGTATCGTCTTCAACGATTATTGTCTTTCCACCAAAAAAGAATTCTGCTACATACGGGTCACAAATATTTAATAATTTAAGGTTCGCTTTATCATCTTCACTTAATTGTAATTTATTTGGCTTATAAACAGTTGTTCCGGAAATTGAATTATCTTGAATATTTCTTTCCACTTTAACTATTGTCGTATTGTCCTTTGAGAAATCTATAAATATGGGTGAATGAGTTGTAATCATAACTTGCCAATTATGATTATTTGGCAAATTATATAATACGTTACATGCTTCACGAATTGCATTTGGGTGTAAACAAATTTCTGGCTCGTCTAATAACAATAAGTGTGGACGTATAGAAATATTTTCTTCTCTCCGTTTATCTGACATTTCAGATATATATTTTAGAGCAGACCATAATAAAGTTCTTCGTGCCCCACTGCCCTGCCTCTCGATTGTACTCATGTATCCATCTTCAGGTCCCATAAGTAATTGTGCGTCTCCTTTGAATAAATTTATACTTTTATCTATTCCATCTGACGATCTAGGATCGAAATCTATCTTATAATTGGGGAAAACTTGGCTTATTAATTCTGATAATTCAGTGTTAATCTCGGCGATTTCTCCTTGAGCATCTTCTGCAATAGAGCGTTGAAGTATTTCTACTCTGCGTAGTAATTGTTTATATTCACTCTCGTCATCTTCCAATCCTCTATGTTGCTTTACTTTATCTTCAAGAACTTTTTTTAACAGTTTTTTTATCTCTTCGGCTTGCTTACTTGGGTTGTCAAATGCATCAACTCTATGCGGCACCGGTCGCCTTGAGTTTGCCACGTTTGGGGCTCCCCACGGAGCTTGATCACTCCATTCACTTGTAACAGAGTCCCAACCTTGTCTTTTCGATTGTTTATCTATTTCACTCCAAATAAATCTTTCTCGAACCAACCTTTCTTCATTTATTAAAGTTATCCACCTGTCTCCTGGGGTATTATCATAAATAATAGTATGAATTTCAATTTCTGGCAAATTTGTTTCATCTATAACACTATTTGGAAAATCGTCTAAACTGAGTTTGCCGCTATCAGAACCTTGACTCATTGCTAATTCATATGCCTTCAGTATGGTGCTTTTACCAGTGTTGTTTCCTCCTACTAAAACAACAATATCATTCAATTCAATTTCGACTGGCTGACTTCCTATGCAGCGAAAATTTCTTACTATTAATTTTATAAGCCTAGGTTTAGGAATATTAGGGTCGGCGGACTCTAATCCCACTTCTGTTACTCCGGTTCTTTTTGCCATTGGATTATTTAGGTACAACTAAGTTAAATATAACATGCTTATAACCAAGTTTAATTTATAAACACCCTGCTGTTCAAAGTCTCCCGACTTGAATGACCATGCCTGTAGTTTATAACTACATAGGCGGGCTTTACAGATCTGTCACAGCCTGGGTATAGGCACAAGTACTCCGCGTTTTGACTTACCCCGCATACTCATATCTTTGTAAAAGATAATAAATCAGGACTAATGGCAGCACTTTGACTGCATACTATA
>JAQBOP010000393.1 GCA_028287975.1 Mucilaginibacter sp. | reverse complement strand
GCTTTATCTGGATAGCATAGCTGCGTTACCTATTAATCAAATACAGCGCGAGAAATTGCCGCCGGGTGTGCCGGTAACCGCTACCGGAAGGGTAGTTTTGCCCAAAGCCGATGTCAATTCGCCGTCTTACCAATGGCTCAGGACAACCCCGCCAGAGCAAAAGCAACTGGTTGATTTTGTTAATAAGCATGAGGCCGATCTGCCTGTTTCGCGCACGCGCAAATTAAGCCTGGTGCCGGGCAAGGTGATGGGATTACAGCAAACGTTCAATTTTCTTAAACACCATCCCGGTAAGATCTTAATCGGCAACGGGGTTGGTAACTTCTCATCAAAACTGGCCTTCAGGGCAACCGGGTTAAAGTTTACTGGCGGCTATCCACAAAAATACCTTTACATCAATCCCGATTTTTTACGCAACCATCTGGATGTGTACCTGAGCTTTTTTACCCAATCGGCAGCAACACACTCGTTAACTAACAGCCCTTTTTCTGTTTACGATCAGCTGCTGGCCGAATACGGTTTATTGGGCCTGTTGGCACTATTTGGTTTTTACCTGGGCTTTTTTTTGAAGCAATATGCAACGCTCACCTATGGCATTCCTGTAATGTTATTGGTGATGTTCCTGTTTTTTATTGATTACTGGTTTGAGCAGTTGTCAATCATCATATTTTTTGAATTACTGCTCTTTTTAAATATCAAAGAGGGCAAAGAATTACTTACTGCAAAATCATCCGTCGCTAAATGAACACCAATCCAAGCATAACCGTTTTAATGCCTGCCTATAATGCCGAAAGGTATATCAGCGAGGCTATTACCTCTGTTTTGCAGCAAACTTATATCGATTTTGAACTGCTGATCATAAATGACGGCTCGACGGATGACACAGTCAACATTATCCGCAGTTTTAAAGATGAGCGCATTGTGTTGATCAACCAACCTAACCGTGGTGTCGCCGATGCCTTAAACACAGGTTTGCAATATGCTCGTGCGCCATACATTGCCAGGTTTGACGCGGATGATGTTTGCTATCCTTACCGATTGGAAAAACAGATCAGGTTTTTACAAGACAACCCCGAGTATATTTTAGTAGGCAGCGAGGCCAAATATATTTTAGAGAACGGCGACTTCCTGTTCGATTTTCATTGCATAGCTTACTCGCACGAACAGGTGATGGATAAGCTTTATTTTTATTGCCCGTTTGTGCACCCCAGTGTGATGTACAAAAAACAGCCCGTGCTTGATGCCGGCGGCTACCCAACCCACGCACATAATTTTGAAGATTATTTACTGTGGACCAACCTTGCAGGTGCTGGCCGGCTTTGCAACCTTACCGAGCCCTTGATAAAATATCGCCTTAACTCCACATCCGTAACTATTGATGAAAAATGGCGTGGCAGGCGTTTCCGCGAGTTAAAACGCGAGATAGTGCTGCGTGGATCGATCACCGCTGTAGAAGGCAATGAGCTATTGGCGATCATTAAGGACCAGGATGTACGCAAAATAAAAGAGGGTGCTTACAATGCACTATGCGGCAAGAAATATCTTACAGATAATCACCAGCCCGAAAAGGCCCGCGACTATTTTAACAGGGCCATTAAAATATACCCTTTGCGGTTAGAGAACTACCTGTTATATACGTTAAGTTATTTCCCCGAAGGGTTGATCTCCTGGTTGCATAAATTAAGCCCCAACCGGTTATGATAAAGGTGGCTATCATAGCGCGGTCTACTTTGTTTACGGTCCCCGGCGGGGATACTGTGCAGGCCGTGCAAACAGCCATGCATTTAGCCGAAATGGAAGTCTGGGCGGATATTAAACTATCAAATGAAATGATAGATTATAGCCTGTATGACCTGTTGCACTTTTTTAATATCATTCGCCCTGCGGATATTTTATACCACAGCAGGCAAGCCCGAAAACCATATGTGGTATCCACCATATTGGTTGATTACAGCGAGTACGACAAACATCACCGCAAGGGTTTAGGAGCTTTGTTTAGCTATCTGCCCGGCAATAGTATCGAATATATAAAAACCATGGCCCGCTGGCTGTTGGGCCGCGACCATTTATCCAGCCGCGATTATGTCTGGAAAGGGCAAAACCGCAGTATCATGGAGATCTTACAAAAGGCAGAAATGATCCTGCCTAACTCGACGTCAGAATACCTGCGGGTTTTTAAGGCCTACCCATCATCCGTAAAATATAATGTAGTGCCAAATGGCATCGACCCCCAATTATTTAAGTATGATGCAGGCGCAGAACGTGACGATAATCTAATAATATGCGTTGCAAGGATTGAAGGGATAAAGAACCAGCTTAATTTGATCAGAGCGTTAAATAATACGCGGTTTAAATTATTGCTGATAGGGAATCATAGCCCTAATCAGCAGGCTTATTACAACGAGTGTAAAACAATCGCGGCAGCCAACATTCGGTTTATTGACCATTTACCACAGCCTGAACTGGTATCCTATTATCAAAAGGCGAAAGTGCATGTTCTGCCCAGTTGGTTTGAAACAACGGGACTAAGCTCGTTAGAGGCCGGTGTAATGGGCTGTAACCTGGTAATAACCGATAAAGGCGATACCCGCGAATATTTTGAGGACGATGCCTTTTATTGCCACCCTTCAGATCCCGCCGGTATTTTGGCGGCCATTGAGCAGGCAAGTTTGGCACCACGTAACCTGCGCCTGCGCGAAAGAATATTAAAAAAATATACGTGGGTGCAGGCAGCCAATTGCACACTTGCTGCGTATCAATCAATAACAGCAACAGCATGAAACTTAAAATAGCCATATTAGGAACCCGGGGCATCCCCAACCACTACGGTGGGTTTGAACATATATCAGAATATGTTTCGGCGGGATTGGTTGAGCGCGGGCATACCGTAACGGTTTATAACTCGCATAACCATCCTTATGCCAAAGATAACTGGAACGGCGTAAACATTATCCACTGTTACGACCCTGAATACCTGATAGGTTCGGCGGGTCAGTTTGTGTACGATCTGAATTGCATTCGCGATGCCCGTAAAAGGGATTTTGACGTGATCCTAATCATGGGTTATACCAGCAGTTCTGTTTGGGGCAGGCTGTACCCGAAGCAAAGCGCCATTGTAACCAATATGGATGGGCTGGAGTGGAAGCGCTCTAAATATTCAAAACCGGTACAAAATTTTTTAAAATATGCCGAGAAGCTGGCGGTTAAACATAGCCAATATTATGTGTCCGACTCGATAGTGATCAAGCAATACCTGGCACGTAAATATGATATCAACAGCCGGTATATCCCATATGGTGCAGACATGATCACCCCGCTTGAACGCGAGCAGATCACGCCGGCAGAAGCGGCTAAAGAAGATTACTTTTTGCTGATGGCCCGCATGGAGCCTGAGAATAATATCGAAACGATATTAGATGGCTATAATCTGAGCAACTCGGTTAAACCGTTTAAAGTTTTGGGCGATACCGGCAACAGGTTTGGCAAATTCATCACCCATAAATTTCAAAACGATAGCCGTATAGAGTTTAAGGGATCAATTTTCGATACCGCCAAAGTTCGTGCGCTGCAAAATAACTCATACTTGTATTTTCATGGCCATAGTGTTGGGGGTACTAACCCTTCGCTTTTAGAAGCCATGGCCAGCGAAGCGCTGATAGCCGCGCACAACAACCCGTTTAACCAGGCTGTCTTAAATACCGATGCTTTTTATTTTTCAAATCCCGCAGACGTAAAACAACTGGTAGAAAACGTGCAAAGGCAAGAAACCGAAAAAGTTATGGTAAACAACAACCTGCAAAAAATAAAGCACCTGTTTAACTGGGGAAGCGTGGTTGACGGGTATGAGCAATATGCCATAGAATGCTATCTGAACTATAATAATGGACGGATTATTTCTTAAAGAAGGCACAACGGCTACCAAAATTAGCTACTACCACTTATTGCTTTTTTTGGCCAGCTTGCCGTTTGATTTTTTTTACAGCCATGTCATCCTTATTAGTTTTTGTGTACACACACTCATCCAGCTAAATAAAAAAGACATAAGGCCGGTGTTTACCTGGCGTAACCTGGTTTTGCAATCTGTGTTTTTTATCACGCTGCTAAGCACCATTTACACGGTTAACAAGCCGCAAGCCTTTGCTGAGTGGGGTAATCACATTACCATCCTCATCTTCCCCATACTGTTTTGCCTGACATCCTTTGATATCAGGAAATATCGGCCAAAGCTGTTGCTGGGTTTTTCGATGGTTTGTACGGCTGCCATTGCATACCTGTACCTGGATGCTTTGCGTACCATCAGGTTTTACGGGCTACCATATTCGGCTATCATCAGTTCGGCATTCACCAATCATAACTTCGCCCTGCCTATTAATATGCATGCCACGTTTCTGTCCTTACAAGTCGTTATAGCGCTGATCTACCTGATCTCGGCAACATTAAAAGAACAGCAAAAAAAGCTACGTTTATTTTACACGGGATGCGCTTGTATTCTCCTGGCGGGATTGGTACAATTGTCTTCAAAATCAGTCTTTATCCCGGTATTCTTTCTTATTAATATCGGGGTCCCGTTCTACCTGTTGCAAGGCAAAAAGCGGTCGATGTTCATACTAATTACCGCTTCGTTATCCGTTTTTGCAATTGCGGGAATTTTTACCTTAAAGATCATAAAGACACGGTATGTAACCAATTTAAAATATGATCTTACTTTAACGTCAAAAGATCAAAGATTTGATTCGCGCCTTGACCGCTGGAGTACCGCTGCCGGGCTTATTAAAAATAAGCCCGTTATAGGCTATGGCGCCGGGTCGGAGATCGGTTTACTGCATGAAAGCTTTTATGCCAGGAAATATTATAACTCTTTCCTCAACCATTTGAACACGCATAACCAGTATTTAAGCTTTTGGCTAAAATCAGGCATTATAGGGGTGCTTATTTACCTGGCCACACTGTGGTTCGGCTTTAAGCAAGCTATTAAACAAAAGGACCTGTTATTTTTAACCTTTATGTTACTGATAGCTTTTGTATCATTCTCAGAAAACCTGTTAGATGTAGATAAAGGCGTGATATTTTACGCGTTCTTTTTTTCCTTCTTTATTTTTTCGGGGGATAGAAAGCAGAAGAAACAGACGGCTTCAGTCGAAGAATAAGCATCTTATTAACTATGCAATTCATCTGCACATACGCACATCAGCATATCTGCACATTAATCATATCCGCACATCTACAACTGCGCTTTGATCTTATCGGCAGTAGCCTGAAATTCTTCGGGAGTAAATTTTAATTTGGGGCGGGTAAAGTTCATGTCATTAACGCCGTTTATGGGGATCAAATGAACATGCGCGTGTGGTACTTCAAGGCCGATAACCGTAACACCGATACGGTTACAGGGAATAGCCTTTTCCATTGCCGTGGCAACCGTTTTTGCAAACTGCATCAAGCCGGTATAGGTATCATCATCCAGGTCAAACAGTTTATCAACTTCTTTTTTCGGGACAACCAATAAATGCCCTTCAGCTAATGGCGCAATATCCAGAAATGCCAGAAACCCTTCATTTTCGGCAACCTTGTATGATGGGATATCCCCCGCTATGATTTTTGAAAAGATGCTTGACATGACAATGAATGAATTTTGAATGAGTGATTGAGTGAATGGTGGGTTATGAGTTTTGAATGAACAAATAAAAACATTCACTCATTCAAAACTCACTCATTCAC
>JAQBOP010000388.1 GCA_028287975.1 Mucilaginibacter sp. | reverse complement strand
GAAGATTTTAGAGCAGGACGCTGGTGGTGGGAAGACCAATCAAAAAAAGAATGCGGCCTGCACGAATTAATAATAGACAACAAATAAATAATTATTGAATTAATGAAGATTGAATTATTGATTTTTAATCAAACAACACACTCACTCATTCACTAATTCACACATTCACTAATTAATGAACAAACACAATCAACTGGACTATTTAGACGAGCTTGAAGCAGAAGCCATACATATTCTGCGTGAGGTAGCCGGCCAGTTTGAGCGCCCCGCGCTTTTATTTTCAGGAGGAAAAGATTCTATAACACTGGTACGCCTGGCCGAAAAGGCTTTTCGTCCCGGTAAGTTTCCTTTTCCGTTGGTACATATTGATACCGGCCATAATTTTATTGAAACTATCCAATACCGCGACGATATGGTTGCTCGTTTAGGCGAAAAATTAATCGTTGGCCTTGTGCAAGATTCTATTGACCAGGGTAAGGTTGTTGAGCAAACAGGTAAAAACGCCAGCCGTAACCCTTTGCAAACCGTTACGTTGTTAGATACTATTGCTGCTAATAAGTTTGATGCGTGTATAGGCGGCGCGCGACGTGACGAAGAAAAGGCACGCGCAAAAGAACGCATCTTTTCTGTACGTGATGAGTTTGGCCAATGGGATCCAAAACGCCAGCGCCCCGAGTTATGGGACATCTACAATGGTAAGATCCATAAAGGCGAAAACGTGCGTGTGTTCCCGATCAGTAACTGGACAGAATTAGACGTCTGGAACTATATCCGCAGAGAAAAAATAGAACTTCCGAGTATATATTTCGCGCATGAGCGTGATACCATTGTCCGTAATGGCCAGTTAATGGCGGCTTCTCCGGTTTTAAACATGGATGAAGATGATGTAATTGAGCGCAGAACAGTACGTTTCCGTACCGTTGGTGATATGACCTGTACCGCGGCCGTAGCATCTGACGCTTTTTTAATTGACGACATTATTAACGAAATAAGCGAATCTAAAATAAGCGAACGCGGCGCCCGTATGGATGATAAAGTATCCGAAGCCGCAATGGAAGACAGAAAAAAGGGCGGATATTTTTAACCCCCTAACCCCCTGAAGGGGAACAATAGTTAACAAAATATAATTTAAAATAAAACAATATAAAGTCTCCCCAACCGGGGGAGATTTAGAGGGGGCTATGGATATATTAAAATTTATAACTGCAGGTAGTGTTGATGATGGTAAAAGTACCCTTATAGGTAGATTACTGTACGACAGTGATTCGATCTTAGCTGATCAGTTGGAGGCCCTGCATTCGTCAAATCGTAAAAATGACGACGGCAGTATCGACCTTGCCATTTTAACTGATGGCCTGAAAGCCGAGCGCGAGCAGGGAATTACCATTGACGTAGCATACAAGTACTTTCAAACAGAAAAACGCAAATTTATTATAGCCGATACCCCGGGGCATATTCAATATACCCGTAACATGGTAACCGGCGCGTCAAACGCCAATCTTGCTATCATCCTGATCGATGCGCGTAAAGGCGTAATCGAGCAAACTATCCGTCACTCGTTCCTGGTATCATTATTAGGGATACAGCAGGTAGTGGTTTGTATCAACAAAATGGATATGGTTGATTACAGCGAAGAGGTTTATAACAACATATTAAAAGACTACAATACCTTAGCCGGTAAAGTGGGTTTAAATAACGTCCACCCTATCCCGGTTAGCGCACTTAAAGGTGATAACGTTGTTAACAATACCACCAACATGGATTGGTACAAAGGCAAGAGCCTGTTACACTTTCTGGAAACTGTTGAACTAAGTATTGATGACAGTACCGAACATGCCCGTTTCCCGGTACAATGGGTTATACGCCCGCAAACTGAAGAGTTGCATGATTACCGCGGCTATGCCGGCCGTGTGTCAAGCGGATCATTCAAGGTTAATGATAAGGTTACGGTATTACCGTCAGGCTTTACATCAACCATTACTAAAATTGAGGTATTGGATAACGAGCCTGAAGAGGCAGTTGCAGGCATGTCTGTAACTATGCATTTAAAGGATGAGATCGATATCAGCCGGGGCGACCTATTGGTGAACAGCAGCTTCCAGCCACAGGTATCTCAATTAATTGAGGCCGATCTTTGCTGGATGGATACCCGCGCTTTAGATACTACACACACTTATTTTATTCAGCATAACAGTAAGGTGACCCGTTGTAAAATACAGGAAACACTTTATAAGGTTAATATCAATACGCTTGAAAAAGAATATAATGAAGATTTTAAACTTAATGATATCGGCCGTATCGTGATCAAAACTGCTGATCCGTTAGCGTTTGACCCTTACCAGGAGAACAAAGCTAACGGTGGTGCAATTATTATTGACAGCCGTACCAATGTGACTGTGGGCGCTTTGATGTTGCGGAGTGTGGCTGATTGATAGTCCTTCGACGATAATTCTGTAAGTCGGCTTGAGATAACTCAAGCCGACTTTTTACTTTTAGACCGCCTGTTCGAGTGTCCACACTCGAACATTGTAATAGTAAGCGTCCACGCTTACCACCGGAATTGCATATTGAACAATAAATTCTCATATTTATAACATGTCACGCAATGCCTCAACCGACGAATTGTATTTTGTTACTTTAACGGTTATCGACTGGATAGATGTATTTACCAGGCGTATATATAGCGATTTTATAGTAGATACTCTTACCTGGACACAGGAAAACAAAAAGCTTAACATTTACGCTTATGTAATTATGACTAACCATATCCATATGGTTGCAAATGTTACAGATGGTTCGTTAGGCGATGTAATAGGTAGTTTTAAAACATATACATCTAAAAGGTTATTTGAAATAATATCATGCAATGAACAGGAAAGCCGTCGCAAATGGATGGTCAATGCGTTTGAACGAGCTGGCAAGTATAACCCCGCAAATAAAAATCACCAGTTCTGGCAAAACGGAAATTACCCGGTTTTGCTTTATACTCCTGCGGTCATTGATCAAAAAATTGATTATATACACGAAAATCCTGTAAAAGCGGGCTTCGTTGGTTCGGCGCACGAATTTTGGTATAGCAGTGCTAATCCTGAAAGCCCTGTTAAGATAATTTATTGACGTAAGCGAGGACGCTTACAATTGTTTGTATTCAAGTGTGGACACTTGAATAGGCGGGTAATAATTCAACAGAATATCTTTATAAAACCGCCTTCCACTAAAAACGAGGCGGTTTTTTTATGATATTTGTTTACCTATCTAAATTATGAAAAACACTTTTCTTTTAAAAATCGCGTTTGCGGCTATATTTATTATGTTCGGTGATAAGGTCTATAGCCAGGCACGCAGTAATGTTGGTTTTGGATATGGCATTAACAAACCATTATCCGGTGATTATGAATCTGCTAAAGGATTTGTACTACAGGGAACTATAGCCATAAATAATAAAATAGCTATTGTACCCGCGATTGGTTATGAACGGTTAGCGGCTGATAGATCATCCTATTACGGCCAGCCTTACAGCGCTAACAATATCACCGGTAGTGATCTGATCTATCTTGGCGTATCGGCAAAGTATCATTTCTACAATAATTTTTTCGCTAAAGCAGGCCCTATTTTGTATGCGGCTGGCGGTAATGAAGACCTTGCTAATGCAGGGATTGGCGGCATAGGTGCTTTAGGTTATAATCTTGATCTGGACAAACATAGCACGCTTGAGTTTTCTGTTAGTACTGCTGTTGTAAATATTCCGCCCCAAACCGGTAATGGTACAACATCTATAGCAAGCTTTAAAGTTGCTTACGCCTTTAATTTCAGGCGAATGAATTAATTATAATTACTTTCACTCCCGCAGTCTGTGTCCTCATAGACTGCTTTCTATAATCGTCTGTGAGGACACAGACAATAGATTTAATGCCCTGCAAATACCAGGCGAATTATGCTTTTTTTTGACGGATCCATGCAAAAAATGACGGAACCAGGCAAAATTGGCAGTAAAAAATCAGCGCAAAGTTAAATCAGGGTTAATGTAATTACGGGCATACGTCTTAGGGCCGGGTCCAAAAGTGTAAACTTTTTTCAGGGCGGGTCACAGTATTTCTAGTTATTAAATTCACAAAAATTCAATTATCTTATATACAGCAAATCACAGCTTTTTTAGCTATAAATTTACTGACTTATGCTTTGTTACATTTTGTTTCACTGGTTTTTTACATCTGATTAAAAACCAACGCTTTAAGTAAAAATCTTGTTTCACTTGTTTCATCTGTTTCACACTTTCGTGAAACAAGCGTAGCATAAAATGCAACAAAAAAGCGGGCCGGAAGAGCTTCCGGTCCCGCTTGACCAATTATAAACCTATATATGAAAAGAAAAGACTTATTATAAAACGTAGCGCAGAGTTATACCAAAGGTCCTTTGGTCGCCCAATACACCTGCATATTGGCCTGCATTACCGGTTGCAGGTAATAACTGCTCGTAGTAATTTTGGTTCAATAAGTTGCGGCTCCAGATGTACGCAGAGAAACCACGTGTAGCCCTGTAACCTAACCTGGCGTTAACCAACGTATAGCCGGCAATGTTTAAATATTTTGACGGGGTCGGGCTTGAAGAAAAGCGTGAACGGAAATAATCATCCAAACCGATAAAGAATTTTGTGTTTTCGCTTACAAATTTAGCATCGGTAGAGAACTCGCCACCCGCTGACGTTGTCCATTTTGAAACACCTGGCAATTGCGTACCTGAGATGTCTTCAAAGTAAACACTCTTGCCGCCTACTGTTAAGCCTGTTAGCTCAAGCGGAAGCGGTGCATTGGTAAACTTAACGTACTTAGCATCAGTATAAGTACCTGCTGCATAAAACGAAAAGTTTCTGCTGGCTTGATAGTTAGCGTCTAATTCAACGCCTTTTACATTCACTTTTTCTGCGGTGGCCAGATAACCACGGTTCACACCCGGATCAGGCGTTTGAACGTTGGTTTGATAATCTTTAATGTCAGAGTTATGGAAGGTAACATTTAAAGTTAAATTATCCGCAGGATTGGTTTTAGCACCAACTTCAAAATGCTTTGTTTTTTCGGGTTTAATAACTGCAAGGTCAAGCGCAGGCAAGTTATTTATAACCGGCAAACCGCCTACGTTAACACCCGACGGTTTGTAGCTTGTTGAATAAGTTGCAAATGCATTAAGGCGTTTGTTAGGTCTGTATGACGCTGTAATTTGATAAGTGAAGTTCTTCTCATCAAAATTGGTTGCATATTGCTGACTGCTATATACGCCGTTTCTAAGTGCGATCAACGCGGGGTCGGTTAATGTTATACCGCCGTTTGCTTCCCTGTCGTAGTTAACATCTTTTTTATCATAGTTAAAACGAACGCCCGGGTTAATATGGAATGCATCTCCCACTTTCCAGTCCAGGTTAGCAAATGCCGCCGCGGTAGTTGATTTGATCCATGAGTTGGTAGATATGCCATAACCTTCGAATAAGCCCGGAGTTTGCCACTGCGCTGTATTAGTTGTGCTTTGCGCAAAGCGCCATTCGGCCGAGCCTGCTTCTTCCCTGCCCGTTGTTGTCACTTTTTGATCTAAATAAAATAAACCAACCACACCGCTCAGATTATTCGAAATATCTCCTGCATAACGGATCTCTTCAGATTCCTGGTGTTGTTTTGACGGGTTTTGCGATTTGGTTAATACCGGTAAACCTGTAAAGTCACGGTCGTTTGACGGATCCCAGTTCCAGTAACGCCATGCTGTTGTAGATGTCAGGGTGCCCGAACCTATTTTAAAATCGGCATTTAATGACACGCCACCCAATTGGTTACCTGATTTCCATGGGGCGTCATGATCAATAATACGATCGAACGCATTAGTTGATGGTAATTTATAACCCAGGTCTGCAATAATATTATTGAATTGGCGATATGCTGCGCGCAACGTAGGTGCAACACCTGCAATTACCTGGGCATAGCCATTTGGTTTTTGATCTGATACATCACCGGATAAAGTAAGGGTTACTTTATCTGAAGGAGTATAAAGAAACTGGGCACGGCCACCTATGTTGTTGATATTGTTAACCGGTACTTGTGTTTTTTCATTTTGGATTAAACCATTACGCTGCGTTCCTGAAAATGAGATTCGTGCTGCCAGGTCTTTAGCCAAAGGCCCTGTAACCGATGCTTTTGTTTGAATGTACCCTAAGTTACCAAAGCTGCTTTCAAGCGCTACACCAGGCGTAAAGCTGGCTTTGCGCGTTGTTATGTTGATAGCACCAGCTGCGGTATTTTTACCGAATAATGTACCTTGCGGGCCACGCAATACTTCGATATTATCGATATCGATAAAGTCAAGTGTTGCAGCGGCAGGACGGGCATAATAAACGCCATCTACATAAAAACCTACACCCGGATCTAAACCGTCATTGGTAAGGCCAAATGGTGAACCGATACCACGGATGTTAATACCTGTATTACGTGGATTTGAACTGTAAAGTTGTAATGACGGAACCAATTCTTTTACACGGTTAATGTTAAAAGCGCCCGCTTTGTCTATCTGAGAACCCCCAATTACTGAAATCGGAATAGGAACGTCTTGCAGAAGCTCCTGACGTCTCCTGGAAACTACTACAATTTCTTGTAGTTGGTCATCACCTACCAACACAAATTCAGAAGGAGCGTTTTGAATGCTTAATATCTGGAAGTCCTGGGGTTTAAAGCCAATTGAGCTTATACGGATATAAAATGGTGGTTCTAAATTAGCATTGAGCGAGAACTTCCCGTTTTCATCGGCACTTACACCGGTTTTGGTGCCCCTTATAGTTACAGATGCATGAGGAAGCGTGGCACCTTTGCTATCTTTAACTATGCCGGTGATGGTATTTTGTGCAAAAACCGCTGTTGAAGAATAGATTAAAAAAATTAATAGGAAAAAATTTTTCATGTAAAATTAATTATTGTGTTCGATTTGGTATTCAGTTGATAATGCTCATTGGTTTCAGAAAATGGTGTGCTGCATTTTTAGCAGCAGCGGGAGCAACAGCAGGCTGCAGAGCACTGCATTTGACTTGGAGTAGTTGTAATACTATTTAATAACATAAAGTCTATAGAATAAGTAGACAAAAGTATTAAAAATATTTAATTCACAAGTTTTTTTTGAAAAAAAGTTTTTTTGCAGTGCTGAGACTAAAATATCGTAAACCTCCATTTCAAAAAAATCGCCTCATATCTATAAAATAAACATGCTTTTAATTACTTTTTTATCATTATGACCACTTTTTACTTACTTCATCCTCATAAGTAATTGAAAAAGGTTGATTTAAATCATTTTTTATTGTTTATGGTTTAAAACATGTTCAGAACCATTAATTAATACAATATTTGTGCTGATTATATAATAAAACAATGGCGTTTAGTTACAAGCGGATAGTAATAAAAATTGGCTCGAACGTATTAACTCAAAGCAACGGCCTCCCCGACCAGGAGCGCATTAGTAGACTGGTTGAACAAATTGTTGCCATAAAACGGCAAGGTGTTGAGGTTACCCTGGTATCGTCAGGTGCGGTTGCCGCCGGCCGGAGCTTAATAACCGTTTCTGAAAAATATGATGCCATAGCTGCCCGCCAGTTGCTGGCATCTATCGGCCAGGTTAAATTGATCAATATCTACGCCCAATTGTTTGAGAATTATGGCATGTTGTGCTCGCAGGTATTGGTTACCACCGAAGATTTTAAAGGCAGGCAGCATTATTTAAACATGAAAAACTGCCTCGAAATATTATTGCAGCACCAGGTTATCCCGATAGTAAATGAAAATGACGTGGTATCGGTAACCGAATTAATGTTTACAGATAATGATGAACTGGCCGGACTTATTGCATCAATGTTAAATGCCCAGGCATTAATTATTTTAACCAATGTTGATGGTATATACAATGGTAATCCAAATGATAAAGGATCATCCATCATCACTGAAGTTGCAGATGCCGGAGTTGATTTCGCATCATTTGTAACTTCAGGACGCTCACAGTTCGGGCGTGGCGGCATGATCACTAAGTCTCATATGGCGCAAAAAACAGCAAAATTGGGTATTGCTGTACATATCGCTAATGGTACAAAAGATGATATTTTATTGAATGTACTTGATGGCACGGCACCGCATACCCGCTTTGTTCCGAATAAAACAGCGTCCGAGAAAAAGAAATGGATAGCGCACTCAGAAAAATCGGCTACAGGGGTTGTACAAGTTAACGCAGGTGCCAAAACTGCGTTGGTATCAAATAAAGCAACCAGTTTATTACCCGTAGGCATTGTAACCATTTTAACCGATTTTAAAAAGGGAGAGATCATTAAATTAGTTGACGAGCAAAACGCGTTAATTGGTTTAGGTATTGCAGAATATGGCGCTGATAAAGCAAAAGAAAGCATCGGCCAGAAAAAGCAAAGGCCGTTAGTACACTATGATTATCTTTATTTATTAAGCTAAGTGATATGAGCTATACTACATATTTTGAAAACGCGCAGATAGCTGCAAGAAATCTGAACCTGACCTTTGAGACGATAAACCAGGTTTTAGAAGATCTTGCCGCTGAAGCAATTGCGCAGACCGATTATTTACTTGCCGAAAATAAAAAGGATCTGGACAGGATGGATGTGGCAAACCCAAATTACGACAGGCTTAAACTTACCGCTACGCGGATCCAGGATATTGCTAAAGATATTGCTAATGTATCCCATTTAGAAAATCCATTAGGGCATATTTTGTCAGAAAAGACAATGCCTAACGGCTTACATATTTCAAAAATAAGTGTGCCATTAGGAGTAGTAGGCGTAATATATGAGGCAAGGCCGAATGTTACTTTTGATGTATTTGCCTTGTGTTTTAAAACCGGCAATATCTGTATTTTAAAAGGTGGTAGTGATGCCTCCTACTCAAACGTGGCAATTATTTCTGTGATCCATAAAGTTTTGATTAAACACGGTATCGATATTAATGTAGCTGTTTTATTACCCAAAGAGCGTGAAGCCGCAGAAGCGCTGATGCAGGCGGTTGGTTATGTTGATGTCATCATTCCACGTGGCAGCCAGGGCTTAATAAATAGTGTGCGTAAGAACAGCAAGGTGCCTGTAATTGAAACCGGTGCAGGTATTGTTCATACCTATTTTGATGAATCTGCCGACCTTAAAAAGGGAACAGATATAATTTTCAATTCCAAAACCCGCCGCGTAAGCGTATGTAACGCGCTTGATTGTGCTATCATACATTCGGCACGTCTAAATGACCTCCCAGAATTGGCTAAACCGCTGGGCGAAGCAGGTGTTGAAATCTTTGCCGATGAAAAAGCCTATGCGGTTTTACAAAACCACTACCCTGCCGCTTTATTACAACAGGCCGGTCCCGAACATTTTGGTACCGAATTTTTATCGATGAAAATGGCAATTAAAACTGTGGATAGTTTTCAGAAAGCGCTTGAGCATATCGCATCTCACAGCTCAAAACACAGCGAAGCAATTGTTACCGAAAATGAAGAAAACATGGAAACCTTTTTAAATCGGGTTGATGCCGCGGCAGTGTATGTTAACACTTCTACGGCGTTTACTGATGGCGCTCAATTTGGTTTGGGTGCAGAGATTGGTATAAGCACACAAAAATTACATGCCCGCGGCCCAATGGGCTTAAATGAGTTAACCAGCTATAAGTGGCTGGTTAGAGGAAACGGACAAATACGTTCATAATGTGCTTACCGGCTTATCAACTAAGATAAACCGGTAAGTTAAACTACCTTGCGTAGTGTACTACGGCTACGATACAGATGATAAAAAAAATCACAGCCTGCAGTTTTTGTTCAATTGATAAATTAGCAATAGTCTTCATTCTTTTAATAATTTAGGGTTGACCAAATTTATATTGTATCAGGTTTTTTACAATACCCTATTTCACTTTTAGTATTTTATTAACGTTTAGGGACAGTTAATTTTATAATCACAGTTTAAACATTTAATAGGTATAAAATTTCCAAAAAAACAAGTCATTTGTTAATTTCTTCTTGTGTGTAAGAAGCTATAAATCAATTAAAAAAACCGGTAATTTTCATTTTTTCGTCGTTTTTTTAATCCTTTATTAAAACAGCGAAAAAAAATTAAATTAAAACGCTTCTACCTTTGTTATTGGTTGGCCTGTTATCAAGTATTTTGTTTATATTATTAGTAAATACGTTTGCGGGTGTTTTCAATAATCAGCCCGTTCGTAATCTTTAACTTTACGCTTAACTGACCATCCTGTTTTACCATGATAAAATTGAAAGCTGTATCTTTGCGCCCATTATGAGTAAGCACGGAAGGATCTTAGTGGCAATGAGCGGTGGCGTTGATAGTTCGGTAGCGGCAGTGATGCTGCATGAGCAAGGGTATGAAGTGATTGGGCTTACCATGAAAACCTGGGACTATGCATCTGCAGGTGGCAGCTCGAAAGAAACCGGCTGCTGCAGCCTGGATAGTATTAACGATGCCCGTGCTTTAGCCGTGGGTTATGGTTTCCCGCATTATATATTGGATATCCGCAATGAGTTTGGCGATTTTGTGATCGACAATTTTGTTGACGAATACTTGGCCGGCCGTACCCCCAACCCATGTGTGTTGTGTAATACCCATATTAAATGGGAAGCCTTACTAAAACGTGCTGATAAACTGGATTGCGAATTTATTGCAACAGGGCATTACGCCAATATCCGTTTACAGGATAACGGCCGCTATGTGATATCAAAGGGCAAGGATGAAAACAAAGATCAATCGTACGTACTTTGGGGCGTATCGCAACAAAACCTGGCGCGTACTAAATTCCCGTTAGGCAGTTTCTCTAAACCTGAGATCAGGCAAATGGCGCTTGATATGGGGCAGATAGAATTAGCCGGTAAAAGTGAAAGCTATGAAATATGCTTTGTGCCCGATAACGACTACAGAGCCTTTTTAAGACATAAAGTAGAAGACCTTGAACAACGTGTTGCCGGTGGCAATTTTACGTTAACAGATGGCACTATAGTGGGCAAACACCAGGGATATCCTTTTTATACCATAGGACAGCGTCGCGGTTTGGGCATTGCGTTGGGCCACCCCATGTTTGTAACCAGCATTGACCCGGTTACCAACACTGTAGTATTAGGCACTGAAGACGAGCTGCAAAAGAAACAAGCCTGGGTTAAAAACCTTAACCTGGTTAAATACGAAAGCATTACCGAGCCTTTAAACGCTATCACCAAGATCAGATACAAAGATGCCGGTGCAGAAAGTACCATTGTACAAATAGGCGATCATATGAAAGTTAATTTTACGCATATGGTATCCGGTATAGCTCCCGGTCAATCTGCTGTGTTTTATGAGGGTAATGACCTGCTGGGCGGTGGATTTTTAATGTGATCATCTTCGGGAGTGAGTAGTTTATTGAGTTTATTAGGCTAACAGTTTAATTTGTTCAAGATCCGGAAAACCACTCACTCAATCAACAAAACAACCCAATCAACAAAAATTAAACTCGATACAAAGTTTGCGTTTCGCATACTTTATCCTTTATTTGCAAAAAATAACTATACTAAATGGCTAAAAATTTACTAATAGTAGAATCACCGGCGAAAGCTAAAACCATTGAGGGATATCTGGGCAAAGACTTTACAGTCAAATCAAGCTATGGACATATCCGCGATCTGGTTAAATCAGAAGACGCAATTGATATAGCCAACAACTTCAAACAAACCTACGAGGTACCCGCAGATAAGAAGCAGGTAGTGAGCGAGTTAAAGAAATTAGCGAAAGAAGCCGACATGGTTTGGTTAGCTTCCGATGAGGACCGCGAGGGAGAAGCCATATCATGGCACTTATTTGATACGCTAAACTTAAAAGATGCTACTACCAAACGTATAGTTTTTCACGAGATAACCAAACCGGCTATTATGGCCGCCATAGATAATCCGCGTAAAATAGATTATAACCTGGTAAACGCGCAACAGGCACGCCGTGTTTTAGACAGGTTAGTAGGTTTTGAACTTTCTCCCGTTTTGTGGAAAAAGGTTAAGCCATCGTTATCTGCAGGTCGGGTACAATCTGTAGCGGTGCGCATTATTGTTGAGCGTGAACGCGAGATCAATAAATTCCAGTCTGAAGCCGCGTTTAAAATTGTGGCAATTTTTGGTAAAGGCAAGCAGGCTTTTAAAGCCGAATTAGCCGAACGCTACAGCAAACAGGAAGATGCTGAGAAATTTTTGACCGATTGCATAGGCGCTGATTTTGATGTAAAATCGTTAGAAACCAAACCGGCAAAACGCTCACCGGCTGCTCCGTTTACCACTTCTACCCTGCAACAAGAGGCCAGCCGTAAATTGGGTTACTCGGTTTCACGCACGATGCAGATCGCGCAGAAATTATATGAATCCGGGCATATTACTTATATGCGTACGGATTCGGTCAATTTATCAGAAACCGCTTTAACCGCGGCATCGCAGGAAATTATATCCGCCTACGGCGATAAATATCACCAGCACAGAAAATATAAAACCAAAAGCGCGGGAGCGCAGGAAGCTCACGAAGCTATACGCCCTACTTATTTTAACAACCACACCATTGAAGGTGACGGCAGCGAAAAACGTCTTTACGAGCTGATCTGGAAACGTGCGATTGCATCGCAGATGAGCGAAGCGCAGTTTGAGAAAACCACCGCAAAGATCAGTATATCAACCCGTAAAGAAGACTTAACCGCCAATGGTGAGGTGATGAAGTTTGACGGTTTCCTGAAAGTTTACCTGGAATCGGACGACGACGAAGACGACACACAACAAGACGGCGATAACGCAATGCTGCCACCATTAACCAGGGGACAACGTTTGGATCTGGAAGAAATGACCGCCACAGAACGTTTCTCTCGCCCGTCTGCAAGATACACCGAGGCCAGTTTGGTTAAGAAATTAGAGGAATTGGGTATTGGTCGTCCGTCAACCTACGCTCCTACTATATCCACTATTCAAAATCGTGGTTATGTGGTAAAAGAAGAGCGCGAAGGCAAGCAAAGAAAATTCAGAGTTTTAACGCTGAAAGCAAATCATATTGCTAAAGAAGAGCGCACAGAAAATACGGGCGCCGAGCGCGGAAAATTATTCCCGACAGATATTGGTGCGGTTGTGAATGATTTCCTGGTGCAGCATTTTAAAGGTATTGTCGATTTTAACTTTACCGCCAAGGTTGAGAAGCAATTTGACGAGATAGCCCAGGGATTGGAAGAATGGACAACCATGTTGAGCAATTTCTACAAACCGTTCCATGCGGATGTTGAGAATACCATCGAAACTGCGGACAAAGCTACCGGTGTACGCGATTTGGGCGTTCATCCTGAAAAAGGCGAAAAAGTATCGGTACGTATTGGCCGTTACGGCCCATTTGTGCAGGTAGGCGAAAACGCCAGCGACGATAATAAGGATTACAAGCCATTATATGCCAGTTTACGCACAGGCCAAAGTATTGAAACCATCACTTTAGAAGAAGCCCTTGAGTTGTTTAAGCTGCCTAAAGTTGTCGGCGAATTTGAAGGTAAAGCAATGAAAGTTGCGATAGGCCGTTTTGGGCCTTACATTAGCCATAACAGTGCTTTTGTATCCTTGCCAAAAGAAATTGACCCGCTTGACGTAACGGAAGAGCAGGCCGTCGAATTAATATTAGAAAAACGCAAGAAAGACGCCGAGAAACTGATAAAAGCATTTGATGAGGACCCAACCGTTAAAGTATTAAACGGTCGCTGGGGCCCATATATTGAATTTGGTAAACAAAACGTTAAGATCCCTAAAGATATAACAGACCCGCTTACCCTTACGTTTGAACAGTGCAAGGCCTTAGCTGCGGCAGATGCAAAAGCACCTAAAAAAGGTGGCAAGAAATTCGCTAAGAAGAAATAGTATGGTGAGTGGTGAGTAGAGAATAGTGAGTGGTATACGCGCTATTCCTTACTCACTACTAACAATTCACTACTCACTAAAATGATCAAAGACCTCCCCGAAAATAACGTAACCGATATTGTCGTAGCCGTGGCTTTAGAAGGCGAGAACGTGCAAAGCAAAATATTCCACGTATATCTTATCAATCTAAAAAAAGAGCCTATAGAAAATGTGCTGATAACCTCAAAAGGTTACGGTGAAAAGAATGGCGAGCCGGTTAAAACCTCTACCCTGCGCCACATGTTCCCGGTAGTGCCCAATGGCTCTTACAAACAAATTGAACTGATAGACGAGCAAACCTTTGGCTTAAGTAACGAGTATTGGGTAAGCTACTACATAGGCACCCAGATCTATGATAAGAAATTCATCTTCCTGCCTGAAAGTATCGTTGACTCTAATTTTATCAAACTGCCCGTGGTGAATAAACCGGGGGTGATGATTGGTTAGTTGGCAGTTTTTAGTTGGCAGTGGGCAGAATTACTGCGGGAGAATTTACTGCAAACCGGTAACTGTAAACTAACTGTCAAACTTTTCCAATAACTTCAACAACGTTTCAAAATCTTTAGGATACGGCGCGTGAATTGTGATAGGCTCTCCATCTAATTTTTTAAATGTAACCTGGTAAGCGTGCAATGCAAAACGTTTCATGATAGGTAATTCTTCCTGGTCTTTACCTAAATGATATTTGCGTTTAATGGCTGACAGGAATACCGGTTTGCCCTTATACATCTCATCACCGGCAATTGAGGCGCGTTGGGTGGCCAAATGGATCCGGATCTGATGCATCCGGCCGGTTACCGGGCGGCACTCTACCAAAGTATAGTGTTTAAAAAAACGAAGCGACTGGAACCACGTTTCTGCCCGCTTACCCTCCTGCCTGCTGATGGTTACATTGCCTTTGCCTACGTTTAAAATAGGCAGATCGACCAATAATTTTTCAAATACGTGAGTGCCATCAATTACCGCGTGATAAACCTTATTAACCTTGCGCTTTTCAAACTGCATGGATACGGTACGGTAAGCTTCGGGGTTCTTGGCTATTATAAGCGCGCCTGAAGTCTCTTTATCCAACCGGTGGCAGATCTGTGCATCGTCCGAGTAATCTTTTGCTAAACGCAGTATATTGATATCGCCGCCTTCCCTTTCGTCAAGCGAGCTTATAAAAGCAGGCTTGTTAATTACGATCAGGTCATCATCTTCGAATAAGATCAGGTCGGCAAATTTTGGAATCTTCATGTATTAAATTATAGCCGGCAAAAATACGGTTTTTAAATTTAAGGTGATCAACCACTGTTAAGCTTTGTAATTTCTGTTAAAAATGGAGAGAAATCTATACACATTCAGGAAAATCACGTGGCATAAAAGCGTTTATTTACCTGATATGAGGTGGTTTAACCGTTCAATACCGATTGGTTTAATTATTGTATTTACCAAACCAAATTATCATATCTAACTATAAGAACATTATGAGTACTAACGCAACCAAACCTGAAGAAAAGGGATTTTTCGAGAAGGTAAAAGAAACAATTGAAGAGTTTTGGGATGGAACCAAAGACAAAGCCGAAGATATAAAAGATGCAGCCGAAGACAAGATCAGTGATATAACTAAAAAAGTGGCCCCTACAAAAAGAGCCGCCGCTAAAAAAGTGACCGCTGCAAAAACAGCGGTTAATGACAAAGCTGCTGATGTAACCGCGAAAGCTAAAACTGCGGCTAAAGATGTTAAAGCTAAAGCCGATGCTAAGGTTAAGGAAATTAAAGCTAAGGCTGCTGATGTTAAAACCAAAGCGGATGCTAAAGCGAAAGACATCACCACTAAAGCAAAAACAGCAGCTGCAAAAGTTGAAGCTAAAGCAGACACAAAAGCTAAAGCAACAACAGCAAGCACTAAAAAAGCCACTGGCGTTAAGGCAACTACAATAACCGATAAGGCTAAGAGAAAACCAGTATTGTAAATTTAAATCTTACAAAACAACAAAGGCCCCGATGTCGGGGCCTTTTGTTTTATGCTTCAAATTTGTAACCTACTCCTTTTACGGTGGCTACAATATCGTCTCCAAGTTTCTCGCGCAGTTTGCGGATGTGTACATCAATGGTACGGTTGGTAACTACTACCGAGTCTTCCCAGATGTTTTTTAATATTACCTCGCGGGTATAAACCTTGCCAGGTTTTGAGGCCAGCAGGTATAGTAATTCAAATTCTTTTTTAGCTAAAACTACCTTTTCACCGGCTTTAAAAACCAGGTAGGCTTCGCGGTCAATAACCAGGTCGCCAATTTCAAGCTTGTTGTCGGTAACCTCTTCAGACGGGGCGTTTCTGCGCAGTATAGCGTTAATACGGCTAACCAAGGCACGCGGCTTTATCGGTTTGGCTATATAATCATCAGCACCAACATTAAAGCCGGCAATTTCAGAGTACTCTTCGCTGCGTGCTGTTAAAAATACCATAAAGGTATTTTTAAACTCGGGCATGGTACGCATAATGCGGCATGCCTCAATGCCATCCATTTTGGGCATCATGATGTCAAGCACAATAAGGTCGGGCAGTGATCTTTTTGCTTCGGTAACGGCTTCCTGGCCATTACGCGCCAAAAATACCTGGTAACCTTCTTTTTTTAAGTTATACTCAATAAGCTCCAAAATATCCGGCTCATCGTCAACTATCAATATTTTTTGTTTTGTAGAGTTGCTCATGAACATTTGTAATTTTGTTATAAAAGTATGTACTTAAAAAAAGCTTAGCGTAAAGCTAATATTAACAAATTGTTAACAGCTACTTTTTCTTAACATATTATATAGGCTTATTAAACGTTTTGTTTAAAAAGTCTTCAAGAGCGGCACCGGTAACATTTTTAGCTACAATAACACCTTGTGGATCAATAATATAATTGGTTGGGATAGCTTCTATATGGTATAAACGCTCTGTGGCCCCATCAAATCTTTTCAGATCAGAAGCATGCGCCCAAGTCAGTTTATCGGCATTGATCGCCTTTTGCCAATCGTCTTTAGTAACATCAAGCGAAATGCCTAATATATTAAATCCTTTATCTTTAAATGCAGTGTAGGCTTTAACTACATTAGGATTTTCGGCCCGGCAAGGCGCGCACCATGATGCCCAGAAATCAAGCATTACATATTTGCCTTTATAATCGGCCAGGCTTACCGGCTTGCCATCAATACCTGTAGTTGTAAAATCTGGTGCCTTATGGCCTATAGATGTTGGTTTAACCGTCATCATCTGGCGGATAAAGCGCTGTACACCGGGGTTATCCGTAAAACTGCCTTTATCTTTTAGTTCATCGGCATACGCAACCATTTGCTGCTCATACTTCATTGGCTCAAGCGACGCCATTGCATAAAATGCAGCAAGCGAGGTTTTGTTATCATTAACAAATTTTAAAACAGCTTCAGCATAACCATCCATATTTTTCATGAACATAGGGCGGTATATCGCAACCAGCGAATCTGATTCTTTTCCTAACTGCTGTACTTTTGCCTGGTATTCTTCAACTATCTTACCGTTCTTTTCACCCCAGAAATTACTCAGCTTGTTAAATTCCTGGATCTTTTCAGAATTTTCAGAGCCTTTAATTTCGTAGGCATGTGTCTTATCATTCTCATCTGTAGTAAATTCTATGGCCTCACCGTTTTTGGCGATCAGATCATAAATAGCGCTGCCGATACGTAACTTGTATAAGTTGGCGTAAAGTGCAGGGTGCTTAAATTCAAATTTTCCATTCTGGGCTATAGCTGTCGAGTCGATAATGTTTATTTGTGCACTATCGGCTTCAAGCAAATAGGCCTTTTTTATGGTACCCGGATTTTTAAGTGTACCCGAAATTTTAAATACCGACTCGTCCTTACAAGATGCCATAACAAGGACCAAAGCGATAATGCTATATACTACTGAATGTAATTTCATTTAGATTCTAATTCTTTAATTAATAATTTGTTGGTTGCCTGCGGGTCGATCTTCCCTTTCGAGCTTTTCATGATCTCGCCCATAAACAAACCTAAAACGCCTTTTTTACCCTTTTGGTACTCTATCACTTTATCGGGATATTTGGCTATAGCGTCCTGGATATATTTGCTTACATCATTGCTGTCGGTAGTGATCAGTAAATTAAGTTCGGCGGCAAGGTTATCTGCTGTTTTCTCCGGGTATTTTAACATAGCCGGGAACAATTTATGTGTGGCAACCGAGTTATTTACCGCTCCGCTATCTACCAGTTTAATTATTCCTGCAAGATTTATCGGCTCGATACCCAGTTCGGTAATGTGCTGGCCGGTTTCATTTAAATGCGATTTAACGGCACCCATCATCAGGTGGGCGGCGGCTTTATAGTTCTGGGTATGTTTTATCAGGTCCTCAAAATATAAGGCAACTTCTTTATCAGCAGTGATCACCGACGCATCATAGTCTGATAAACCTATCTCCAAATATTTTTTGTAAAGCTGGTTTGGCAATGCAGGCAATGTCTGGCGGACATTCTCTACATAGGCGTTATCCAGCATTAGCGGCAACAGATCAGGCTCGGGGAAATAGCGGTAATCGTTAGCCATTTCTTTAGAGCGTAATACCGATGTTTCGCCGGTATCGGCATTAAAATTTAATGTATTTTGATCAATGCGCCCCCCCTCTTCGATAACCTTTACCTGGCGGATAAACTCATGCTCGATGGCACGTTGTACGTTGCGGATAGAATTTAGATTTTTCACCTCGCAACGGTTACCGTATTGGGTAGCGCCCTTAAGGCGAACAGAAATATTGGCATCGCAGCGCATACTGCC
>JAQBOP010000121.1 GCA_028287975.1 Mucilaginibacter sp. | reverse complement strand
AGCATCCAGCGCAGGTTCCATAAAACCTCGTTCAATATATCGGGAATGCCATTTCCGCTTTCCGGGATATTGAGCCTAACCGTTTTCATGTAGCCGGGGAAGTCCTCGTACAGCGAAAGCAGGGTGCTTGTGCTGATGCCGCTATTGACAATATATTTATTATAATCCCCGGCATCGTACCAGCCGCGCGGCAATGAAATTTTCATTCCTTCGGGCCTTTCATCAGTTGCAGCCGAGGCGTGTATCAACACCGCGGTATCCGGATGCCCTTCCGCCCTCGCCCATTTGCCTGCATATTTTCCATCAAGCGGTAGCGATGCCCGCATAAAATAATAAGCCTTTATGGTTGCGGTAGCAACAGCCTTATGCACCGATTTTTTGATCTCAAATGAATAAGATGAGCCCATCCCGGGAACAAACACAACATATTTCCCTGATGTGTTAAAAGCACTGAAATCAGCTATCCAGGTTGTGTTACCGGCAAAATTGGGCTTGACAGACTTTTTTAAAGTTCCTGTAAATACGGTTGTGTTTGAAAGTGTCCGGATAGAAAAGGCCCGGCCGTCGCTTTGTAAAACAATTGCCGTTTTAGGTGCATCCGGGTAAAACCCAACCTGGTTTAGCCGGATAATTGGTTCACCGTTTGCCGGGGACTGGCCAAATGCCAGTTGCACAACAAAAAGCATCATCACGCTTAATGAAAGGGCGGGTCTTATAAACCTGAAATGGTTGCTCATTAAAGCTTAAATCTTATGGTTACGCTATGGAATTAAAATTGGTGTATAAATATATGTGTATTTTATACAATAATAAAAAAGGCCGGCTAAGGGCCGACCAATGTTTCTATATTAAAGCGCAATTATAGTTTGGCCAATCGATAAGCTAAACTCAAGTTAAATAGGTTGATCCTCGTTTGACCACTACCATAATCCTGCTTTGTTAGGCCGGCTTCGTATCGTAAGTCAACTGATATTGTCTTAACATCCAGGCCAGCGCCGAACTGCCATGCGAAGTTTTGGTCTTTATAGTTAAGTCTTAAAGCATTACCGGCAGCGCCCGTAAAAGTTTGATCTCTGTTAATGGCAAAAGAAGCCACCGGGCCGGTATAAAAACGTCCGCCGATACCAAACGCGCCAACTTTACCGCCAAACAGCAATGGTACATCAATGCTGGTGAATTTCTGTTTCCCTTCACTGCCATCGCTTGATTTGACATCAACATTTTTTGAAGTGATATACATTTCGGGCTGAAAGTTAAAACCCAAAGCGCCGAACCGTGCCCAAAATCCGGCTAAATAACCAGCCTGGTTACTGCTGCTTAACGTTGCGGAAGCGGAGGATGAAATGCTCGACAAATTCAATCCCGCTTTAGCGCCAAACTGAAATGAAGGCAATACCTGGGCAGAAGTAAAACTGAAAGCTGCTGTAAAAATTGCTAATGTGAGGATGATTTTTTTCATAAGATAAAGTAAATTTTAAACGGTTAAAAGCTTTTTGGATCAATTCATGGGTTATAAAACCATTTAATTAGGAATCCGGCTTACACTCATAAAAAGACAAAGTGCAAGCCGGATAATCGTGGCCGATTCTGGAATAAAATTAGATAATATTTTATAAATCCTATAGTATTTGAAAATAATTTACAGTGATAATTTTCCCTGGTAATAATCCAGTATTTTACTGTCAATATAGTAGTCGTACCGGGCGCTTATCAGGCTGAGGTTGGCGTTATCGACGTTATTTTTTGCAATAATAAAATCTACCGAAGTCAGCACACCCGCATCAAATTGTATCTGCGCTATCCTGAAACTTTCCTTATAAGCATCTGCCTGTTCAACCAAAGCCTGGTACCGGGTATAAGCCGAATTCATATTTACATAAGCCTGCTCAACGTTCTGCTGTAAAACCAGTTTGGTATTATCTTCAACATTTTTCAATATCTGCAAATTGATTTTCGCTGTAGAAATATTGTTTCTTTTTTGCAGGTTATTAAATATGGGGATGTTTAAATTCAAAGATATCCCCGTTCCATAGTTGTTTTTAAACTGGTTATAATAACTTATGCTTTGGCTGGCGTAATTTGCCTGGGTTGAATAAACAGTTTGTTTGCCGCTGGGCGTATTGATATATAATTTTGTTGGCGCACTGGTTGAATCAATAAACGTAGAGCTTTGCCCTGTACTTGAATAATTTGTTCCCAGGTTTGCCGACAGGGATAAGGTTGGCAGTAAATAGCCTTTTACCGCCTGTAAGGCCTTCTCGGCACTTTGGCGTCTTAAGGTAGCCGCTTTAACTACGGGCAACTGTTGTAATGCGGCACTGTAAATGTCGTCAACACTTACGCCGTAAAGCCCTTTCATTTCTTCGGCATTTAAGGGTTGCACTTCGGCGCTCCTGTCAAATGGGATATTCATTAAATTGTATAAACTCAACTTTGCGGCTTCCAGTGCGCTCCTGTAATTAACTACCGCAACTTTACTGCTCGCCAGCGTTCCCCTAAAATTATACAGGTCTACAGGCGTTTTATTTGCCCCCGACTTCTCCAATGTCTCCGACCGGTCTACCGTTTGCTGGGCCACTTGCTGCTGACTTATAGCCTGTGCCAAAACCTCCTCGTTATCCAAAATTTGCAGGTAATTGGTTATAATGTTAATGGTTACCACATTTTTCGCCTGCAGGTAATCCATTTTACCGGCCTGGTAATACAATGAGGCCTGCTTTATATTGTTCTGTAATGCCAGCCCATTAAACAGGGTCAGGCCGCCCGACAAACCATAATTATCGGAAGTAAGTGATTGGTTGGCATACGTATTTGTAACGGGGTTGATGGATCGCCCCTGGTTAATATTATGGCTTACGGAGCCGTTTATAGACGGCAACAGGTTCTCTTTTGCCTGGTTAAAATTTATATGATCCTGCTCCATAACAAGCGCCGATTGCTTCACGTTCAGGTTATTTTTTATGGCAATATCAATACATTGCTGCAGGGTAAGCACATCGTTCTGTTGCGCATTCACCAGTTTACCTGAAACAATAAAGAGTAGAATTAAAAAGTATATATAAGATCGCATGATTTGTTAAGTATTCAGAATTTTTTTTGATGAATCGATTTTCCCGTCTAAAAGATTTATTACACGGGTACCATATTCTGCATTTTTTTCGGAGTGCGTTACCTGGATGATCGTTACGCCGTCCTCTTTGTTCAGCTTGCGGAATAGGTCCATTATTTCCTCGCCCTGTTTTGAATTTAAGTTACCGGTTGGCTCATCGGCAAGTAATAATTTTGGTTTAGCTATTAAAGCGCGGGCAATGCCTACCAGCTGCTGCTGCCCGCCGGAAAGCTGGGCCGGGAAAAGGTCTTTCTTTCCAACGATCTGGAAACGGTCAAGCATATCGGCTACCATTGCCTTGCGCTCAGCGCCTTTAAAATCCTGGTAGATCAGCGGCGTCTCGATGTTTTCATAAACGGTGAGTTCATCGATCAAATGATAAGCCTGGAAAACAAACCCGATATATTGTTTATACAAAGCCGACCGCTGTTTTTCTTTAAGTTGGTGCACGGCCTGTCCCGCAAAATAATGATAACCATCCGACGGCTCATCAAGCATACCGATAACATTCAACAAGGTCGACTTGCCCGAACCTGAAGGCCCCATGATTGAAATAAATTCGCCCTCGTCAATTTCAAGGCTGATATCATTGAGTACGTAGTTTTTATTGCCGCCAACCTGGTAGTATTTTGAAATATGCTGTAGTGATAACATGTTTTCTAATTAGTGATGTATTGATTTAGTGCATTAGTGATTTGAATTGCTAATTTATTAAAATGATTTATTTATCAGGCAGCACTCACACACTAGCGTCTTAAGTTATCAATAACATACCAAACTATTAATCATTTAATTATCAATTGGTTATATATCCGCACGCAAACAAATACTGTTCGCTTATGTAACATGAAGCGTACGGTTATGATACAATGGGAATTGATATCCGGATGTATAAATTCCAGGTGTGCAGATGATTAAAAGGTGCGTATCGGCAACTGTATCATTTTGTGAAAGAGATACACGTGATACAGGAGATACAGGTGATACAGGAGATACAGGTGATACACGTGATACAGTGTGTCGTCCTGATTAGGGTTGACAGAAAGGGTTACAAAATGGATCAGGAAGAAACGAGGGTACTAGTAATAAAGGAATACTTGGCAGGCGGTGTAAGCTTTCGTAGCTTAGGCAAGCG
>JAQBOP010000370.1 GCA_028287975.1 Mucilaginibacter sp. | reverse complement strand
AGCTGTTGTGATTGGCGTGGTTACATTATTAGTAGGCGCAAGCAGCATATTTGTCGAGATTCAAGATTCATTAAACATGATATGGCGGGTAAAGGCCAAGCCAAAAAAAGGCTGGCTTAAATTGCTTCAAAACAGATTTTTGTCTTTCTCGCTTATTGTTAGTCTGGGTTTCTTGCTGCTGGTATCATTAGTTATAAACTTTTTGATGAATGCTTTAAGCAAAAAACTGACTCATTTTTTACCTGATGTAACCAATCTGCTAATCAAGGGGATTAACCTGGGTATTACCTTAATTGTAATATCCGTACTATTTGGCATCATATTTAAGGTATTGCCTGATGTGAAGATCAGGTGGAAGGATGTCCGATCGGGAGCTATTTTTACGGCTTTACTATTTATGTTGGGACAATATGGTATCGGTATATATCTTCAATACGCCGCACAGAATTCGGCCTATGGTGCAGCAGGTTCTATTATTTTGTTATTGTTGTGGATATATTATACAGCAGCCATATTATACATTGGCGCGGAGTTTACACAAGTATATGCTGAAGCTATTGGTTGTAAAATTGAGCCTGCCGAATATGCGGTATATATCATTCAAACGGAAGTTGAGCATGATGTAAAAACGCTGCCGGCGCAAAACCCCGAACTTAAAGGCAAACTCGAGAAACCCGAGAAGGCGGAGAAAACGTAATTAGTATCAATTGATTAACAAATTATTGCATCTTTAAATGTAATAATTTGTTAATTTTAATATCCAATTATAAAAAGCCTTGCTGTTACCGGTAATACATATAAAGCGTTATTGTAATGCCGCACTACTAATTGTGCTGTGTTGTTTCAGTCTTTCGGCAAATGCCCAGTTTTTTGGCCTCAAAAATTCTAAAGGCACCCAAACAATCCCGTTTAAACTGGTACGGAATCTTATAGTAATAAAACTAAAGATCAATAATAAAGGCCCTTACAATTTTGTGTTGGATACCGGTGTGGGCTACATGCTGATCACCGAACCATCGTTGGTCGACTCGATAGAGGTAAGCAACAAACGTATGGTGAAAATTCATGGCTTTGGCTTAGGTAATGATTTTGAAGCTTATATAACAAATGCGCTAAACATTGATATCCCCGGCTTAACAAGTTACAATGTAAATGCAGCGCTTTTTACCAAAGATAACTTCGGTTTGTCTGACTATGCCGGTATACCTATTCATGGATTATTGGGATACGAGTTTTTTAGTCATCTTGCTGTTAAGGTTGATTTCTCTGATAGTACACTCAGGGTATCGTTACCGCAACACATGCGCTATTTTAGGCGGGGCCAAAAAATAACAATGAGTATAGAAGACAGAAAACCCTACATAACCACTAATGTGACTTTTGCCAACGGCGATAAAAAACCAAGCAAGCTAATCGTTGATCTGGGTGCTGGGCATTGCTTATCAATGGAGAATCTTCAAAATAAAAATGAGCTTCAAAAAAGCTATATCTACGCTGATTTAGGAATGGGTATAAACGGCCCAATAAGCGGCACGTTAAGCAGGATCAGGGAAGTTGAGCTTGGTAAATATAAGCTGAAGGATATAGTTTCAGCTTTTCCGGATAAAGATACCATTAAGCAAAGTATACCCAGGGACGGCAACATTGGTATTGGTTTGCTCAGAAGGTTTAACCTGATAATTGATTATCCAAACAGCACGCTTTATTTAAAGCCCTCGCTTTGGTATAAAAGACATGACGAGCATGATATGAGTGGATTAACCTATTACACTGCTCATGATGAGGCTCAGCACATCATCATAGACAATGTTGCGGCCGGGTCTGCGGCAAGCATTGCCGGGTTGTTAAAAGGTGATGAAATAATGATGATCAATTTATATTCGGTAGTAGACCTGTCATTACAACAGATAGATGATCTCTTCAAATCGAGAGATGGCAGGCCATTTGTTTTGCTGATCTATCGCAATAATAACTATTTAACTATACACATGACCTTAAAACGCCGTGTTTAAACAATGTTATTTAAGCTGACTGATGTTTTCAAAAAACGCGGTTTGTAAATCAAGAAGTGATCGTACATTTATTTTTTCGCCGTACATATCAAAACATAAAAACTTCGAATTACGGGTGTCGCCATCCTTATTGCGCTCCAAAAGATTAAATGTTTCAAAAAAATAGTGATTGGTTGTCACTTTATTTCTTTTATTGGTTTGCGATGTATTTAGCCTGAAACCAATAGCGTCTATCCAGTTATGCACTTTCGTGTGCAGGTTGCGTATATTGTTCATAAGTTAAATGTTTAATATCTTAACGAAATAAATAGGCATAAGTTTTAACTATATACGGTTGTATTTATACACAGTTGTTAATTATTACTTAACCTTTTTTTTAACTCACAGACGTTAAATTTTTGTACCCAAAAGAAATTATTTTACCTATCAACAAATATTTGAAACCTAAATGAATTATATTGCGTATAATTTTGTTGCTTCTAAATTTTCCAATTCTATAACAGAAACCATATAAACCCAACTTTATGAAGATTAAATACCTATTACCTATTTTATCACTTACTGCAATTAGTTTTAATGCATGTAAAAAGTCCACAACACCGGGGCCTAAGGGCGAAACCGGCACAACCGGTAATACCGGCGCGGCCGGCAGCACAGGGGCCACAGGTGCAGGCGGGCCGCAAGGTGTAGCGGGGGCAACCGGCGCTACCGGCGCAGCAGGCCCTGCCGGGGGGCCGGTAGGTGCTACTGGAGCCACAGGTGCAACCGGGGCTACGGGTGCAGCAGGCGCTATCGGTACCATCGGAGCTACGGGTGCAGCGGGTGCAGCGGGTGCAAACGGTAGTAATGGGTCTAATGGTGCGGTAGGCGCTACTGGTGCAAAAGGGGCGACAGGCGCTACCGGCGCGGCAGGTGCCAATGGTAGTAACGGAACTAATGGTGCTACCGGCGCGGCGGGTGCTAATGGTAGTAACGGAACTAATGGTGCAGCAGGCGCTACGGGAGCCACCGGAGCAGCGGGTGCCAATGGCAGTAACGGAGCTGTGGGTGCAACTGGCGCTACCGGCGCTGCGGGTGCTAATGGGAGTAACGGTGCCAATGGCGCAACAGGAGCCGCGGGCGCTACAGGTGCGACAGGAGCAAGTGGCAATGCCGATATTAGAAGCTATGTATTTACCAACCAAAGCGTTGTGCTGGTAGGTAATACACATTTTGTAGTACCTGCAATTACCCAGGACATTGTGGATAAAGGCATTGTTTTGGTATATTTTAGAAATACAGGTGCTACTACCTCGTGGAACCCGCTACCGTATAGTGAAGCAGGTAATACATTAACGTTACAGGTGTATGGCGTTGGCTATGTTGATCTGAAATCAAACTTTGCCTCTTCGGGACTGGATATACGAGTAGTTGTGATTCCCGGTACTGCGTTAAGCAATTTGAAGCTGCACAACCCCGGGCTTAATGTAAATGATTATAACCAACTGGCAAAAGCAGCAGGTATCAATTAAGAATATTATCTCATATTTAAAGGGTCTCGAATTTAGAGACCCTTTTTTATTTAAGCTGATTTAGTTTAATTTAACAAAAATGTTAAACGCACAAATACATTTCACCAAAACACGCATAGCGCCAACACCAAGCGGTTATTTACATTTGGGGAATGTATTTTCATTTGCATTAACAGCGGCACTCGCCCGCAAGACGGATTCAAAAATTTTACTGCGGATAGATGACCTTGATCAGGTACGCGTAAATACCGATTACGTACAGGACATTTTTGATACGCTCAATTTTTTAAGCATTCCCTGGGACGAAGGGCCGCGGGACATGGAAGACTATAAAGCCAACTGGTCGCAATTGCACCGGATGGATTTATATCGCGAGGCTTTACAAAAATTAGCAGATCAGCGAGATGTTTTTGCCTGCCGGTGCTCACGGTCGCAGTTGCAGGGAAGTAGTTACCCGGGTAATTGCCGTAACCGGTCTATTCCATTAGACACGCCCGGCACCGCATGGCGGCTTTATACCGATGAACGAGAGTTAAACATCAAAACCTTAAACAATGGTACGGTTAAAGAATGTCTGCCTGCCGAAATGAAAGATTTCATCGTCAAAAAGAAAGACGATTACCCTGCTTACCAGTTAGCTTCTTTGGTTGATGATATTCATTTTGGTATCGACCTGGTAGTTCGCGGCGAGGACCTTTACCCGTCAACCATCGCGCAGCATTTCCTAGCTGATGTATTGGGCGAGCGTAGTTTTCAAAACATCACTTTTCATCATCACCCGTTATTAATGGAAGCCGGCGATAAAAAGCTATCCAAATCTGCCGGGGCAACGTCGGTTAAATATTTGCGTGAGCAGGGTAAAACTTCCGGGGATGTTTATGGAGAGATTGGGGTTATGTTGGGTGTTGGTAAAGATTTAAGAAGTTTTGAAGACTTCGTGAATCTGTTATAAAAAGAGATCGATTACAGAAATCAAACTTTTATGGCGATACTAAACTATTTTTCTTTATCCTTTTTAAGAGCGGCAACATCTCCTAAGTCTTTTTGTCGGCCTGATGCTTCTTTGTTCTGAATAAATTCAGTAACATTTATAAAATTGATTTTTAATCCGTCAACTTCACCCTCTATTTTGTTGATATATGCTTCAGAAAATTCAACACCGGAAATCGAGTTTAAAATGTCTATTCTGAGCGGAGGATATCCTAATTGAGTTACATAGTTAGGTTTTAAAAAATCAGCTTCTTTTAAGCCAAGTGAACCGAAACCAAATTCTTTTAATAGGGCTACCATTTTAGTTGCGTTTTCGTTGCTGGGTTCAATCCATATGTCAAGATCTCCAGTATGTCTTGGCCTGCCATGAAAAGCCAATGCATGTGCGCCTATTACCATGTAAGCCACATCATGGCGGTTTAACAGCTCAATAAAATCTACAAAATCAGGTTCAAACATCATAACGGCCGATGCTGAACAACTTTTTCTATACTTTTCGGAAAAGAGCCGTTAGCCCATGTAAAATAATTAGTTCTTAACCGTACAACTTCAGCAAGTCTTTCAGCAGGGGGTCTGCTAAGCCAAAATGCCACATCTGCTATATCTTCGTTTTCCATTTTTACATGGTTAACTACTATTGCAATTTTTCGGTTAGTTTTCATTATATAGTTAATGACTTGAACTTGCTATCTTATCAAAAATACAAAAAAAGGCGTAGTATAAAAAGTTAGAGTCCTAAGGAATGTTATATAACAAAAAAGGGCCTGATCCTAAAATCAAGCCCTTTTACCTTTAGTAACGGTAATATTCCGGCTTAAACGGACCAGCAACCGGTACGCCGATATAATCAGCCTGATCCTGGTCAAGTTCTTCCAGCTCAACACCAATTTTGGCAAGGTGTAAGCGAGCAACTTTTTCGTCTAAGTGTTTTGGCAAAGTGTAAACAAGATTTTCGTAAGCGCCGGCGTTTGTCCAAAGCTCTAACTGCGCTAAAGTTTGGTTGGTAAAGCTGTTGCTCATTACAAAGCTTGGGTGGCCTGTGGCGCAGCCCAAGTTTACCAAACGGCCTTCGGCCAGTACAATAACGTCACTGCCATCAATAGTATATTTATCAACCTGTGGTTTAATTTCGATCTTGGTATTGCCATAAGCGCTGTTTAACCAGGCCATGTCGATCTCGTTGTCAAAGTGGCCAATGTTACAAACAATGGCTTTATCTTTCAATGCACGGAAATGCTCTTCGCGCACAATGTTCATGTTACCTGTAGCGGTTACCACAATATCAGCCTCGGCAATAGCAGTGCTTAATTTCTTAACCTCAAAGCCTTCCATTGCTGCCTGTAATGCGCAGATAGGATCAATTTCAGTTACGATAACACGTACACCGGCATTGCGTAATGAGTCCGCAGATCCTTTACCAACGTCGCCATAACCACAAACCACACCTACTTTACCGGCCATCATTACATCGGTAGCGCGGCGGATAGCGTCAACTAATGATTCGCGGCAACCGTATTTGTTATCAAATTTTGATTTGGTTACAGAGTCGTTAATATTGATAGCAGGGATTGGTAAAGTGCCGGCTTTAACTCGCTCATATAAACGGTGAACACCGGTTGTAGTTTCTTCTGACAAGCCTTTAATGCCTGCAACTAATTCAGGGTAACGGTCAAATACCATGTTGGTTAAATCGCCGCCATCATCAAGGATCATGTTTAATGGTTTGCGGTCTTCGCCAAAGAACAAAGTTTGTTCAATGCACCAATCAAAATCAACCTCATTTAAACCTTTCCAGGCATAAACTGAAATACCTGCAGCAGCGATAGCGGCGGCGGCGTGATCTTGAGTTGAAAATATGTTACATGATGACCATGTAACTTCGGCACCCAATTCAACCAGTGTTTCAATTAACACAGCGGTTTGGATGGTCATGTGCAGGCAGCCTGCAATGCGCGCACCTTTTAGTGGTTTTGAAGCGCCAAATTCATGACGCAGGGCCATTAAGCCCGGCATTTCTGCTTCGGCTAACCCGATCTCTTTTCTGCCCCACTCGGCTAATGAAAAGTCTTTTACTTTGTACTTGGTGTAAGCGGTCTCTACTGATGACATAGCGTTTTATTTTTTTTTGAAATGCAAAAATAACACATTCTGCGGTCAAAGTGAAATTGTTAGCCATTGATACGCAGATATCATTGTCAGCACATAACCATAAATTTTTTCGTATATTGTAGTCAATAGTCAATAAGTGCTGCCAGGCAGATCATATAATTTCGCGGCAATAAAAATCCGGCAAAATCAGCATCAATTTCTTTGAATTATTATTAAGTATTTGATTTTGAGATTTTTGAATAAAATTGTTACTGCGGGCATAAGCCCTGATACCCGGAAAACGCCCCAAATTACTACCGGTAAAACGCCCGATAGCCGAAAAACGATAAAAATTACTACCGGCATCGGTGGTAATACCCGAAAAATGACTTTTTTTACTACCGGTAAAATAAGTTATGCCGGTGTGATTGGCAATTATATATCGAACATTCTATATAAATAAAAACATATCATTTTCACCGCTTTATTTATATTTGGGATCACTTTCAATCTTCAGCATTTAACTATTTCAACAACAAAAAATGAAAAAAGTAATTTTGGTAACAGGCGCTTCATCGGGCATAGGGCTGGCCAGCGCCACCGCTTTGCACGAAGCCGGACACACCGTATATGGTACTACGCGTAACCTTGCAAAAAAGGTAAGCGTACCCTTTAATTTAATTGAACTTGATGTAACCGACGATGCATCTGCCAAAGCCGCAGTCGCTAAAATTATAAAAGCCGAAGGTAAAATTGATGTGCTGGTAAATAATGCAGGCAACGGTATTGCCGGCCCTGCTTATGCCATGCCGGTTGATAAAGCTAAACAACAGTTTGAGGTTAACTTTTTTGGTGTGGTGCGTATGTGCAGCACCGTAATACCAGAAATGCTTAAAAACAACAGCGGCATTGTGGTAAACATCAGCTCGTTAGCGGGATTGTTTGGTTTGCCTTACCAAAGCATGTATGTAGCTTCAAAATACGCGGTTGAGGGTTATTCTGAAAGTTTGCGTATGGAACTGCGTAAAACAGGTATAAAAATAACCACCATCAACCCCGGCGACTTTAAAACCGAATTTACCGGCAGCCGTGAAAAGATACCTTTTACGGTTGATAACGAAAAGCTGAAAGCTAATTACGATATCGCGATAGCAAGTATAGAAAAAGATGAAAACGCCGGCGCCGACCCGATCGCCATTGGTAAGCAACTGGTTAAAATAGTTGACAAAAGCAGTCCTGCGCACCAATATTTAGTAGGCGCCATCGGCCAAACTATAGCGGTTACTTTAAAAAAGGTATTACCAACCGGCATGTTTGAAGGTTTGATGGCTGATCATTACGGGATAAAGTAAAAGCCTCACCCAACCCTCCCCGGTAGGGAGGGCTTTGAATTAAATTATTAATAAAATATAACTATAAAGTCTCCCCTACCGGGGGGAGACCTGCCTGCCGACAGGCAGGTTTAGAGAGGGGGCTATGGGAAAAGATAAACTAAGACGTTTTGCCGAAATAGAAACATTCAGCAACGTTTTACAACTGGATGCAGGGAAGCCATATAAAGGCGAGTGGAGTAAGACATTTTTTAGGAATGATAACCCGGTTGTTTTAGAGCTGGCCTGTGGTAAGGGCGAGTATACGGTTAACCTTGCGGTGTTGTTCCCGGATAAGAATTTTATCGGGATAGATTACAAGGGCAACCGCATTTGGCGCGGCGCCAAAACCGCGTTAGAAGATGGCGTAGATAACGTAGCATTTATTAGGATGCAGATAGAAACCCTTACTGAATTCTTCGCTCCGGGTGAGATCGATGAGATCTGGATAACTTTTCCGGACCCGCAGCCGCAATTGAGCCGCGAGAAAAAACGATTAACATCACCACGGTTTTTAAATATGTATATCGAAGTATTAAAGCCGGGAGGCTGCGTTAACCTTAAAACAGATAACGATGGTTTTTATACCTATACTGCCGAGAAAATAAAAGAGCTGAAATTGAAGGAACACATCAACACGGCCGACCTGTACAAGTCGGAATATGCCGACGAGGTGTTATCTATCAAAACTTATTACGAGAAGAAATATTTGAAGGATAATAAAAACATTAACTACCTTAAGTTTTCATTTCAATAAGCAGCTAATGCCTGATTATAACTTTTATGATAACGTGTACGATGTAGCAAGGCAGATCCCTGCCGGGCGCGTAACATCATATGGTGCTATAGCCAGTTACCTGGGTACCAAAGGATCATCAAGGATGGTGGGTTATGCCATGCAGGCGGCAGGATCCGCTCAACCACCGGTACCGGCACACCGGGTAGTGAATCGCCAGGGATTGTTAACCGCGAAATTTCATTTTGGCGGCGATACCATGCAGCGCCTGCTGGAAGCCGAAGGTGTAAAAGTAAAAGACGACCAGGTACAGAATTTTAAAAACGTTTTTTGGGACCCGGCTATAGAGTTAGCGCTTTAGCCCCCTAACCCCCTGAAGGGGGAACGATTTGTGATAATTCGTCACTTGGCAGGCGGGCCACGAGCGGGACGCTTGCGGCAGCGGCTTACCCTTTAACTCGTTCTACGTAAGCGCCGTTAGCAGTATCAACCTTTACTTTGTCGCCAATATTGATAAATAACGGGACGTTGATCTCTGCGCCGGTTTCAACTGTAGCTTTTTTCAAGGCACCACTTGAAGTGTCGCCTTTAACAGCGGGCTCGGTATAAGTAATCTCTAATTCGGCCGATCCCGGGATCTGACCCATGATAGGCTCTTCGCTTTCAAATGCTACAATAACATTCATGCCTTCTTTTAAAAACCTCACGGGAGTGCCAAATAAAGCTTTAGGTACGTTATGCTGATCATAAGTAGTGTTATCCATGATCACTAACGACTCGCCATCTTCATATAAGTATTGATAATCATTGGTTTCAACGCGGGCAATGGTTACATCCTCGTCGGTACGGAAACGATATTCGACCAACTTGCCTGACTTTACGTTACGCATGCGTGCCTGGTAAAAAGCGCGCAAATTGCCCGGGGTACGGTGTAAAAATTCCTCTACCTGTAACAACTCGCCATTAAAGCGCAGGATGTTACCATTTTTTACTTCAGATGCTTTAGACATAGTAATA
>JAQBOP010000359.1 GCA_028287975.1 Mucilaginibacter sp. | reverse complement strand
AAGTTTCCCATAAAAACTCACCAAACAGTGTATTTGCCCAGGCAAACCACGGGCGGCTGAAATGCTTGGCGTCATTCTTATGGAACGATTCATGCATAAAGCCGGTACCTGCGTTACTGCTTTTCAACATGGCTATACAATGTTTAATTTCCAAATCATTGGTACTGGTTAAGCCACGCATAATAATACCTAATGGCCAGATCATATCTTTACCCGCGTGCGGGCCGCCAATACCTTCGCCGGCCTTGCCTTTAAAAAAGAAAGGATTATTTAACGACAGTAACATTTTACGTGTATTTTGATATACAGGATCTGTCACCGGTACGGCATCCAGGTAAGGTAATCCTAAAAGGCTTGGTACGTTGGCATCATCCATCAGGTTGAAGCTGCCGTAACCGTTAACCTCATAGGCATAAATTCTGCCATACGACGGATGGTTTATAATAGCGTATTTCTTTAAGGCAGCATCCACCTCTGCAGAAAGGGCCCTAAGCTCCGCTGCAAGCGCCGCATCTTTGCTGATGGCACTTACCATCTCTGCAGCATGTTTTAAGCTCACCACAGCAAAGAAATTGGACGGAACCAGGTACATATAGATAGTAGCGTCATCGCTTGGGCGAAAAGCAGAGCATATCAGGCCATTTGGCTTTACTGGGTAACCGTAACCATTCATAGGCACACCATCTGTCGCCCACGCTGTTTTACGTTGAAAACTGTAGGGGCCTTGATTTTGCTTGCGCTGTTGTTCTTTAAAAGTTTTTAAAGTAAGCACTATTGCCGATTTCCATTTTGCATCAAACGGAGTTGTGTCGCCGGTTACTTTCCAGTATTTGTACGCCAACCTTATCGGATAACATAATGAATCTATCTCCCATTTACGCTCATGTAAACCGGGCTGCATTTTGGTTTCGTCTTTTGACCACTCTCCTACCTTGTTAGGATCATCATAAAAAGCATTTGCATAAGGGTCTTTCAATACGCAGGTGGCCTGGTGGTTAATTACACCGGCAACTAATTGCTGTAATTTTTTGTCCTGTTTAATAAAATCAAGATAAGGATACACCTGCGCGCTGCTGTCACGCAGCCACATAGCATCAATATCACCGGTTATTACATAAGTATCGGGTTTACCATCCTTTTCTGTAAAAGTTACTGTGGTATCTAAAGTATTTGGGAAGCAGTTATTAAAAAGCCAGGTAAGCTCTTTGTCTTTTACATTTTTGCTAAACTCTGTGATAGCTTTTTCTACAGACTCACTGCTAAAGTTTCTTTTGGTGCTTCTTACTATTGGATAACCTGATTGGACGGCAAATGCAGGCAACTTACTAAGCAGTAAAGAGGTACCTAATAAGCCGGTGTTTTTCATGAAAGTTCTTCTTTGCATATTGTTTTAAGTTAAATATTAAGACTACTCATATATCTGAATATCTACTTTTCAGATATATGACTATAACTATACCGAACTTACTTGAAATAGGTTCAGTATGTTAATATTAGCCTTTATTTACAGACTGTGGGTTTATAAAATTAACGTTAGGATTTTTGTTTTGGTTAGAAATTCAAAAACTCACCAATACTAAAAACTTTAAAGCACTAAAACAAATTATATTTCAGCTAAAACGGTGTACAATAGTTATCATTTTTACTATTCTATGCTTTAAATAAAATACAAAAGACACCCTGAACTATACTCTACACCTTCAAAAGATACAGTTGTAAAATCAGAATGCCTGCGATATAATACTAAGATGATTCTTCTGTTTGACTAACCTACCTCTTTAAATCTTGAATTATGGTATCAATCTTTAGATTGTTTTAGTTAACTGATCTATTGGGTTGCTAAAACATTTTTTTTAAGGAAATCATTATAAGCTAAACCTATACCTTCTTCTAATTGGATGGTATGTTTCCAACCCTTACTATGTAATTTGGTCACATCCATTAACTTTCTTGGCGTACCATCCGGTTTAGATGTGTCGAATTTAATTTCGCCCTGATAATCGATGATCTTCTTCACGAGTAACGCCAGATCTTTGATAGAAATATCTTCGCCGGTCCCTACGTTAACTAAACCTTCTTCATTGTAGTTTTGCATCAAATAGTAACAAGCTTCAGCCAAATCGTCTGCAAATAAAAATTCTCTTTTCGGAGACCCTGTTCCCCAAATCGTTACATCCGGCAAATTTTGTTCTTTTGCCTCATGAAACCTCCTGATCAGGGCTGGCAAAACATGTGAATTCTGTGGATGATAATTATCATTATAGCCATACAAATTGGTTGGCATTACCGATATATAATTACAGCCATACTGTGCCCTGTAAGCATCGCACATTTTTATACCGGCAATTTTTGCTATAGCATAAGGCTCATTTGTTTCTTCGAGTGGGCCGGTTAGTAAATATTCTTCTTTTAATGGCTGGGGAGCCATTTTAGGATAAATACAACTCGAACCTAAAAACATCAATTTTTTAACACGATTTAGGTATGACTGATGAATGATGTTGTTTTGTATTTGCAAATTGTCATACAAAAATTCAGCCCGGTATGTATTGTTAGCAACAATGCCGCCTACCTTAGCCGCAGCAAGAAAAACATAGTCTGGTTTTTCTTTTAAAAAAAATTCTGCTACCGCCTCCTGACTCCTTAAGTCAAGTGTATCAGACGTTCTGGTGATTAAGTTACTGAATCCTTCTTTTTCCAGTTTTCTGCATAAAGCAGAGCCAACCATGCCTCTATGACCCGCTACATATATTTTGGCATCTTTCTCCATTATTATTCAAATTGATTTTTGATAGTATAGCCCGAATCCATCAATAATTTCTCCTTGCGGAAATGATTAACATCAGATACCATCATATCCTCAACTAACATTTTTAAATCATATTTCGGTTCCCATCCTAATTTTGTTTTTGATTTCGTAGGGTCACCTATAAGTAATTCAACCTCAGTAGGCCTGAAATATTTAGGATCGACAGCAACAACTTCTTTACCGATTTCAACCTGAAAATCAGGGGAAGCGCATGATACTACATATCCTTTTTCATCAATACCTTCGCCTTTAAATTCAATTGCAATACCGACCTCTAAAAATGCCATTCTTACAAATTCCCGTACCCGGGTAGTAACCCCTGTGGCAATAACATAATCCGTCGGCTCGTCCTGTTGTAAGATTAAGTACATGGCTTCTACGTAATCTTTAGCATGACCCCAATCCCGTTGTGCGTCTAGGTTACCCAAATATAATTTATCCTGTAAATCCATGGCTATTTTGGCCGTAGCGCGAGTTATTTTACGCGTTACAAATGTTTCACCTCGTAAAGGGCTTTCGTGATTAAATAAAATACCGTTGCACGCGTATATACCATAAGCTTCCCTGTAGTTTACAGTTATCCAATAAGCATACATTTTTGCTACCGCATAGGGTGAGCGGGGATAAAAAGGTGTAGTTTCTGATTGTGGTACAGCTTGTACCAAACCATAAAGTTCGGATGTTGATGCCTGGTATATTTTGGTTTTTTTCTCAAGTCCTAAAATACGAATCGCTTCCAGCAAGCGCAATGTACCGATACCATCAGCGTTGGCTGTGTATTCAGGAGTATCGAAACTGACTTTAACATGCGACATAGCACCTAAATTATATATCTCATCAGGCTGTACCTGCTGAATAATCCTTATAAGATTAGTTGAATCACTTAAATCTCCGTAATGAAGCGTTAATTTAATTTCCGCATCATGCGGATCCTGATATAAATGATCAATCCTATCGGTGTTAAATAACGAACTGCGGCGTTTTATGCCATGTACTTCATAACCTTTGGATAATAACAACTCTGTGAGATAGGCCCCGTCCTGACCGGTAATTCCTGTGAGCAAAGCAATTTTTTTCATCAATTTTCCTTTTTATAGATTCAACGTAAAAATACTACAAATAATTTAAAAAAAAAGGGTAATTTTTACAAAAAACACATCTAAAGAAAAAAGATATTGAAAGTATTTGAATTCACATAGACTATATGCACATCTGTCCGATATATAATCCAATGATTAAAAGTTTCTTTGTTATATTTTCATTAATTTATTTATTACTTAAAGAAAAATATATTATTGCTGGTATATTTACGTTAAATTAAAAAAATAAAATACACACTTCATTTTTTGCACATATGTTAAATAAAAAACTTAAAGCAGCGTGCCTGATTGCCTTAGTTATCACGTGTTTTACTATGTTATTTTTCAGCAATCCAACCAGGTCAAGATTCTTTTTTAACCAAAGCTTACCCCAGCAAAGCGTTGAAGTGAAAATTTCAGTTGATAACACAGCTACAGGTATCAAGATCCCAGATTACTTTTTAGGGTTAAGTTATGAAATTATGGCCGTAACTGACACGGTAGATTTTAAAACAAATCACACCAAATTCATAAATCTAATGAATGGTTTAGGTAAAGGCACTCTTCGCTTAAACGGATATTACATAAATTACGTACAGTGGAGCAATCAGAAACGTAGAGCTAGCATGGAAAAAAACAGATTAGTTTATACAGCTGATACTCTTACTACTTCAGATCTAGACAGTTTATTTTCTTTTGTTCGTAAAACGAAGTGGAATCTCATTTTAGGAATTAATCATACAAGATCCAATCCTAACTTAACTAATTCGGAAATTAATTATGCTTGGTCAAAAGGCAAAGATATTATTTCAGCGTTTGAAATAGGCAACGAACCAGAAAGCATATTTAAAAGTAATTTTTCCACTTATTATCAAAGCATCCTTCCACATTACCAAAACATAAACAAAACAATCTCTGCTGTCCCGCTTTGTGGACCGGCTACAGATCACCCTATTGAACCATTTTTTAAAGAATATATGAATAGCGATCTCGTCAACAGATTGAAATATATAACGATTCATGACTATCCAATTACTGAACATCCCGAAACAATTTATCAATTATTAGATGAAAAATGGATGGAAAAATCAAACAACGCGTTTGGCATCGTTGATGGCTTAGCAAAAGCACGTAATATTCGTTATAGAGTTGGTGAATGTAACAATTATGGCGATGAAGGTATAAATGTCGCGGACCGGTTTGCTTCAGCATTGTGGGGTTTAGATTATATGTTTACAGCTGCTAAAAACAATGCGTTGGGGGTAACATTTATGGGCGGCAGCCGAGGGTTTACGCCAATTCTTATTAGACGAGGTCTATCTATGCAACCACAGCCATTATACTATGCCATGCTGTTTTTCCATTTAGTCGGACAAGGAAGTCTTATCCCTGTTAATTTAAATTCAGATAATCCTGGTATAAAAGCGTATGCTGTAGTTGGTGCAAATAATCATCTTTATGTTACAGTAATCAATAAGAATATAAATAGTGATGCCGAGGTCATGCTGTCAGCTCAAAAAAGGGTTACCAACGGAAACTTAATCCGGTTAACGGGTCCATCTATTGCCAGTAAAGACTCCATTACATTAGGAGGTTCAAGTATTGACAAGTTCGGCAATTGGAAAGCATCAAAGATAACCAGCGTGGCTTCCCAAAATGGTAAATTTAATTTTACTGTTCCTAAGGGCAGTGCTGCGCTTATAACATTATAACAATTAATCTTTTTTGAAAAATTAGAATTAATCGCAATAATATGTTCATTAAGATTTGGGGGAAGGTGTTCGCCCAAACATTACCAGATTTAAAATCTTACTCAATTCAACGATTTTAGCTATTCCCAGACAAACCATAATTACGATTATTGAGAAAACGACGGTTATGAGTATCAATATGATAGGATTTAATTGTGGCAAATAATATTTGGGGGTTAATAAATTAATAAAAGAAAATTGCATTACATATATAATTAAAGAATTCTGGCCCCAATAGCATATATAATTATTAATTCGATTATTCCAATTAATCTTACACACAATAAAATATAAAGCAAATATTGCGGAATTAGCCAAAAAAAGCTTCAATATGAAATTTAAACGATTATGACTATTAAATTCATATAAGGAGCAGAGTACCGCGAAAAATATTAAACAGAAAGAGAAGACATAATTATTAAACAGAATAGCCCGAAAATTCTCATATTTAGACACAAACACTCCAATAAAAAAGAAAAAAACATACAATGTAAATGAATCAATATAATTAATTATATTCAGATATTTTATGCTATATACCCCTGTCAATATAAAAAGGAAAAAAAACGTATCAATATAAATATTTTTCCTCTTCGTAAGCGACGTCAATGCTATAAATCCACTATAAATAATTGTAATAAAAAATAAAAACCATAAGAACCAAAGCCCACCGGTCGGAGCCTTTACTATTGTAATCAAGGTTTTTATGGGGTCGTAATTAAATGCTTTTTTTAAAAAAAAAGGACTGATAATTAATGGCCATGAAAAAAAAGGCAATAAAATGGTTATCCCCTTTTTTTTTATGAATTTCAAATAAGAATTAAAGATATTTTCGGTTATCGTTTTATAAGCAATATAGCCACTCAAAAACATAAATAGCGGCATATGAAACGAGTATATAATAGCAAACAGTGAATTATGAACTGGATCTATAGTATTATATTGAATAAAATGACCAGCTACAACTAAAAATATAGCAATCCCTTTTAATTGATCAATATAAATCAACCTCTGTGTGTTTTTTTCTGGCATATTATAATTTTTGTCAGCACCTTACTAACAATAGACTAAATCAAACATACTTCATTAACTAAGCATATATCTATATACCCTTAGAAATATATTAGTATATTTAACCAAAACCGGTTAACTCTTTTAGTACTAAACTTCAAATTATATAAAATAAATGAGGCCTTCATCCGAATAATCATAACAAAACACATAATCGAATTTAACAAATCTCACTTATTGAGTGTCAAAAAAGCGAATGGTAGAAACTGTGTTTTCGATATTTGCTCTCGAAGAAGCACCAAAAAGTATTGATTCTATGTTGGGTAAATTACAAACATACTCAATGGCTTCTTTTGGATTAATAGCACCACCACCCAAAACCTGCATAGCTATAGCCCTAAATTTCCGGGCTTTGAGTGTTTCTTCGTAAATATCTTTCCCGCCCGACATTCTGAAGCCCACTTTATTTATAGACGAACAAATAATTGGATTCTCTATCCCGCCTTTTTCAAGAACATCTAATAACTTGGGCAAGTTCATGGTAATAAATCCGGCCTCTGCATTGTATTTCTTTTTAACATGATTATAAAATCCAATGAGTATTTCATCAGCATGTAACCCCAATAACAGATCTGTTATTACATTCTGTAAAAACACAACCGGAGTGTTAATCCCATTAAACATTTTCATTTCGGCATCAATCAACAGTTCAGTTATGGACAGAAAATCTTTTGACAAATAAGCCATCCCACCTTTTAACATTGTTCCAAATAAATTACCAGGCACATATTGTTTAATAGTGCCCGCTATGCCAAGTTCTGTCACTGCATTCGCATATTTGTGTGCATAAGGCATGCAAGGAAATATTTTGAAATCCTTATATTTCTCTGGATCATTCCGTACTATTTCACAAATATTTGCGATACGATCATGAGTGGTACACATAAAAGTATTAATACCCAATGCCCTTGCTTCATCAAGCGTTTTTATTATTGCACTATCCTCTCTAAACTTAATGGACTGTGCCCTCGACTTTTCATCAGAAATATGATTAACTGCAAAAAACTGGTTATCCCCAAATAATATTCTTTCCATTATAATTTATTTAGAATTTTTTTTTATTAATTCAATGGCATTGTCTGTATACCAAGCACTTTGAAACGTATTTATTGAATTAAGCACTGTACCCGAAACCGCTTTTACAAAGTAATCCATTTGGGCAGAGTATTCCTCACCTCTTAAATAAAAATCAACCGGTTCGGTTAAATCTGTTATATAACTAACATTCCAGCCTTTTGAATATCCTTCCATTCCATCGGCATCTTTTAAAAACACTTTCAATTCATTTGCGTCTGAAATGACTTTCCCCTTTGTTCCTGCAATGGTAACCATTGTAGACATCTTTCTAAATGTTTCATCGCTCCAGTTAACAGATAACATTCCTGAAACGCCATTTGAAAGTTCCAGGAGCGAATAAACTGCATCTTCGACGTTATTAGAATATATTGATTTTAGCAAACTACCCTTTACATCGCTTACGGGCGCCAATAAGTCATTAATAAGATCAATCACATGAGATGCATAATCTAATAAGCACCCTCCTCCTTCTGAGGGATCAGCACGCCAGGTTCCCTGTTTAGGTTTTACCACTACAGGGCCATATGCTTCACCAACAAAGTGATATATATTTCCTAATGCGCCACTATTAATAATTCTTTTCACTTCGCTAAAAGTGCCAATAAACTTATTGTGATAACCTACTTGGTTTACTACCCCTTGTTTTGCGGCCAGGGCTACCAATTCCTGCCCTTCAACCGAATTCAAACAAAATGGCTTTTCAGCGAATACGCTTATTTTTTTTTCAAGTAAATATTTAATAACCGAAAAATGAAATTTGGTAGGAACAGCTACTACAACAGCTTCAGGTTTTACTTCTTCTACCATTTTTTGATAGTCAGTAAAACAATTAAATTTTCCATACTTAGACAAAAAATCATTGACCAATTTCGAAGTATCGCATACGCCAACCACTTCGACATCGGGGTGAGCACCTAAAATTGACAAATGAGA
>JAQBOP010000346.1 GCA_028287975.1 Mucilaginibacter sp. | reverse complement strand
ACTTTCAATATAAAAAACTGGATATCATCTGTAAATATTTTTATGAGGATGGCACTCGACTAACCGCCTACGCCGACGAGGCAAAGTTTATAAATGAAATAACCACCGTCACCGGTGAGCCTGCCGCTACGCTTCAAAAACAACGGGCAAATAGCAGTAAGATCTATGGATTAACCAATCAGGTTTTTTTGCAGCGTGCTTTTAACGGCTTAAAAAGTTTATTTAATAAAGAGGCGTTAAAAGCTTTGGTAAACCTGCCAAAACTGGATACTTCGCGCACTATGCACCGGGCCAACCAAAGTTTTTTTAAAGACGAACGGATGGTGCAGTTTTATGATCGTTACGCCACTTACAACGGATCGAACCCCTACACTGCCCCGGCCACGCTAAATGTGATCTCGCATTTGGAGCAACAACTGGGCGCTTATTTTCCCGAAGGGGGCATGTACAGCATTGTCACCGCCCTGGTAAAACTGGCGGAAGAGTTGGGTGTACAATTTCATTACGATGCGCCGGTTGATGAGATCGTTTTAAAAGACAAAATTGTAGAGGGCGTGAACATTAAAGGCGAATTGATCAATGCCGATGTCGTAGTGTCAAACATGGATATCTGGTTTACCTATAAAAAACTGTTAAAAGACCATCCAAAACTTCATCCCCAAAAAACATTACGGCAGGAGCGGAGCAGCTCGGCATTGGTATTTTATTGGGGGATCAATAAAACGTTTAATAACCTTAATCTGCATAATATCTTTTTCAGCGCCGATTATGAAGGCGAATTTGATCAGATCTGGAAAGAGAAAAATATTTACCACGACCCGACCGTCTACCTCAATATCACATCAAAACTAAACCCTGCCGATGCGCCACCGGGCTGCGAAAATTGGTTTGTCATGATCAACGTCCCGGCCAATACAGGGCAGGATTGGGATAGGCTGATAACAGAGGCAAAAAGAAACATCCTGACCAAATTATCCCGTTTGTTAAATCACGATATAGCCAAACTCATTATCAGCGAAAGCGTATTGGATCCGCGCGGTATTGAAACCAAAACCTCGTCCTACCAGGGATCCATCTACGGCACCAGTTCCAATAGTAAATACGCCGCGTTTATGCGCCACGCTAACAAGTCGGGCCAGATGAAAGGCCTTTATTTTTGTGGCGGCAGTGTGCACCCGGGCGGCGGTATTCCACTTTGCCTGCTCTCGGCTAAGATCGTAAGCGAAGAAATTGGCGGATAAAAACGATTGTTATTTTATCTGCAAAAAAACTGAAAACTGTCTGCCAGAAACATTCGTAAATACATAAAAAATGTGTTGAACTATGTATAACAAAAGCGCCATAGCCGCCAATATCCGAAGGGAGAGGATGCATAAAAATTACTCGCAGGAATATCTTGGTTTAAGGCTTCATATCTCGCAAAACGCGTACAGCAAAATAGAAATAGGGCAATCAAACATTACCCTGCAACGGATCTTTGAAATTGCCGAAGTATTTGAGGTTGATGTTTGCGAACTAATCGATGTGCAAAGGCCGTTTGTTGTCCGATAATTACCTGCCCGATAACGCCCAACTTTTAATCCCGGATAATCCTATCTTTTAAAAAATCTGCCCCGCAAGATCTGCTTGATAGCATCGTCATAAAAGCTTTGTCCGATGGTGATTTTTGTGATAGATAGATCTAATATACTGCCTTCAATATTATTGATCTTATCTATATTGACAATATAGCTCTTATGGACTTGTAAAAATTTGTCGGCAGGCAGCTTTTCCTGGATGCCCTTTATGGTTAAATAAACAACCAGTTTTTTATGTGTGGTATACAGTGTGACGTAGTTAGCCATCGCCTCTATATAGATGAGGTCAACATAATTTATCCGCTCGATCTTATTATCACATTTTACATAGAAATATTCGTCGGTGTTTTTTTCTGAGGCCTTTGATTTCTGCTCGAGCGTTTTTTGTTTTAGCGCTTTTTGCGATGCTTTGATGAAGCGGTCTAACGAGAAAGGTTTTACCAGGTAATCTATCACGGCCATTTCAAAACCGTCCAGCGCGTACTGTCCGTAGGCTGTGGTCATGATCACCATGGGCAAGTTATTGGCTGATCTTAAAAATTGGAAACCGTTCATTTTTGGCATATTCACATCCAGGAAGATCAGGTCGACATCAAGTTCATTCAATAGGCCCGTCGCTTTTACCGGGTTTTCGGCAGCGCCCACCAGTTTCAGGAAATCGGTTTCTTCAATATATTCTTGCAAAAGTTTGCGGGCAATAGGCTCGTCGTCAATAATAAGGCAATTCAGTATCATAGGTCTGATAATATTAAAGTAACCTCGTAATAATCGTCCGTGTTTATTAGCGTAAGCTGATGTTTGCCCGGGTACAGGATCTCAAGCCGTCTTTTTGTATTGGCTATCCCCAAGCCCGACGATTTTTCGGTAGCGTTAACAAAAGGCTCTTTGGTGTTGTGTGCTTTAAACGTAAGTTTCCCATCCTCATATTTAAGGCAAATATCAACACGGTTCTCTTTACAATCATTAAAGCCAATGTATTTAAAGGCATTTTCAATAAACGTAATAAAAAGCAACGGCGCCACCATGATCTGCCCGTTAACGTCTGCATTAAAATTTACGATAACGCGCTCGTCCATACGGCCCTTTTGTATGGCGATATAGTTTTTAATATAGTTGATCTCGCTGTCCAGCTCAATCTGTTCTACATTACATTCGTACAACTGGTAACGCAGCATTTCTGAAAATACCAGTAGCATGTTACGCGCTTCTTTGTTTGATTTATCAATATGCCCGTAAATAGAATTGATAGAGTTGAATAAGAAATGCGGATTAAACTGTGCCCGTAAAAAATTAAGCTCGTTAGTGGCTTTTTCTTTCTCTATCTGCTCGATATAGATCTGCGAGCGGATCTTTTCGGCCACCATTTTAGCCGCCAGGATACAGATCACCCAAAACAGGATATTAACAAACGAGTCAAAGAAAATAGACACATAATTAAACTGCGGGTGCGCCACCTTAAAAACATAGGTAACTACAAACATGGATACCGGGATGCGAACGAGCGCGGTAATAATTATCCCGCCAAGAAAAAACAAGCCAAACGCAACATACCGCCTTTTATTAAGCAATTGCGGAATGGTATATAACGCGTTAAAGTAATAATTTGCAGATATAAACGCCAGGTAACAAAACTGTATGGTAATAGTATGGGTCAGCACCAGCGCGCCGTTCCTGAAAACAAAGATCCAGAAAAAGTAAGCCAGCAGCCAAAATGCTAAGTGGTATATAAGTTTATTGATCTTCAAACACAGTTACATTAAAGAAGGTAAGTTACCAAAACCTTTTAAATTTATAATTACTCCGTACCATCCGGAAATGCCTGGCCCTTATGGCAGGTGTTACAGTTTATAACCATTACGCTGCTGCCAATTTTAGGATGCTTTACATGCATGTATTTTTTATTGATACCGATGGTCATGCGCATCATGGCGCGGGTAATTTCTTTTTCGGGCTTGGCGTCGCTTGCAAAATCGAGCCCGTGGCCGTTTTTATTATTGGCGTGGCAAAAGCTGCAATTTACACCCAGCGCGTCCTGGAAATCGTCAACCATCAAGCCTTGTAGTTCTTTCGAGCTGATATTTTTCGGTAACACCTTTAAATTTAAATTGGTATAATGCATCGGCTCGGCCTCTTTAAAAGTAGCGGCAGCGGTTACGGTAGCCGTAGCCGCCAGCGCTATTATTACTGCAAATTTCTTGTTGAGTTTCATGCCGCAGGGTGATCTTTCTTCGCAGTTACGTTGATTATTACTTCCAGTTCGTCAGATATGGTGCTTGTGCCGCCTACGCCAAAGTCTTTTCTTTTCATTTTAAACGATCCTTTAAATAGGTAGCCGTCTGCCGTGGCACTTGCTGAAAATGGGAATGTTATTGGTAGCGACTTTCCTTTAATAGTTAATTGTCCGTTTAGCATATACATACCGTTTTTGTTAGTCGCCATAATTTTGGTGGATGAAAGGCGGATAACCGGGTAGTTTTTTACGTCAAAAAAGCTGTTGCCTTTTAAATGTTCGTCGCGCAAGTTATTATCTGTGTTGACGGTAGCGGCGTTTACGGATACGTCAAATGTGCTGACGGCAAGGCCTTGAGGGTCGAAATTGATCGAACCCTCAAAACCGGTAAACGTGCCGTCCACATCAAACCCCAGATTTTTGATAGTAAACTTTAATGTTGATGCCTGCTCAACTGGTTTAAGCTGGGCATGGCATATAGCAGCAGCAAATAAGAATATTAGGGTGGTGATTGTTTTCATTGTGATTTCGTAATTCATTATTTCTTATCTGCCGTTTATGCCGCGATTAATGGGGTATCGGTAATGGCCAGGGAGTGATTATGTTCAACGTAATTAACAGCAGTTAATCCCAGCATTGTACGCAGCTTCTCAGCAGGCACTTTCATTGGGCCCGGCGCGGGTGCGGTACCCGGTGCAGGTTGCGGAAAAGCTGTAGAGTTTGCCGTGTGGAAGGTAATATTGCCCTCAATCTTTTGAATGGTTTGGTGGATATGCCCGTTTAATACGGATACCGAGCCAAAGCGTTTTAATAAAGCCAAAGCTTGCGCGCTATCGTCAGTGCCCCAACCCCATTGCGAATAAATGGCCCAAAGCGGGATGTGTGCAAATACCACGATAGGCGTGCTGTTTGATAAGGGTTTCAGATCATTTTCCATCCATTTTAACTGCTCGGAGCCAATATACCCCAAGCCGCCGTCTACATGGTTGGTTACGTTTACCAGGCCAATAAAATGTACACCGTGCGAGTCAAAGCTGTACCAGCCGTCGCCTAAGGTACCTTTTCCGTAGCGTTCCAAATAAAGCTTACCGTTGTCGGTTACATCATGCTCGCCCGGCACATAAAATATCTTTTCTGTTTTTACAGATTTTAATGATTGCTCAAGCGTATCAAATTCTTCTGCCTGTGCCAGGTGCGAAAGGTCGCCGGTGTGTAATACAAATGAAGGCGCGCTCGGCATATTGTTAATTTTGGCTATGGTGGCGTTTAATGTGCCTACCACATCTGTATTAGCCGGTTTGTTAAAGCCGATGTGGCTGTCGCTGATCTGCACGAAACTGAAATCAGACGTGGGTACTACTAGTCCTTTTTTCAGTCCTCCGGTTGTTTTATCGATCATCTGGCTCATGCCGTATGATTTTAAAATACCGCCCGACATCATCCAGAGTACACCGGTGCCTGCCCAGGCCATACATTCTAAAAATCCGCGGCGGTCTACGCCGTCATTATTCTCTTCGGGAGTTGAGTGATCATGGTTGTGAAAATGGTTTTTCATCATATTTATTTTTTAGTGATTTAAATAATTATGATGCGAAGGAAGAAAAAGGGGCGTTCAGTCTATAATATTTTACATCAACCGGATAAATTACTTGATGAATAGGTGAAATGCGTAGGTATATAAATGTACGGATCTGCACATTTGCCCCGCATTATTTGATTGATAGGATAAGGAAGTTTCGTTAGCCGAAAAAATCACGTATAAATACCTGTTTTGCAAATAAAACCACTAATACAAAGCGTATTGGTTATTATTGTAATGCCTATACCTTATCACATTAATATAACTAACTGTTAAATACAAACAAGAAACGCCCCGGATATCCGGGGCGTTTCTTGTTTGTAATATTAATAGGGATAAAATTATTGTACTCTGGAAAAGTAGCCGGTAACTAAGTCTATTTTATAAGCTGATTTGTCGTTCATAGTTAAAGTAGCTTGATTATTACCGATAAATTTAAATATGCCGGTGTATTTAAACGTACCAACGCTTGAAACCACTGATACAACTGCAGAAGCTGTACCGCTAACCAACAAACCACCTGGTTTACTAAACACAACATTATTAGTGGTAAGCGTAATATTACCAACTGCTTTATATGTTTGGTGGTCTTGTCTCAAAGAAAATGTACTCTTACGGGTATAGGTGCCGCT
>JAQBOP010000343.1 GCA_028287975.1 Mucilaginibacter sp. | reverse complement strand
AGTAATTTTAAGCTTCACAACCGGTTTGTCAGAATGAATAATCTCTGATCTCATTTGTTCTGCCCCAGGTACCAGGTAACTGATGCGTATAGCTGATTTTTTATTAAAATTTAAATTGTAAAAGGATTCTCTGCCTTTTTCATCAGGTATGTATAAAACATATATTTCTTTGTTGCCGTTAGTATACACATCTACAATAGGATCATTATGAATGGTTTTTTTGTAACTATAAGCACCAAGCAGTTTTTTTACCTGTAGAAAGTAATCTGCAACGGGACGCTTTTTGTCGCCATCGATAAATCCCGAAGATGAATACTGAATAGGGTCATTGATGTTAACATCATCTACCATGTAAAAAAAGGATTTTTTTAATTCATGCCTGGCGTATAAAAATGCAGATCTGATCATCCAGTCGGCCTGCGTGATCAGGGCTGACTTATTACCTATCTTAATTGCCCGTTGCGGACTTTTTGGATTAACATCATATCCTGATTCGGTGATCCATACCGGCATATTGTTGGCATATTTTTTTGACATAGCCACAAATAAATCAGCGGTAATAGCAGCTGTTGATAATTCCGGGGCTTTTCCAACCGTGCGGGCGTCACCATCCAAAACAGCGTCACAGTTGTAAAGATGATAATTAATAATGTCAAAACACAGGTCTATAGAGCCATCCGGCTTAAGCCCCCGGTGCTTTCTGCACCAATTAATCATACCAATAACGTAATTAGGAGTAGGGGCAGACAGGCCCGACATTACAACAAACATAGTTGGGTCTGCCGCTTTTATGCCCACATTTTTGCCTAATCGCCCTTTATCGCCATCATAAAATGCTGACAAATTAGCCGCGTATTGCTCCGGGCTTTGCCGGATCTTTGGGCCTTTCCAGTCTTTATCTACCTCGTTGCCGCACTCTATATAATGTACGTAACCCAATCCTATTTTTATCGTATTTAATTGGTCATAAGGCCATCGCGGGGTTTGATCAACCTCTATAAGTGCCCTGTTAACATTTTTATTATTACCATACCGGGCAGCAAACTGAAAGGCCGCCTTAGCCTGGTATAAATAGGAGCGTGGATTAGAACGATCTGACCCATACGGAATAGGAACATTATCACCGCTTCGCTCATCCTTCGGATAACTATTTAACAGCCATCCAGGCGCGTTTTTAAGGCAGGTAAGTATTTCTATATGGTTGTTTTTGCAAGCCAGGTAAACACTATCATAGCTATAGCCTCCTGAGTGTGTTGGGTTAAAGGTATATTTTTCTTTTTCAGATTCTATTCTTTCCCAATCCATATAGTGCCTAAACCCGGCAAAAGACCGCATGTTTTCAAGTTCATGTTTATCTATCCTGCTGCTTGTTTTGTCAAGAAAGTTCCACTCAAATCCGTTTATTCCCAAAAAATTGTCAAACGTGGGACTATTTTTTTGCACCACATTTAGCTTTACTATTTCTTTAATAGAATGCTTTTGTGCGCAAGCCGGGCCAAATAAAACGTAAATAATTACAATTGTTTGGATGGATATTTTTAACATACAGGGCGAATTTCAATTTAAAGAGTGCAGTTTTGTGAAATTTACAGTAACCATCAATTAACACCCAATGCTAAATTTAACGCCTTCACTTTGCTAAATAGCTAATAGTAACTACAGTAAATTTATGAAATATATTTTTGTAATTGACTTCAACCATTAATTCAATGCGAGCTAATCTTCATCAAACTAATATGTTAATATTAGAGTAATGAGATAATTGTATATTTATGGCTATTAAAAAAATCCATGAACCTGATTAAAATATACTTTGGTATTCAGAAAGAATTATCTGCCGAGGGACCTCTTAAAGATATTATGCGTGACGTTATGCGCGAGGAGTATAAACGTGACACCAGTACTTACATACATGAGGCTAACAGCAGGATTGAAAATTATGACGAGGTAAAGCGAATTGCTTATGAGATAGTGAACGATACTAATGTGAAGTACAACGACATAAGTATAACTTCAAAAATAGCACCCGAACCCCACCAGGAAGATTGGATAATTGATGGTACGCCAAGACATATTTTCGATATGGTCATTAATGCAAAATCCATTGTGTATAACTGTTTCCAGGTGATGGATATTAATCGGTTTATTTGTATCGATCCGATTACCAATGAGGTCATACAAATCATCACGGATCACGAAATAAAAATATTTGTCAATAAATAAGTAGCCACAACAAACTCATTTAATAACCAATTTATTCAGAGATAACAGTTGTTAAAAACTTTTTCGATAACCCGAACGGCCGGGTCATGTATTCTGCTGTATTCTGATATCTTTGTGACAGATGGTTCATAGAACTCTGCAGATAGTTTGTCTGCCCCTTATATGCAGTGTTAGGATCAATGAAAAAAACGATTTTTGTTTTAATAATAGCGTTTATAGGATCTCTTGCTAAAGCGCAGGTAAAGATGTCGTCTGCAGACTCATCTGCTGCACATACTATAGTTTTAGGCACCGGCGAAGGTTTTTTGATCATTGATGGCGCTTCCAAAGTTTATGCTCCCGGCACCCGCATTATTGTCAAGCCGGGTATTTACACTAATGGCATAATAGTTCAAAATCTTAAAGATGTTACCATATGTGGAAAGAATGTTACCATTGACGGGCTTTCTCAGACCGAAGAGGGGTTTAACAGCTGCCTTAATCTGAGCAAACTTACAAACGTAACCATAACCGGTTTTACAACCCAAAATAACGGGTACAGAATGCTTAATATTAATTCGCGTATGGTGAACTTAACCTTAGATAGTTTAGGTTTTATTAATTGCAACCAGGGTATATATGTTAATAGCGAAAGTAAGCTGCTATGGGACGGTACAGATGCCACGGTAAACCTGCTGAACTGTAAAATAACAAATTCTGAATTTATTAATTGCGGCACCAATGACCTGAGTGGGGGGATTGAAAAAGGTTACGTATATAATCTTGTTAAAAACCTGGTTGTTAGCAATAATATATTCTCGGGCGGTAATCCGGGAAATCTAATTGCTTGCAGGGCCATTGATGGTTTTAAGGTTTTTCATAACACCATTGATGGTGTTAATCCTACTAATAACGATGACAATAGGTTAATAATGATGACTGGTAATGGCGATGCTTATGGCAATAAATTTACCAATTACGAAGGGCATGCTATTGCCATTTGGCCGGTAAGTTTTGGAAAAATCGTAAAAACCAGTCATATTTATAATAACACATGCATTGGCGCAAGACGATATGCGGCTTTTGAATTCCAGGAGTTTAAAGAATATGCTATCCATGGCCTCACTACAAAATCAGACCTGGTAGTTAATGGTAATATCTGCGGAGATATTAATACTGACCATTGGACAGGGTACCCGGGGACCTTTATCGATAACTATCAGTTTGGCTACATGGGCGGAAAAGTAACGCTCATCAATAACAAAGGCTATAATTTCTTCCCTATGCCAACCAATGATGTATATTGGAACCTGGCCAAACCTGCCGTTGTTCGCGGCAATGTTTATCAACATAGCCTGCAATCTAAATAGAGATAAAAACCGTAGTTATGGTCAAATTTGGGCTTGTCTCTTATCTATTGATGTTTTTTGATGAGGCATAACCGGCTTAATGAATTAACCGGCATAAAATATTTAATTGAGACAAAATTTTGGATTTACTGTACGTTAATTTTTTCGTTTCAAATATAAACTGTAGAACTATTTCCACGACTAGAGCAACAATTCACACGTAAACTGGGTAAGCTAATAGTTAATTTATATATAATAAGGTAATGGCATATTAATGGATAAGGGATACCTTGTATTTTTGTTGATAGCCATTTAAAAAGCAGATATGAGATATCTGGTGGAAATAATACTCATATCGGAAAATGTTATTAAAATGTGCAATAAATCTATATTTTGAAATAAATAAATAATGATAATTTAGAACTGTAAAAGGTGGATTTATTTCATAGATTTATAGGATTTGTTATGAAAGATAGGATGTTCAAAGTTTTAAGATATTTTTCTATTTTTGTATGACTAATAATGCTACAACATATATCCGGATTTATATAATTAATAATCAAGTAAATAGTAATTGTATATAGTGAGTTTATGCAAATTATACCTAAATCAAAAACAATGTCTACTCAATACTTGGCAGGATAGAAAAATCATTACATATTAATTAGTAACAAGATAACTTATAAGCAAGTATTAAAAAAAAGTGTCGGCCAAAAAACCGGTACAGGCTTTAAAAAAATATAACTATTGCACACTAAATTAAATCATTAAACTATTAATCAAATGAAAAAACTATACCCGGTACTGTTCTTATTAGTTACCTTATTAAGTTTTAAGGCTTCTGCACAAGAAACCGTAATGAGTGAAATAAATTATACTTTTTTAGAGAAATGCATTCAATCTGCAAAAGATCATTATATAAGAAAGAAAATATTTGATCTGAGGGCAAAAGATGCTCATGTTACTATACCGATGAATATCGTTTCTTATTTGGATATATTTAATGCTTCTTATTTTTACAGGCCAAATGATAAGATTGCATTAAGCGCTCCGGGTGTCCCAGCGGCAAACCCTTATTCTGTAAACGGATTTCAATTTGGAGCTACCTTTACCCTTGGTACTTATCTTCAAAAACCTTTTATGGTTAAAAAAGCAAGGTATGAGTACGAAATTGCCCAGTTAGAAGCAGAAGAATATGATAAAGTCCTTGCTACAGAAGTTAAAACTAACTATTATAACTATATACAGCAGTTAAGCCAGCTTAAACTGACAAATCAAAGCGTACAGGATAGCAAGAGCATTGCTGAAACAACAAGGAATAAATTCCAAAAGGGTGAAGCCACTTTAGATGCTTATAACCAGTCAAGATCTGTTGAATCTGCTTCAGAAAGTGCAAAAATAGCAGCGGAAATTGCTTTCTTAAAAGCAAAAGATGCATTAGAGGATATTATTGGAGTGAAGCTGACGGAAATTAAATAAAACCCGCTCTATCCCCAAACATAGTACTACATAAATGGACATAAAATCATTTTTAAAAGTTATACGCAGATACTTATGGCTGCTAATTCTTGTACCTGTTGTTGCTGTAACCATAACTTATTTTATGGTTCAAAACCTACCGAAGCAATACAGTTCAGAATCACAAATTGCAACCGGGCTACTTGATCCTACAAAAAAAGTGATTACCAATGAAAATACCGATTTTTTTCTTGTAAGCCAGCAGTTTAGTAATATGATGGAAAAATTGAAGTCCAAAAAACTGGTAAATATTCTTTCCTATAATTTAGTCATACATGACCTCGAAAATCCGGGAAAATCATTTAAAAAATATAGTGAACAAATAGAAGCTTTGCGGCCTGCAAACCGCTTACAAATTGTTAGCCTGATCAAAGAGAAACTTGCAAACAGAGAGATATTAACTGTTGCAGACAATAAAGGTTCGTACAAATTGTATGACCTGGTTGAGTCAATGGGTTATGGCGAAGGCGCTTTTGGTAAAAGTTTAGATATCACGCATACAGATAACAGCGATGCTATCAGTATAAAATTCACATCAGCAAATCCTGACCTTTCTGCGTATGTTGTAAACACTTTGGCTACAGAGTTTATCAGCAGTTACAGTACTGATATGAATTTTAATCAGAACAATTCACTCGCCCGGCTTGATTCTTTACGCAAGGCAAAAGAAATTGTTATGAATCAGAAAAATGCCGCTTTGTCTGATTTTAAAAACAAAAAAGGTATACTTAACCTTGCTACGCAATCTACAGATGTTTCCGGCCAGATCTCAAACTATGAAACCCAAAGAGCAGATGCGGTTAGAACGATCAATATGGATGAGGCTGCTGTCAGGACTATCATGACTAAGCTTGGGGGCGGTGATGCTTACCTGAACGGAAGCAGCAGGGCAGATAACGCTGAACTTATTAATTTGCAAAGGCAATTAAAAATAGCAAACGGAACATTGGTTGACAATGGTTTTAGACCAGCCGACCAAAGGCGTGTAGATTCTTTAACGCGATTGATAAGCGCTAAGAGCATCCAGAACAATGACGATAATATAATTGACCCAAAGGCATCAAAAGCTACTTTGATAGCTCAGAAAACTAATTTTGATATCGAAATACAGCAAAAGAAAAGCACGCTGAATGGAATACAATCTCAATTAAATTCACTCAGGGCTAAATACAATGCAATGGTGCCTTATGATGCTGACATTACAAGTATGCAACGCGATGCTGATTTCGCTACTACTGATTATCAGGCTTCGCTAAACATGTATAATCAGGCTAAAACAGATATCAATACGGGTATTCATTTAACTATTGATCAATATGGTTTGCCTGGCGGCCCCGAGCCATCTAAACGTAATTTATTTTTAGCCGGAGCAGGTATCGGCAGCATTGTATTGTGCATGGGTTTCCTGTTTGTTGTATTTATAGCAGACAATTCTATAAATGATGTACGTAATCTTGAAAAAGCTACCAAATCAAAAACGATAGGTGCTTTAAACCTGATCACCGGGAAAGAAAAAACTATCAGAGAGATATGGGAAGATGCCGAAGATAAAACTTATGAGGTATACCGTGATCTGTTAAGGTCGCTCAGGTTTGAAATAAGTAATAAGCTTGATGAGGACGACAGCAAGATTTTAGGGATAACAAGTTTAGTTAATGGCGAGGGCAAAACGCTGATCGCATATAGCCTTGCCTACGCGTTTGCAATGACAGGCAAAAAGATTTTGCTGATAGCTGACGAATTCCCGATGGTTAAGTCTGAAAACACAGACCTTATTACAAGTCAAAACTTTCAAACTTTTTTAGTGAAAAAAGAAATTCAAACCGAGGACCTGATAACGGTTATGAATAAAAACATGGCCCAGAATTCTTTGCTTGAAATTCATAACATTAAGAGCCTTAAAGTTGGTTTTGAAGTGCTCAGAAAAGAGTTTGATATCATTATCATTGATATCAATAGCCTGCATAACATGAATATTGCCAAAGAGTGGTTATTATTTACAGAAAAAAATATTGCTGTTTTTGAAGCCGGCCGCGCCATAAACGAAAACGATTTGACATTTGTAAAATACATAAAGGAACAACCTGGATTTATCGGCTGGATCCTGAATAAATTTAAAGTTTAACAACCTGAGTAAAAATTACTGTTATTCATGGTATGAATATAATTTAAAGTCCCTTGTTATAATATTAGCTATGATACTGGTATGAGGAATTTTCTTTTATATTTATTAGTCACTTATTGTTTCATCTTCGGGATGCTGGGCCGTGAGATAGGAGGGCTGCCCTATGGAATATTTATTGAGGCAATTATTTTAGTGCTTTGGATAACAGTATTTGCTACAACCCCTTCAGAGCATTGGAAACACGGTGGTGCTGACATTATTTCCCTTTTAGGCATATGGCTTTTGATAAGCATTGCAGAAGTGGCAAATCCCGGAGCAAGCGTTATAGGTTGGTTCCAGGAAATCAGATCTGCTGCGTTTTATCCATTTTTATGTGTGTCTTTAGGATTGGTTATTTTAAGAACAAACAGACAATTAGATATTTTTCTCATCATCATAGTGGCGTGGTCTACGATTGCTGCCTTAAACGGTATCAAGCAGCTTTACTATCGCCCTTGGCCCGGCGAACAACGTTTCTTGGATGGTGGCGGCTATATCACACACATATTATGGGGCAGGTTACGTGTATTCTCTTTTTATAGTGATGCCGGCCAGTTTGGAGCTTCGCAGGCAGGTGTTGGCGTAACTACCTTAATATTAGCTTTAGGGCCGTTCAAAAAAAAGATAAAATATATTCTGCTTGTATGTGCCTTGTTACAACTTTATGGCATGCTTATTTCGGGCACCCGCGGCGCTTTATTTGCATTATTGATGGGGGTAATGATGGCAATTGGGTTGAGTAAGAATTTTAAAGCCGTTCTTATAGGGGGCAGTATTGCAGTCTGTTTTGTATGCTTCCTGAAATTTACTACTATAGGCAATGGTAATTACCAGATCTTCAGGTTAAGATCTGCCGTTAACCCGCAAGACGCGTCGTTAAATGTTAGGTTCAATACACAAAGAGCTTTGCGTGAATATATGAGCACAAGGCCATTTGGCGGCGGGCTTGGTGTAATTGGCGCTAACGGCACTGCTTATAATGCCGATAAATACCTGTCAACCGTACAGCCGGATAGTTATTTTGTTAAAATATGGGCTATGTATGGCATTGTGGGCTTAACCATTTGGTTAAGTATAATGATGTATATTACGGGCAAAACGTGCGCAATAGTCTGGAAGATAGAGGATGAGGGGCTTAAAATAAAAATGATGGCCCTTACCGCAGGGTGCGCGGGTATATTATTTTGCAGCTATGGTAACGAGGTAATTAATACCATGCCATCATCAATCGTACAGTATTTATCCTGGGCGCTTATATTTGCAACGCCTACAATAGCAGCATCACAAAAAAGTACATTAATAGCTTAAATAAAGATATTTTATGCCATTTGAAATACTTGCCGGCCCCGCAATTATATGCTTAATCATAGGTATATTTGCCGGGCTAAAATTGATGACAAAGGAAGATGACGATACATTTTAATATCTAAATCAACAATAATGTCGATAGTTTCAAAAGTAAAGTCAAACCCTAAATTAAAAAAGATAGCCTTATCTCTTTTGATCCCTAAGAATGAAAATAGCCCCAGGTTATGGGTTAAATTATTTTTGAATCCATTTAAACATAAAAAAGGGGCTAATGCTGTCGTTAAAAGCCGAACCCGGATGGATGTATTTCCGTTTAACCAGTTTAATTTAGGTGCAAACTCTGTAATAGAAGATTTTGCAACGGTAAACAATGGTGTAGGTGATGTTAACATTGGCCATCATAGCTTTGTTGGGATAGGTAATGTAGTTATAGGCCCGGTTAATATCGGTAATCATGTGATCCTTGCTCAGAATATAGTAATGTCCGGGCTGAATCATGGATATGAGGACGTAAGCATACCACCCGCATTGCAAAAAGTTACCACTAAAGCAATTAATATAGAAGATGATGTGTGGATAGGTGCCAATAGTGTTGTTGTAGCAGGGGTGACCATAGGTAAGCACAGCGTTGTTGGCGCGGGCAGTGTAGTAACAAAAGATATTCCCGAGTTTTCTGTCGCGGTAGGAAACCCGGCAAAAGTTATAAAGAAATACGATTTTGAGGAGAAGGCCTGGAAGAAAGTATAAAACACCGTAACGTAAAACACCTTAAGCACACTCACAAACTCAAAAATGATCATGAAAGAAAATAAAGACCATTTTAAAGACGTAACGCTTTTAATTACGCACTACAACAGAAGTAAGTCTTTAGAAAGATTATTAGATCATTTTGATAAAATAGATGTTTCGTTCGGCGAGATAGTTGTCTCCGACGATCATAGCAAGGACGAGCACGTACAGTATATAAACAAGCTACAGGAAAAATACGGTTTCAAGTTTGTAACCACACCTCAAAACGGCGGCCTGGGTAATAATATCAATAAAGGCCAGGATGCAGTAACCGGCGACTACATATTATATGTACAGGAAGATTTTTTCCCGCTTGCGCTTTTTAATGAGGTGTTTAAAAACGGGTTAAATATCATTAAAGAGGATCAGAGCATAGACAGCGTACGCTTTTACTCATATCTTGATTATCCTGACAAAAAACCTTACAAAGACAATTTCTCTGAGCTGGTGTTTAAACCATTGTCGCTGAACCTGGATAGATTCCCGCTTTACAGTGATCATCCGCATGTTAAAAGAGCCAGCTTTCCGCAAAAATTTGGAAGGTATGCCGAGGGTAAGAACCCTGAAAAAACCGAGTTTGATATGATGATCTCTTTCCTGCAGCATAAAGGCCGCGGGTTGCTGTATAACGATTATAAATCGGTATTTGACCAGGTAAACACCAGCAGCGAACCCAGCACGATGAATGATAACAGGAACAAGAAACCCTGGAGAAATAGCGAAAATTTCTTTATAAGACAAGCCAGGCATTTGTACCGCCACACTATTTTTAATTATAGCCTGTATATAAAAAAGTATTAGTGATCAATTGGTTATATTGAAACGCTATTTAAACATTTCATAATTCCATGAGCAAAGATACTTCAGGCAGAAATTTCGTAATTATTGGCCAGCAGCCCTGGGATACTGAAATAGGCAGCAATTGTAAAAACATAGCGATCGAGCTCAGTAAAAATAACCGGGTGCTGTACGTTAATTCGCCGCTTGATCGTGTAACGCTGATGCGGGGTAAAACAGACCCTAAAGTAATAAAGCGCATTAATGTTATAAAGGGGAAAGAAGATGGATTGATAAAAATCCAGGATAACTTATGGAATTATTACCCGGACTGTATCGTTGAGTCTATCAACTTTTTAAAAAGTCATTTTCTTTTTAACCTGTTTAACAAACGGAATAATAAAAAATTCGCCCGATCACTTACCAAGGCATTAAATACATTGGGCTTTAAAGATTTCATATTATTTAACGATAATGAAATGTTTAAAGGCTTTTACCTTCAGGATTTTTTAAAGCCGCATTTAGGTATATATTATTCGCGAGATTATATGCTGGGGGTTGATTACTGGAAAAGACACGGTATGCAGTTGGAGCCGGAACTTATCCGCAAAAGCGATCTTTGCTTTAGTAACTCTGAATACCTGGCCGAATATTGCAGAAAATATAACAACAACTCCTACTACATAGGGCAGGGATGCGATATTGATGATTTTATAAATGTTAGCAATGATGTGCCCGAAGATATCCAATCGGTAAATAAACCGATAATTGGTTATGTAGGTTCGCTTAACAGCGAACGTTTGGATCTGGATATCATTGAACTGATAGCGACAAGCTATCCGCAATACAGCGTTGTTTTGGTAGGGCCTGAGGATGATAAATTTAAAGCCAGCAAATTACACCAATTGTCTAACGTGATATTTCTGGGCCAAAAGCCGGTGAGCATGTTGCCTAACTACATAGCCGCGTTTGATATTTGTATCAACCCGCAATTGGTAAATGAGATAACTATAGGTAACTATCCAAGAAAAATCGATGAGTATTTGGCTTTAGGTAAACCTACTATAGCGACCACTACCCGAACAATGGAAACTTTTCGTGATTTTGTTTATCTTGCTGACAGCCCGGCCGACTATATTAAATTTATTGCAAAAGCGCTTGATGAGAATAGCGAAGCTTTAAAAACTAAACGGACAGACTTTGCGCTAACACATACCTGGGAACAAAGCGTAAAGCTGATGATGAATCAAATTACTAAATATGAATCAGGACGTAATGGTTAAATCTTTACTAATCAATTTATCATGACCTTGTTGCTGATCATTTTTCTAATCATTCAGCTGTTAATTGGCTTTTATTTAATATTTCCGTTCCTGTTATACCTTATTGCAGGCATCAGGGGCGAAGAAAAAATAATAACTACTGATGTTATTGCAGAAGCAGATTATGCCATCATTGTAACGGCTTATGAGCAAACAACGCTTATTCCAAGCGTTGTCGATTCCATCCTGAAATTAAATTACAGCAATTATCTCATCTACATTGTTGCAGATAATTGCGATATAACTGACCTTAAGTTTACAGACCCGCGGGTTTTTGTATTAAGGCCTGAAGAAGTACTTGCAAGTAATATCCGGTCGCATTTTTACGCTATCAATAATTTTAAACGCCCGCATGACAGGCTGACGATCATTGACAGTGATAACCTGGTAAATGCAGAATATCTGAACGAGATCAATAAACTTTTCAATGAAGGCTATTGCGCGGTACAAGGGGTGAGGCAAGCTAAAAACTTAAACTCAACCTATGCCTGTTTAGATGAAGCTGGTGATATCTACTACAG
>JAQBOP010000111.1 GCA_028287975.1 Mucilaginibacter sp. | reverse complement strand
TAAGTATCTAATCGAGTCCCCTTGCTGATTATCCTTAATGATCTGTAGTTTAAAGTCAGCTGAATGCTTTCTGTTTTTTGCCATAAAAATGCCCCCAAATAGTGTCTAACTTTTTGGGGGCAGTCCAGATTGGGGCTTTGTACTCCAAAAGTTACAACTTTCAAATCATTTTTTTGAGGATATTGAGCTTTTACATAGAATGAAGGTTTTAACAAAGGCGACGGGGAATTTATCCAATCGTTTTTATTCGATTATACTTTTAACGAAAGCGAACCACTTTATGGATAATTTAAGAAAATTAGGTGAACCCTATTACAATAAATATATACCATAAATAAGCATTAAGCTATTTTTTTAAATTTGTCACTCAATAATCTGAAAGGCCTTGGTAATCTATAATCTCCCTAACGATTTCAATTCAACCGAAGAGCATGGCAACCCGGTTATCATTCGTTCTCACCAATCGGCAACCAGTTCGGCAAATAACAAAAGCATCATTCATCAAAACATGTTGGATATTATCATAGCAGGAAAAAAAACGATCATCGATGCATATAATATTACAGCGCTTGAAGCCGGCGAAATAATGATTCTCTCTAAGGGCAGTTCACTCATCTCTCAGGCACTCCCGAAACAAGGCCTTTTTCATAACCTGGCGATCTATTTCACCAACGAAGTGTTAGCTGACTTCTGGATCAAATATGCAAGCGGGAATAACGGAAACTTAAAAGAGAATGCCAAACAACCCTTTATTACCTACCATCAGGATGCATTCATCGGTAATTATATCAATTCCGTTTTACTTTTGTTAGCATCACCGTCGACATTCTCAAATGAGCTAAAACTGCTCAAACTGGAAGAGCTATTATTATATCTGCTTCAAACCAATCCGGGAAAACTAAAATCGTTATCGATGATAGCAAAGGATAGCGAAGATATGCAAATAAGGAAGGCAGCCGAAAGCCATATTACGACCCCAATTTCGGTAGATGAGTTAGCGTTTTTGTGCAATACCAGCCTTTCAACTTTCAAGCGTAAGTTTTTAAACATCTATGGCACGTCTCCGCAAAGATGGTTGACCCGGCAAAAAATGCATATCGCTGCTAATCTCCTTAAACATCCACAAGAGCGACCGGGCTCTGTTTATGCGCAAGTCGGTTATGCCAATCAATCCAGCTTTATCCTTGCCTTCAAAAAAGAGTACGGAGTTACCCCAACAGCGTACCAACTGGCAAATTTGAGCTAATGGCTAAATAGCTTGAACGTTTGGCATTAAGCCACCGATTAAATAGCGGGTACCTTTGACTTATTATTTAATCAAAATTTCAAAGCCATGTCAAAGCAAATTCAATTACCCGCAGTTATCGAAACCTTTATCAAAGCAACTAATGATCATGACGGCAATGCGTATATAGCGACCTTTACGGAGGATGCGTTAGTCAATGATTTTGCCCGGAATTTCTGGGGCAAAGATCAGATCAGGAATTGGGCCAATAAGGAAATTATCGAACCAAAAGTAACATTTAAAGCAGATGAGATAGTTGAACATTACGGTGATTTTTTGATAACCGCACTTACCGACGGAAATTATGATAAATCTAAAGCGCCTGACCCAATCTATTTGGATTATTTTTTTACCGTAAAGAATGATAAGATTGTCAAGATGATAGTGATCAAAAACAACGAAAAGAGTGCACGTGTTTAATGCTACAAAGTGTTAAAACAAAGAGCCCTGGTGTTTTAATGTGCCTGTTGCACAACTAACAGAGGGCTTTCTATCGGGCTTTTTTTGTTCGATTCGTTTTGAGTACCGATACCGGGAAATTAATAGAACACATTTATGGCTTCCTGATGATTGCAGAGCAGATTTTAGCGAAATATGATGAGAGAAATTCGGGCAACCAAAGTGAATAATTGCTGCAATTTTCCTTTCAAAAGGTGTTCAAAAAATTTGACATGCTGGTTTTTTGAACACTTTTTTGTTTATTAACGGCTCACCAAAATTTTAGTACTTTCCAGTTATTATTTAACCACAGTTGTTTTACTACTAACTGTCTGCGCGCTGAAATAGCCGATACAGCCTCCTGTAATATTGGAAGTTGGCGTAGCGGGTGCCGCCAGGTTAGCATTGTCATAGGCGACAGCCTCAGCCTCTTTCAGAAAGTTAAATGCTCCTGCATCCAGGCCGACAAGGTCAACTTTTACCAGGTCCCCATGATGAAAAGTACCTGTATCACAATCCAGCTTATCCCGGATATACCTGCCGCCGGACAGGCGGTCATCAAAGGTTTGAAAGTGGTGCACATGCACACCGTTCCTCTTCATTGAATATTTGTAGTAATTCTTCTGGTCTGCCGGGTCCTGGTAATTAGCTACCGGCCTGAAGTTGTTATTGACAGAGAAATCAACAGTTACCGAATCCAGGGATACCGGTTTGGGTATAGTAGACATTGCCGTATACGTTTTTCCGTCAAGCATCACCTTCAGCTGGTAGGCATGGCCCGGCGTGCCGGTGATGGTATGTGTTAAATAGTCTCCTGCCGAGGCTTCGGTTAACACATCGGTGACATTCGCGGTCATATCGGTGATCACTACAGTAGCCCCTGAAACCGTAGGATAAACGTTATCCGAATAAAAATCTGCTGTTTTTGAAATATTGACATGGTAAGGGCCTGTTGTATCGCTCACCGCTCCTTCAATAACCAGCTGGGGCGTATTGTTAAGCGGCGGTGTGATAGTCTTCGTGCATGACGAAAAAGCAATAATAAGACTTACTAATATTAAAAATGCGCGTATATTTTTCATTGGATTAAAATTTAAAATTGTAAGTAACGGATGGAACCATTTTAAAAAGTGAGGTTTGCTGAACCTGTGTCTTGTTCATATTGTTTGGGTCTGTCTGGAAAATGATCGTATAGGGATTAGACTGGCCGTAAACATTGTAGATGGAAAAATTCCAGCTACTTTCTATCTTCCTTGTCTTTTTCACATACAATGTCGCGCCCAGGTCAAGGCGGTTATAAGCGGACAGCCGCTGGCTGTTCCGGTCACCATAGGCATATACCGGTGAGCCGTCTACCGAAAGTTTGCCGTTCGGGTAGGTTACCGGAGTGCCGGTGCTGTAAACAAAGTCAGCAGAGAATGTCCACTTTTTACTGGCCTGGTACATGCCCACAATAGATAGATGATGCGTCTGGTCTTGTGACGAAGGGTAATAGGTACTGTTGTTGATGCCTGGTATCTTTCTTTCTGCTTTGGAAAGCGTATAGCTGACCCAGCCGGTAAGTTTACCGTATTTCTTTTTAAGATAGGTCTCCCAGCCATAGGCGCGCCCGGTTCCGAAAAGCAAGTCGGCTTCGATATTTTCATTGCCGACCAGGTTGGCGCCATTCTTATAATCGATCTGGTTCTGCAGGCTCTTATAATAGATCTCTGAGCTGAACTCTATGCCATTCTGGTGAAAGGTGCGGTAATATCCCATCGAAACCTGGTCGGCAATTTCCGGCTTTACCACGTTTGTGCTGGGCAGGTAAACATTGGTTGGAGAAGTTGCTGAAGAATTGTTCAATAAATGGATATTCTGCACATTGCGGTCGTAAGAAAGCTTAACGGCACTGCTGTCATCCAACTGGTAATTTAAGGCGATTCGTGGTTCGGGATTAATATAGCTTTTTACAACTTTCCCACCGCTGTAATAGGTATTACTCAGGGTGTTGCCATTGGGATCGTAGGTATAAAAATTCCCAGGCCCTAAAACCGCCAGGTCGCTGATCCGTAAACCATAGGTCAGCTTCAGTTTGTCGGTTGCCGTCCATTCATGAGAAACATAAACGGCGCTTTCCAGGCTGTATTTTTTTTGCAGGACGACGCTATTATAGTTCGAGGTCTGGCTTGTGGTTGCAGCCCCTGGCTGCGTAACGTGATAAATACTTTCCAAACCAATGTCCAGTTTATTTGTGGAATTCAGGTAATAGTTAAAGTCCTGTTTCAAATGGTAATCGGTGATGGCCGACCCGACGGTGATATTATTGGTGCTGCTTTGAAAATGGGTATTGTAATTGAAATTGTTATAGATCAGCGAAGTATTGGAAAATAAGCTATTGTTAAAGATGTGATTCCAGCGGAGCGTACCGGTTGAGTTTCCATAGTCAATCCCGTTGTCCTGCTTTAGTTGCAGGTAGTCTTTTCCAAAATAACCGGAGAGAAATACACGGTCATTTTTATCCACCTGGTAATTCCCTTTCAGGTTAATATCATAAAAGTAGATTTTGGTCTTTTTGATAGTGGTGTCCGAGGCCAACCCCGTAAACAGATCTACATAGGTCCTCCGGCCGCTCACGGTGAATGAGCCTTTATGGTCAAACAGCGGGCCCTCTACCGTCAGCCTGGAGGCGATTAGCCCTATACCACCGTTCGCGCCGAATTTCTGGTTATTGCCATCATTCATATGAATGTCTTCGACAGAAGAAAGCCTGCCGCCATAATCCGCGGGCATCCCGGCTTTATAGATCTGGATATCTTTGATCGCGTCCGAATTGAACACCGAAAAGAAGCCCAACAAGTGAGAGGCATTGTAAACAGTGGCCTCATCCAACAGGATCAGGTTCTGGTCGGCATCACCACCCCGTACCGAAAAACCGGCTTTTCCGTCGCCCGCGGCCACGATCCCGGGCAGGAGCTGTATGGTTTTTAAGATATCTTTTTCCCCTAACAGCACCGGTACATTTTTGATATCATTGACAGTCAGTTTTTGAACACCGGGAGGAGCGGTTAAAACATTGCCGCTCCGGGATGAGCTGCTGCTGCTGATCTTGACTTCTTTCAACTGGCCGGAAGCAGCTTCCAGGTTGATGTTATGCTGCAGGTTACCTTTCAAGTTGATATGCAGGGTGTCTGTACGATAGCCGGTATAGGTTGCTACCAGCGTATAACTCCCTTCCGGGATGCTGACGGAGTAGAAACCATAAGAATTGGCCGAAACGCCGACCCCGGATAGTTGCAGGAAGCTCACGGTGGCGCCGGGCAGGGTTTCACCGGTCGCTTTGTCCTTTATGGTTCCTGATACGGAATAATGATTTTTGGTTTGCTGGGCCAAAGACAATCCGGGCAAGAGCAAGGCAGACAGGATGATAAGGCAGTTTATTTTAAGCATGGTTATATCGTATAAATGGTGAGGTAGTCACTGCTGATCAAAATATTAACGAATTTCCTTAATGACTTTAAAGAGATGGAAGGTTTGGGTTATCCCGTCATCTACCCGTTTAAACAACAGGTCCTGCGCTGATAATTTGATAATGGTGACTGTTGATTTTTCGTTAGTATTACTTATAAACCTCACTGTTTTGCCATCATGGCTCATTGACCATTTCCCCCGGTGTCCTAAGTAGGATAAATTACCATCCGCACTAAAAATAAACGTTGTTTTCTTTAACCGCCCGGCAAGCTCCTTCATATCGGCTTCGGCAGCAGATCTGGCTTTACCGGTCATTGTTACGGGATACTCCGGGATGAAACTTTTTAGCTTCCATACGCCTGTTAAGGATGCCGGCTGGTTTACCTGGAAAGCGCCCAATAGAATAATTGCCATAATGGCAAGCATGTAATTGTTGATCTTTGTTTTCATTGTTTAATTTTTAGTTAAGCAATGATAGCCCCGAAGTTCTTAAATAGCAGCGGGTTTGGAATGAAGCGGAAATAAAGTGTTATGAAACGTCGTTTTACCTGAATAAAGAAAATTACCTGTTAAGCCACAATTTGAGGTAATGGGCTTTTTCCTTACTAACCACAATTCCGTTTTCCATTTCAGGAGTTAGGTATACTTTAAGTTTACCATTAAAGTAATTGTGAACAGACCTGATCGCGTTGAAGGAAGTGATGTATTGACGGTTCAACCTGAAGAAAAGATAAGGGTCGATCAGTTTTTCGAGTTCATCCAGGGTATGGTCAAGCATATACCTTTTTTGCTTTACAGTATGTAAAAAAGTAAGTTTATCTTCAAAACAAAACCAGGCAACCTCCGGAGTTTCAACAGATATAAACTTATCGCCAGAGCGGATCAAAAACCTGTTTTTAAAAGTCGGCCGCGCATCCGTGTTCTTTGTTTGGCTGAGCAGCAGGGATTCCATGACTTCCCTGAAATTTCCTGGCGACTGGCTGATAAAGCGATATTTGTTCAGCGCCTGCGCCAGCAGCATTGGTTCTATCGGTTTTAAAAGATAATCGATACTGTTTACTTTAAAGGCCCGTATGGCGTATTCGTCATAAGCAGTGGTAAATATAATGGGGGCCCTGACCTCTACATGATCAAATATTTCAAATGATTGCCCGTCTGCCAGCATGATGTCCATAAAGATCAGTTCCGGATGGGGGAAAGACTTTAACCATTGCACGGCGTCTTCTATGCTGTCCAAAACGGCGATGACCTGGATAGTCGGATCGTGGCTCTCTAATAATAGCTGCAACCTGCGTGCTGCGGGTGCCTCATCCTCGATGATCAATACTTTCATAACTCACTGTCATAAATAATAGGAAGTGATACGCTAAAATCCGTATCGGTCACAATTTCAACTTTTTTATTCGTAAGCAATTCGTACCGGTTTGTGATATTCTGCAATCCCGTACCAGTAGACTCTACGCCGGACGTTTTTACCTGAAGATTATTTTTCACCACAATAAAATTCCCCGCTTTGCTGATGGTGATCGTAAGCGGTTTTTTTCCAGATACAATGTTATGTTTGATCGCATTTTCAACCAGCATCTGTAGCGTAAACGGGATCACTTTTATTAGCTCCAGGTTTACCGGAAGTTGGTAAACGATATGCAAGTTTTCACCAAAACGCATTTTGTTCAAAAATATATAGTCATCCAGGAACTTTAATTCTATCCCCAGGTCTATAATATTTTTTTCATTGTAATTCAGCACATGTCTGTACACATTTGAAAGCCGCTGAATGAACAGCACCGATAGTTTAGGATCTTCGGGAACCAGCGTTATCAATGCATTTAAACTGTTAAATAAAAAATGCGGGCTGATCTGATTTTTCAGCAGTTCTAACTGAGAGATCAGACTTTCTTTTTTTAAGCGCTCGGATTCATACAAACTATGCTCCCAACGCCCAAAAAAGTAAGCGCACTCATAAATGATAGTCACTATCCCCAGTAATACCAGGCTTTTCCTGATAATATCTTCATACTCTGCTAAAAAGGGTTCCCCGCTACCGTTAGGATACGCATGATTGAACCCGGCTATGACCAAACCGGCCAGCAAAATAAAAAAGAACATGACCAGGCTTTGAATTATAATTCTTCTGGCAGTTTGTTTTAGCGCCGGGAACCGGTTGCGCATATACAGAAAGATGAAACGGCTGCATTCCCAGTAAATTATCACGTACACCACATACTTGGCAATACTGACAACCAATACTTTGGATGAAGTACTGATTCCGCGATTGTCGCTTGTGAAGACCAATAAAATAACAATAACCGGGATCCCGATGAGTCTTGCCCATTTGTCATTCAATCCATTTTTATTTGCAATAATCATTAAAATATTTCCCGGTTTCTGGTGAGCAGTTTAAGCGTCTGTTCCTTCTAAAGGAAGGTTATGCAATATTTATATAAACATCCTGAATTATATTTACGGAAGCAACTGGTACGGGATGAAACGGACGATTTAATATTTAAAACGGCAATAATAGTATTCCAGGTAAATTACAGTTATGTTGTTTGTGGATAGCCCCCCAAGATTTCCACTTGACCCCTGATCCACCTTTCCTGTACCCAGAGCCGTGGCCGACCCGCTAAAAACAACAAAGCCGATCTCATACCAGGCTTTGTGTCGATTCTAAGTACTCAGAGCCCCGATTAAAATCGGGGCGTGTCTACTATTGATTGAGTTTTGTGCTTCTAATTAAATTTTCTATAAATATTCGGCTTTTCATTGATTTGATATAAAGTTCTCGTGTATTTGCTTCAGCTTTTGTACTATAGATTTCTTTATATACTACATTCCATGGACCTTTATTTCGGGTTGCATTACTTTTCCGGTGTTGTGCCGTTTTATCTTTCTTCAATATTCTCCGCGTGGCCGATGTAGTACCGCCCGCTTTTCTGAGATTGTAAGATATAGGTGTAAAACATTAGATGAATATAGGTATAAAACAACAAAAGCCTCGAAAATCGAGGCTTTTGTACTCAGAGCGGGAATCGAACCCGCACTCCGTTTACGGGAACAGGATTTTAAGTCCTGCGTGTCTACCAGTTCCACCATCTGAGCAGGTGTGTAGTAAGAGCCTTTGTTTATTCACCTTAGGCTGGTGTGTTGCACTCAAAGCGGGAATCGAACACGTACTCCGTTTTACGGGAACCCCGATTGAAATCGGGGCGTGTCTACCAGTTCCACCATCTGAGCAGGTAGTAAGATCGGCACCGGCCATTCGTTTGGCTTTTGTACTCAGAGCGGGAATCGAACCCGCACTCCGTTTTACGGGAATCCCGATTGAAATCGGGACGGGTCTACCAGTTTCACCTTCTGAGCAGGTGTCTAAAAGTTTAGTAAAGTTACATAAACCTTTTAACAATAAATCCCTTCTTGTGAAAGGGATTTGAGCGAAAGACGAGATTCGAACTCGCGACCCCGACCTTGGCAAGGTCGTGCTCTACCAACTGAGCTACTTTCGCATATTTATAAGAGACTCAATATATCTCCTACTTTCGCGTTGGTTGTTTTCCTGCTTAGAGAGGCTGTGTGCTTATCTCGTTTGCGGGAGTGCAAATATAGACAGAATTGAAGTTTCTGCAAGGAAAATTTTCACTTTTTTTAAAGGTCCTTATAAGTCGCTGTTTTTCAAAACGTCTGCTATCAAATCATTTTCATATCCGCGACCTAAAGCGTACTGCTGTAGCTTGTACCGGCGTTTATAAGCATTCTTTTCGTTTAATAAAGCTGCCTTTTTAGCTAAAATATGTTGCAGAGCCTGCCAATAAGCATCGCCGTCAATAACCAGCAAGGCTTTTTTTATCAATACGTCCGGCACTTTTTTAAGTTTTAGCCCTTGTTTAATCTTGATCCTGCCCCAGGCTTTTTGGTTGAATTTTCCTTGTGCATAGGCTTTCGCAAAGCGTTCTTCGTTTAAAAAACCGGTGCCTATTAGGTCGGTAATAATATTTTCAACCGCTTCGGGCCATAATTCCCATTCGTACAGCTTGTCCCTCACTTCCTGTTGCGACCGGTCCTGGTAGGCGCAATAATGCTCCGCTTTGGTGAGGGCAACTTTCGGGTCGGTTATTTTTTGTTTTTTGGGCAGGTCCATTAAAACCAAAGTTGTTAAAAATTCTTCTATTGACAGAAATATAAGCAAATTAGTGCCCATGCTAAGCAATCAATATCTAATTACAGAAGTTAAGCAAATTATAAATGCGCAGGGTGATATCGTAACAGAAGATCTCATCAGTGTATTATTAACAGATAGCCGCCGCATCAACATAGCGGCCGGGGGGCTTTTTTTTGCCCTGAGCGGCAGGCGCAACGGGCACGAGTTTATTGCCGAGGCGTATGCCGCGGGTGTGCGCAATTTTGTAGTTAAACAGGGGCCTGAAATTAAACTGCCCGGCGCCAACTTTTTAATTGTTGACGATGTACTTGGCGCGCTGCAAAAGCTGGCCCGGCATCACCGCAACCGCTTTGATCTGGAGGTGATAGGCATTACCGGCAGCAACGGCAAAACCATTGTTAAAGAATGGCTTTACCAGCTAATGGCCGTTGATAAAAATATTGTACGTAACCCAAAAAGCTATAATTCGCAAATTGGTGTGCCGTTATCTGTATGGCAGATCAATGATAAGAACAACCTGGGCATTTTTGAAGCCGGTATCTCCCTGCCCGGCGAAATGGATAACCTGGAAGCTATTATAAAGCCAACCATCGGTATACTTACCCATTTAGGTACTGCGCACGATGAGGGCTTTGAAAACACACGCGAGAAGGTATTAGAAAAACTAAAGCTGTTTAAAAACTGTAAGCTGCTTATTCATAACTATGATCAGTTGCTTGATTATAAAAAGGACATAGCTAATTTAAAACGCTTTACCTGGAGCCGTAATTTTAAACAAGCCGACTTGCACGTTTTCAGCGAAACTATTATCAAGAAAAACTATTATTTGCGCGCCAGGTTTGAGGGAAAGGAAATAGAATGTTTGATCCCTTTTCTCGACGAGGCATCAATTGAAAACGCGATTGTTTGCTGGGCAACTTTGTTGTCTTTGGGTTATCCGGCGACTGAGGCTGATAAGCGTTTGGAGCGCCTTAACCCGGTTAGTATGCGGCTTGAACTTAAAACCGGTATCAATGATTGTTCTGTAATTGACGATTCTTATAACTCGGATATCCAATCGCTGGAGATAGCCCTGAATTTTTTGCACCAGCAAAATCAGCATAAAAAAAAGACATTGGTGCTGTCAGATATATTTCAGTCGGGCTTGCAGGAAGACGTATTATACAAGCAGGTTGCCGAATTGATCAGGTCTAAAAAAGTTGATAAGTTTATTGGCGTAGGAGAGGCATTGGCACGACATCAGGATTATTTTGAAATACCCGAAAAGTTTTTCTACAGAGACACTACCGAATTGCTTAATAATCTTTTGACGCTTGGTTTTAAGAGTGAAACTATCCTGATAAAAGGTTCGCGGAGTTTTGAATTTGAAAGGGTGAGCAGGGCGCTGGTTCAGAAAACGCACGAAACGGTGATGGAGATCAACCTGAATGCCATGCTGAATAACCTTAACTACTATAAATCAAAGTTAAAGCCGGGTGTAAAGTTAATGGCCATGGTTAAAGCCTTTAGCTACGGCAGCGGCACGTTCGAGTTGGCCAATATGCTGCAATATAACAAGGTTGATTATTTGGCAGTTGCCTATACTGATGAGGGTATTTCGCTACGTCAGGCGGGCATAACCATGCCTATAATGATCTTAAATGCCGAGCAGTCTGCGTTTGATAAAATGACCGAATACAAGCTTGAACCGGTGATCTTCAGTTTTGGTTTATTTGATGATTTTATAAAGTATGCACAGCAAAACGACATCATTAATTACCCGGTCCACCTTAAAATAGATACAGGTATGCACAGGCTGGGGTTTGAGCCATTTGAGATAGATACTTTGTGCGATCTGCTGGAAGAGAATAAATATGTACGGATCTTATCCATGTTCTCGCACCTGGCAGCCAGCGAAGCCGAAAAACATGATGAATTTACACAAACACAGATCAGCCGGTTTGAAAAGGCAGCTAAGAAAATAGAGAAATGCCTGGGATATAAGGTGATCAAACATTTGTCTAATACCTCGGGCATTACACGCTGGCCGTCGGCGCAGTTTAATATGGTGAGGTTGGGTATAGGTTTATATGGCATTGATGCCGCGGTGCCTGCCGATGACAGCGCACTACAACCTATCACCAGTTTAAAAACCAGTGTGTCGCAAGTTAAAAAAATAGCAGCCGGCGATACCGTAGGTTATGGGCGTAACGGTGTGATGCCAAAGGACGGCAAAATAGCTACCGTACGGATCGGCTATGCTGATGGCTACCTGCGTGCTTTTGGTAATGGTGTAGGCAATATGCTGGTAAATGGGGTAGTGGTGCCAACCATTGGCAATGTATCAATGGATATGTGTATGATAGATGTAAGTAATGTCGAGGTTAAGGAAGGGGATGAGGTTATTGTCTTTAATGAACAACACCGGATAGAAGAATTGGCAACACAAATAGGAACAATTCCGTATGAAATACTAACCAATATTTCACAGCGCGTAAAGAGGGTGTATTTTTACGAGTAAGCTATTTAAGGAGCAAAATATATAGAAATAGACAAAATTTCCAAGTCAATTGTCAAGGCAATTCAATAAGCTTGTCATATTTTGAAATTAACTTAACTTTTGCTAAAACTTAGCAGGCCTTTTTTTGTATTTTAGGTACTATGAAAAAGTATCTGCCTTATATTTTTCTGATAGCGCTTTGCGTCTATGGCTTCACCTCGCTCAACCGTGGATTTGAACAAATAGACTATGAGTTTAAAGGTATAGTTCAAAAAGTAATATATAAATCATCCAACAACAATCCAATCATAGTAGTAAATAACAAGCAGTACGATTTAGAATACCTAAAATGGGCAGACGATAGTAAACGCATTGAGGCAGGCGATAGTGTAATGAAGAAAAAAGGAAGTCAAATGATATCTTTATTTAAAAAATAATTTTTCTAAACGCAACGATTACAGCAAGTTAATCGTATATTATGAAAAATGGATTTAGAAACTTGCTTGAAAAATATTTGGATATTTATTGTCGGACTGACAATAACAGCATCATCGTTTCTTATCATCTGCCTTAGATAATATAGTTATCTTCAGTAATTAATTATTCAAGCCCCGCATTTCGAGACTTTTTTGTAGCAGATATTTACTAAAATATTCTAAATTTTAGACTATTATTAAAAAAAGTGAAAAAGCCCCGCCGAAACTCAAAGTAAATTTTTGATAATTCAAAAAAATGCACGCTAAGCACACCGAGGTTAATTTGGATGTAAATTTGTAATAATAAAAATAATATAGGTCTATGTCAAACACCTCAAATGATAGTCACGCAGTTCATTGCCCAAAATGTTCTACCGAATCAGATACCAGGATACCAAGGGGGGCATTAATTAAAATCTTTTTATTTTGGTTACCAATTCAAAGGTATATATGTTATCATTGCTTGAAAAAGTTTTATGTAATGCGGTGAACTTAATATCTAAAATTTTTTTAAAGCTTTATTTCTTTATTTATTATATAAACATAGAGTAACGCCATTAAAACAATTCCGGCTTGAAAGTTGTAAATACATTTATATCGTAAATTGTATATTATGCAAGCTCAACCAACTCAACCCCCCCCCATCCCTTGCCCTAATTCCTCATTTGCCGTGCTTAACCAAATACCGAGAGGGGACGTAATTAAAAAATTACTTTCCTCTGGTTAACCTGTTGAAAAGTATGAATGTCTGCGTTGCGGCTTATCACCATTTTTGGCGGGGTCAGGTTCTTTAGATGTGGCTTTTTCGTAATCTGAGCGGCCTTCCTGATCCTGCGATCTGAAATTATTGCTTTCTGTATGCTCCTCTGCCGGCTCGGTGCGCCTGAAGTATTCGTTGGTGTACCCGGCGTTTTGCGACGGGTTATTTTTGTCGTCGCCGGCTGGCGTAACATTATTGGCCCCAAAGTTTTCACCACCCATAGGCTGGCCTTCTCTTACTGGCTTGACTTGTTTAGCAGGCTTGTCGTTTTCTTCTTTATCATCGTTATTCACCTTGTATGCGTTGGGTTTGTTTTCTTCAGAATGATTATCCCTGTCATTCTTTATTTCATCTTCTTTATATAACATAATTTTACTTTGGTAGTTGTTATAATAACAATGCACAGACTTTATAATTGTTTTTCTGTGTTGACAGATTTAGTAGCTTTACAGCACCAATTATAACCAATGAACAAAGTTTTTAAGAATGCTGACGATGCCATTCATGATGTGACTGATAGAATGACGCTGTTATTGGGTGGGTTTGGCTTATGCGGTTTGCCTGAGAATTGCATTACAGCCATTGTTAAAAAAGGGGTAAGTGAACTTACCTGCATATCAAACAACGCGGGGGTAGATGATTTCGGGATAGGGCTCATGCTAAAGCAACGCCAGGTTAAAAAGATGATAGCATCATACGTCGGCGAAAATGCAGAGTTTGAGCGCCAGCTATTAAGCGGTGAACTGGAAGTTGAACTAATTCCACAAGGGACGCTGGCGACCCGCTGTATGGCTGCAGGCTACGGTATGCCAGCCATATTTACCCCTGCCGGTATAGGTACAGAAGTAGCCATAGGTAAAGAAGTTCGCAGTTTTAACGGTAAAGATTACCTGATGGAAATGGCTTTTGATGCCGATTTTGCCATTGTTAAGGCTTGGAAAGGCGACACCATGGGTAATTTGATCTACCGGGCGACCGCGCGTAATTTTAACCCGGTGATGGCCATGGCCGGTAAAATAACCATTGCCGAAGTGGAAGAACTGGTTGAACCGGGCGAGCTGGATCCGGATCAGATCCACACCCCGGGAATTTATGTCCATAGGATATTTGAGGGCGTTGATTATGAGAAAAGAATAGAACAGCGGACGGTAGCCCCTCCCAAACTCTCCCCGGAAGCGAGGTCTTAAAAATTAAATATGATAATTAAATTACGATATCAAAAAGTCTCCCCTTCCGGGGGAGATTTAGAGGGGGCTTATGTTAGATAAAACAGGAATAGCAAAACGCATTGCTAAAGAAATAAAGGACGGTTATTATGTGAACCTGGGGATTGGTATACCTACACTGGTGGCAAATTATATTCCTGCTGATATGGATGTAGTGCTGCAGTCAGAAAATGGCTTATTGGGCATGGGGCCTTTCCCGTTTGAAGGCGAGGAAGATGCTGATTTGATCAACGCGGGTAAGCAAACCATAACTATGTTGCCGGGATCAGCGATATTTGATTCGGCTATGAGTTTTGGGATGATCAGGGCACGCAAGGTAAATCTGACTATACTTGGCGCTATGGAAGTATCAGAAAACGGAGATATAGCCAACTGGAAGATCCCTGGTAAAATGGTAAAGGGGATGGGCGGGGCCATGGACCTGGTAGCATCAGCAGAAAATATCATCGTTGCCATGCAGCACGTTAACAAGGCCGGCGAATCCAAACTTTTACCGCAATGTACCTTACCTTTAACCGGCGTTAATTGCGTTAAAAAGATAGTAACAGAACTGGCTGTGCTGGATGTATTGCCCGGCGGTGGTTTTAAATTGTTGGAACGTGCACCGGGAATAAGTGTTGAAGAAATAAAAAATGCGACTGTAGGAAAATTGATAATTGAAGGGGAGATCCCGGAAATGGAAATTTAAAGACTTTAAACTTACGAAGTTTTAGAAACTTCGTAAGTTTTCCTCAATCTAACTCAGCACCCTGTCCCTCAACTCTTTAGAGATCTCGTCAGTCACTGCCTGTATATGTTCGGCGGTTTGGGTATTGTTGACAACGGTTTTATGGCAATCGCTTTTGTATGGAAGCAAAAACTCTTTGTAAGCAGGCACGACATGATTTTCCCATTTATACATCACATCATCGTGCGAATAGCCGCGCTCTAAAAGGTCACGTTTTAAACGGCGTTGCAAGGCGATGTCTTCGTCGGCATCAATAAATATACGCATGTCCAACAGGTCGTCTATCTCCTTAAAATGAAAAATAAAAAGGCCCTCAATGATTAAAATGGGGGCTGGTTTTATTTCTAAAAGCTGTGGGGTAATGTTGGGGTTATTAAATGTGTATTCTTTTTTGTAGATCACTTCGCCATTGATCAGTTTGTTAATGTCATTTTCAAACTGTGTATGGTCAATGGTTGATGGGATATCAAAATTATAAAGTTTATTTTCTTCCGGTGTCATGTTATGCGCT
>JAQBOP010000295.1 GCA_028287975.1 Mucilaginibacter sp. | reverse complement strand
CTTTTCTACCGACGTTTTGCACCTATGGTGCAATTTTAAACCTTGAATAATTTAAAAAATACTGATCACAGTCCTCTCCTTTGGAGAGCCTGCCAGCTGCAGGCAGGGATTTAGGAGAGGCTTTACTTCACACTATCATCAATCGCATCTATCAGATCCAAATGCCTCTGTATGGTAAGGATATTCTGCATAGCAAATGCTTTTATTTGCGGGTCGTAAGCGGTTTTTGATGTGGTGGTAAACAGGTCGAGCGCCCGTTTATAATCCTCGCGGGTTTTATCCAGGTAAGCGGTGTCAAAATCCTTCCCTTCTTTTTTATCCAGGTTAGCTATGGATTGCCGGTCCTCTGTGCTGATAGAATCAGGCAGAGCGATCTTTTTTGACTTCGCCAGCGCTATTAATCGTCCTTTTCCTTTGGTCAGATCCTTCACCATCATGGCGCCAAAGTTCTTGATCCTTTTGTCCTTCCCTTTTTGTTTGGCCATGGTGCCTATCTTAATTTCGGCAAGGCAGGCCTGGGCTATGGTGGTAACAAATTTTGCATCGTCCTTGCCTACAATAATGGTTGCGTTATTGTTCGTGGTGTCTGCAATCGCGGCAGTGGTATCGTCATCCGTATCGCTATTATCATTATTGCCATGGCATGCCTGCAATAAGCAAACACCAAACAGGGTAAGCAATAATAGCGTTACTTTTTTCATTATCGGGATGATTTACTAATTGGTTACAAAATCTGTTCCATATATAGAACGTGGATATTTATTAAAATTACAGTTTCTTAAGGTTAAATTTATTTGGTTGCGTAAAGTTTTCTTATTTTTGGGTAAATTAAAATTAACATATGAACTTTCCTGCTGAATTAAAATACACCAAGGACCACGAATGGGTTAAATTAGAAGGTAGCGTTGCTACTATAGGTATAACAGAATTTGCCCAGGGCGAACTGGGTGATATTGTATATGTAGATATTAATTCGGTAGGTAAAGAAGTGAGCAAAGAAGGCGTTTTTGGTACCGTTGAGGCTGTTAAAACCGTATCTGACCTGTTTATGCCCGTAACCGGCACCGTAACAGAAATAAACAAAGCGCTTGACACCCAACCCGAACTGGTAAACTCTGACCCATATGGCGAAGGCTGGATGGCGAAAATAACCGTAGCCGATGCAGCCGATGTAGCTGGTTTATTATCAGCCGAAGATTATAAAGGCCTTGTAGGCGCGTAATATTATTAATGAGATCTTTCTTAAAATATCAAAGGCTCACAATTTTGTGGGCCTTGTTTATTTTTACGCTCTGCAATATTAAGCTTGGCCCTGTCAGCGAGTCGCCTATGTTTTTTCCGGGCTTTGACAAGCTGGTGCACTGCGGGTTCTTTTTTATGATGGTTGTATTGAGTGCAAATGGTTACATCAGGCAAAACGGCGCGGATACCTTATGGTTTAAACCGGCGTTTGCAATTACCAGCGTAGCTATTTTGTTTGGCGGTATAATTGAGTTGTTGCAATTATGGGTATTTACCTGGCGGGATGGTGAGTGGAATGACCTGTTTGCTGACGCTTTAGGTGCAGGAATGGCTATATTTTGTATATTAGTAATTATTGGAGCAATTAAGTATGTTAAAAAATAGATCAATAATAGCGGCAGCGGCGCTGATAATGGGTTTAAGCTCTTGCGGTATTTTTCATAAAAGCTGCAATTGCCCGCATTTTGGCAAAGTGAAGACACCGGCGAAAGCAGGGCAGGCACCTGTTGTTTACGCTGCGCGGTAGTTGATACGAATATGTACATCTTGTAGCCGATGCTAATTGCAGCTTTAGCACTCCCTGCAAAAATTGCGTATATTTGTGTACATTCATAGGCAAGCCGAATCAGGCCTTTGTCATCCCCTTTTTTTCGTAAAATAGTTCTTTAAATTAAAATGGAAGTTTTTGGCGGTTAGTTACCTAAATTGCTGACTATCAGGAACAAAAATAAAAAACTCACTACCGGTATAAGCCCTGATCCCGATAAATGGCAATTTTTACTACCGGCATTAGCCCCGATGCCCGAAAAACCCTATTTTTTACTACCGGCACAAGCAGCCATACCCGATAAATGCACAAAATTTCTACCGGCAAAGTTGCTAATGCACGTAGAAACCTAATAAATAAGATGATTTGAGCGACTATTCCGCCATCCAGATCGCATCAACAAACCATTTTTTGTTATCAAAAAAACGGCCGACGGGTTTAAAACCAGTGTTAGTTGCCATCTGGTCGGTTTGCATAACGGTGAACTTTTGCGAGATCTCCATGTAGATGTATTCATCCTTAACAAACCGGACAGTTTCTTTGCCAATGGTTACCAACTGATCTGCCAGGCTGATCAAATAGCTTTTGCAGGCGCCGGTTTCAGGGTCGTACATGGCATAATGGTCAAATTTATCAACTTCAAAATTACCGCCCAACTCGCGGTTTATGCGAGTAAGCAAATTAAGGTTGAAGCGTTTGGTAATACCTTCCGAATCATTATAAGCGGCCAGTATAACCTTCGGTGATTTTTTAAGGTCGAAACCGATCAGCGCCATATCGCCAGGGGCCAAATGGTTGCGCAGCTCTTGGCAAAACGCGGTCGCTTCAGCCACCGGCATATTGCCAATGTTCGACCCCATAAAAAGGACAACTTTGCGCCGGTTTGATAACGATGCCGCTTTGTTAAGCATTTCAAAATACTCGCCGTTCAGGCCCTTTATCTTGATGCCGGGCAAGGTAAGCGGCAACTTTATGGTAAGGTAATTTATGGTGTTGATGGATATGTCAATAGGCAGGTAAGTAAAATCAACCCGCTCGTCCAGCAAATATTTAAGCAGGTACGATGATTTGGTAGCGTCGCCCGCGCCAAGCTCTATCAGATCGAAAGCGTCGCCATCAGCAATGATAGCTTTTGCCAATTGGGCAGTTTTCTTTGAGAAGATCTCCAGCTCGCAGTTTGTTGGATAATATTCAGGACAATCCATTAACTCCTGGAAGATCTTATCGCCCGCGGCATCATAAAAATACATAGAATTAAGCCGTTTGGGTACCGACTGTAACCCTTTGATAACATCTTTATAAAACGTTTCCGTATTATTTTTTGATGTTTCAATTACTTTTGGTTGTGTGGCTGATTGGTTCATAGTATACGTTTGGTGCAATTACTTAGCAAGCCTTATGCCAGTAAATTGCCATCGTAAATGTGTTTGAAAAAAATTTCGGTAGGTGATCCGGCTGTGTCCCGGCGATGTAACTTCCGACGCGCCCCTTAACACTTTTTGGTTCACCATAAATTTACCATTATACTCGCCGATTGCCCCGGCGGCCTTTGTAAAACCCGGGTATGGCAGGTAAGATCTTTCTGTACACTCCCAGCTTTTGCCCCATGCAAATTTCGGTGCGTCGGCTTCCCAGTCAAACTCGGTAGGAAATCTCAGGCCCTTCCAAC
>JAQBOP010000109.1 GCA_028287975.1 Mucilaginibacter sp. | reverse complement strand
CACTTTACGGATCCCTATCTCTTTGATGCGTTGTTGAGCGGTAAATGTGGCTAATCCAAACAGCCCGAGGCAGGCAATTAAAATAGCCAGACAGGAAAATAAGGAGAAAAGATACCCAAAGTGCTGGTCTGACTCATACTGCTGATTAAAAGACTGATCTAAAAAATGATATAAAAAAGGTCTTTGCGGAGCTACGGCCTTCCAGGTTTTTTCGAGCGCTGTTATGGTAGCAGTTGTATGCCCGGCTTTTATACCCACCAAAATCCGATTAAGCGAATATGGCATACCATACCGTAAGGTCAATGGCTCTACTTCTGTATGTAAAGACCTGAAATTAAAATCTTTAACCACACCTATTATTTTGCCTTTCCGACCCCATTGATCAAACATCTTACCTATGGCATCTGCAGGATGCCGATAGCCATATAATTTTGCAGCGGCTTCATTAATTACCATGGCCTGGGTGCTATCAGTAAGAAAAGCGCGCGAATAATTTCTGCCCGCCGCCATCTGAATTTTAAGGCACGGGATAAAATCAAAATCGATCTCATAAATGAGCGGGATCTTGCTTACCATTTGCCCGTTGGGTCCCTCAATACCCGTACCCGCATTAGGTAAAAACTCGCCGGGAACCGCGCGTGCAGCGGCAACAGATAAAACGCCCGGCTGATCAGCAAGCGACCGCTTTATTGTTTCAATATTTTTCTGTACCTGCCCGTCGCCTTCAAAATTTAAAACCAGCATTTGGTCTTTCGCAAAACCAAGATCATGATCGTTAAGAAATTTTAATTCGGTATATACAATAGCTGTCCCTGCTATTAATGTGATGGAAAGTGTAAACTGAAAAATAACCAGTGCTTTTCGCAACGAGATATTATTGTGCGAAGGTTTGAAAACACCTTTTAACACCGCCGTTGGCTTAAAGCGCGAAAGAAACCAGGCCGGGTAGATCCCCGCCAAAACACCGGTCGCTAAGGTGAGGATAACCATCCATATGGCTAATTGCCCATTGAAGAAAACTTTTGGTGAAAACTCTTTACCGGATAATACGCTAACCACGGGTAAGCTCAGTTTTGTTAATACAATTGCCAAAGCAGCCGCCATAACTGAGATCAAAAGAGATTCAAACAGAAATTGCCACCGAAGCGCGGATGGTTGTACCCCCAATACTTTTCGTACGCCTACTTCCTTGGCTCTTTCAAACGATCGGGCCGTAGATAGATTCATAAAATTAACACAGGCTATGATCAGGATGATGAAACCGATACAGCAAAACAAATAGATATTACTCATGCTGCCTACCGGTCCGGGCTGCCTTATTGCTTTTGAGTGCAGATAAGCATCGTCCATTTTTTCAAAAGCAATCGTATAGCCCGGATCCTGGCTGTTATGACGTTTTAAGAAAGCAGGGATCCCGGCTTTCATAGATGCGATATCTGTATGGTCTTTAAGTAAAAAATAAGTGTAAAAATCTACATACCCCCAATTATTAAAAACATCGCCTTGCCCTTTCCTGGCGGTCGTCATGGATATCAATCCGTTGAATGTAATTTGCGAGTTTGCCGGCACATCTGCAACAACTCCTGTTACGGTAAAAAGATCTCCGTTATCTACCCGTAACGCTTTACCTATAGCATTGCTATTGCCAAAAATTTTTTCGGCTACTTTTTGAGTTAGTACAATACTAAAAGGGGCAACCAACGCGGTTTTAGGATTGCCCTGCAAAAGTTTCCAGCTGAAAACTTTAAAAGCGTTAGAGTCTATGCAAACCAGGTTTTCCTGCTGTAAGCGTTTGTCTTTATATTCAAGCAATAAGCTCACGGGGCTCATAAATTGCACCACTTCTTTTACCTGCGGAAAATCGGCTGCCAAAGCAGGGCCAACCGGGGCGCAACCCCAAACCCAGTAATCCTCGGGTGCGGGAGAAGCGGCTTTCTGCCCCTTTTCGACACTGCGAAAAGTTTGCAATACCCGGTAAATACGATCATGCCTGGTATTATAGCGATCATATGAAAGCTCGTGCTGCACATATAAAGCAATAATTACACAGCAAGTCATCCCTATTGCCAGCCCGATAATATTAATAAAGCTATATAACTTTCTTTTAAGCAGGTTGCGCCTTGCGATAAGTAAAAAGTGTTGAAACATAATGCAGGTATTTACAATCGAAAGACGAATAATATGCCAAAATATAAAACAATGAAAATCAGTACATTAAATAATTAATGATGTTCATTATCGTACACCTGTTGTTCGGTAGTGATCAAATCCGCGACCTATCGCTGATCAATACTGTATTTTAAAAGTCGCAGTTTGGGTTAAGTTATTGTTTTCCTGCAGATCGGCCGGGATCGTAATGGTTAACGCGTCTGCATTAGTTTTGAATTTTATTTTTCTCTCCACACCCAATAAACTCACCTTTTTAACTTTATTAATACCCTCTAAATGTAAGGTAATTGTGCCCGGCAATTTTACCTTATCGTTATCAGATAGGCTAAAAGCATATATAGTATTGCTGGTTTTATTTTTTGTATAAAATATGTTTCCTTCTGAGTAAGGTGCAACGGCGGTGCTTTCATAGATCCCCTCGCCATTAATTTTTATCCAATTGCCTATCTGGCTAAGGCGGTTGTAAGCTATCGGATCCCAGTCGCCATCAGGGCCGGGGCCGATATTCATCAATAAATTACCGCCCCTTGATACGATCTTAACCAGCAAAGAAATTACCTGGTTGGTTGATTTATAATGATCGCCGGGCACATAGCTCCAGGAGTTGCCCATGGTTATGCAACTTTCCCACGGATGATCAAGGGGCTTATCAGGTACCTGCTGTTCGGGCGTGGTATAGTTCTCATATTCTCCGGAAACGGTACGGTCAACTACGATCAGGCCCGGTTGTTTTTTACGGGCCATTGCGGCTATTTTAGCCATATCTATATCCTGGTCATAAGTATTTTTATATTCGGGCGATTTACTGTCCATTGTAGATTTAGGCCTTACCCAGCCACCGTCTAACCACAATATGTCTACCTTTCCATAATCAGTCATTAATTCACCAATTTGGTTGTACGTAAAATCTTTGAACTTTTGCCAACGTTCGGGATATTTGGCAGGGTCATAATTTACATTCCTGTTAGCAGGGGGGAAGTACGGCCACCAATAATATTCACTATGCCAGTCGGGCTTAGAAAAATACGCGCCTATCATAAAATTTTCTTTACTGAAGGCATTAAAGATCTCTTTAGTAACATTACTCCTGGGGTTTGACGAGAACGGATCCCTTGAGCTGGTTATCTTATAATCTGTTTGTTTGGTATCAAACATCGAAAATCCATCATGGTGCTTGGTTGTAAATACCACATATTTCATCCCGGCACTCTTTGCTGCTTTTACCCACTTTTCGGGGTTAAATTTTGTTGGGTTAAAGGTGGTCAGCAAGTTTTCGTAGGCCTTTTTGTACGTGTAATAATCAGCCCCGTATGGGCCTTTTCGTTGTGTCCACCCTTCATCTTCGGGACAAAGGCTCCAACTTTCAACAACACCCCACTCGCTATACGGCCCCCAGTGCATAAATAAGCCAAATTTCAGGTCCTGCCATTGGCGTAATTTTTTTTGAACCAGCGTATCAGTAGGTACTACATAGCTTTGGTGCTCTTGCGCCTTTAATACAGCGTTTGTAAACAATATCAATAGTAACGCGAGTGTTTTTTTCATGACGGATAAGTTAGTACGTTAATCATTTTACCAAGTGTAGGATGATGAGATCAAATATTTTTTGCTGCCGGAAAATCAATAGGTATCTGTGTCATACGATAGGCATAGTTGGTGAAACTCATTACCATTATCAATGCAAGCAGGTCCATTATCGCAGCTTCATTATAGCCAAGGTTATAAAATTCACTAAATAATTCATTACTTACTTCACCCTTGTTATCCAGGATAGATTTAACCATCTTGTAAATCACCTGCCATTTTACGTCGGAAGACGCCCCCTGTCTTATCAATAAAGTTTCGTCTTCTGTCCACCCAAACTTCAAAGCAGATTGGGTATGAGAAGCCAGGCAATATTCACAGCCATTTAACTGTGAAACGATCAGGAAAATAGCTTCACGGTCTTTCCCGTGAAATGTACCTTTAGCTTGTTCAGCAGTAAACTGAACGTAAGAGCTTAACGCGTTTGGCGAATAGCCTATCACCGCGTACAGGTTGGGTACAAATCCCATAGCTTTTCTATAGCGTTCGTAAACCGGCTTCAGCAACTCCGGCTCCTGTTCATAAGTAGGTACTTTAAATGGTATCATTGATTTAGTTTTTGTATTGGTTTTATAAATATAAAAATAAGCTTAAATAATGCTTGTTGTTATTTGGTTTATAAATAGATTATTGCAGTGTTAAGGCGTAATGTATTATGCTATCTCAAAATTATCAGTTGGCACTACGATGGATCAACTACCATCAACTAAAAATTCACACCAAGATAAAATTTCGATTTGACCATTAAATGGAGACAGACTGGCCCGTATTCCGAGCCGAAAAATTATAACTTTGATATAAAATAAAAGCGATATGAGTAAGGAAAAAGCAATATTGGCCGGAGGATGTTTTTGGGGAGTAGAAGAACTGATTCGTAATTATCCGGGTGTGGTTTCAACCGTTGTTGGCTATACAGGCGGTGACGTTCCTAATGCGACCTACCGGAATCACGGGACACACGCAGAGGGGATTGAAATTATGTTCGATCCGGCGCAATTATCTTATCGCAAACTGCTGGAATATTTCTTTCAGATCCATGATCCGACTACACGTAATAGACAGGGTAATGATATAGGTACCTCTTATCGCTCTGCTATTTTTTATACTGACGAAACACAACACGAAACGGCTAAAGCATTGATCGTCGAAATGGACGCATCAGGCATATGGCCAGGGAAGATAGTTACAGAAGTTGTACCTGCGGGCGATTTTTGGAACGCTGAAATCGAACACCAGGATTATCTGCAAAAAAATCCTTATGGGTATACCTGCCATTTTGAAAGACCCGATTGGAAACTGAGTTAATGGGATAATAGTTCGAACTCTTCTGCAGGGTTTTCAAACCGTCGTTCGATAAAAATTAAAAAGCCTATCCACTTTCAGTGAACAGGCTTTATTAATTTTGTGGAGCCGGAGGGATTCGAACCCTCGTCCAAACATGGTACAAGATATGCTTTCTACGTGCTTAGCATCTGTTTAATTGTAGGGAAGTGGAAGGTCAGCTGCTTACCTGTACCGTCTTCCTTAGGTGCTTTGTTTCGCCTGCTATGCACACCATTAAGCAGGCTATTTTCATTTTTCGATGCCCCGGTTGCCGATCCAATGAAACGGAGAACCGGCGGGACAAAAGCTATGC
>JAQBOP010000255.1 GCA_028287975.1 Mucilaginibacter sp. | reverse complement strand
AGCAGTGCTCAACTCATTGTATTCTTTAATAAGTGTTTTGTATTTTTGGGTGGATGTATCAACATTATTGCTTTCTACATAATCTTTACCATATTTAGCATATAATTTAACCATCAGCTTTTTTTCTTCCGCTTTTATTTGCTCATTAAATTGACTATATAATTCCTGAGCGACGGATCCCGTCAGTTTGGAATTCGACAGGCTTTCCATATCAGCATTGAAATGAATTGTCGAGGGATGATCTATCAAAATACCAAACGGAGAATATCCGTGTTTAGTTGATAGTTCAAAACTGCTGTAGAAATAATAAATTGTCGGCTCCTTAAAGGCTCTTTTAAATTTAAAAGTCCCGTTTGCAACCATTGCACTATCGTGCAGCGTACTGTTATATAGATGCACAAATTCTCCGTTATATTTCGCATCCGCGGTTCCTTGGAATATAATGTATGGATTTTTGTTACCCTGGGCGTCTGCTTTATTTGTTAATATTAATGCGATGAGTACAATAAGTTTTAATGTTTTTTTCATAATTATTTATTAAAAATAGATGTCAGCATTTTGTCCATATCGTCTTCAGTTCCGCCAAAACTATCTCCATAACGACCTATTATTTCCCCATCGGGGTTAATCAGTATTTTAGTAGGAATAGAAGCAATGCCATATTGCTGATCCAGATCGTCAGGGTTAGGCGTATGATTCATGATCATACCCATGTTTAGCCCTCTCAGGATGTTATGCCATATTCCCACACCATCTTTGGCAACAGCGGCATTCCAAATAGCCACTTTACCATCATCGTCCGCAATACCTATCACATCAAAGCCTTTGCTTTTATATTTGTTATAAAGCTCAATCATGTGGGGATTACTTTTGCGACACGGCACACACCAGCTTGCCCAAAAATCAAGCATTACATATCGGCCTTTAAAATCGGATAATGAAAGCAACTTGCCATTAATATCCGTCTTTACAAATACAGAGGCGACTGCTCCCGGCGAGCCTGCCTCGATTTGTTTGATATGCGCTATTATTTCTTTAGCATCCGGCGTAGCTCTTAATTCGTCATTAAAGGCATTGTAAATTTGTCTGGTTGAATCGAGACTCATGGAAGAAATATAGTATTTAATCATATCTAACGTCACATATGAATTTGGATGCTCGGTAAAAAAACTGTAAGTCGCTTTTTTGATCCGTGCATAGTAAGGTTCAAACCGATCGTGTATCATTGCTGCTTTTTCATGATCTTTTTCTTTCGTGAAAGCCTCTTCAATAGGCTTCATTTCCTCGCGGATCGGCGCGATCTTACTGTTCAGATCTTCATATTCCTTTTCTGTTTTCGAGCCGGTCATAGCTAAAGTTTTTACGTCCCGCGGATCGCCTGTGATGGTCATAGCAGTAGGCTCGATATAAAACTCGCGCATCCGCTCTTCCTGCTTTTCAAAAGGAATCACTTCTCCTGATTTCTTAAAAATAATCCGGGCACTAACAACATGTAGAACATTGCCGATGAACGTAAATTGATTGTTTTTGACCGGCATTGTTTCATGCTTATACTTTCCACCGATGCCTTCGTAATAAAGGGTAGCTGAATCGGTCTTCATGCCAGTCAATGTGCCTTTAATGGTAAATGGCTTTCCTGTATTTGCAGTTTGGCCGGATGCGTATTGTAAAAGCCCAAGAAATGTAAGGGTGCAAAATATTCTTTTTGTATTCATGATTTTTTATGTTATGATGAAATTATAGTAAGGTTGGTAGATATGTGCTAATTATTAAAAACAGAAGCCAACATTTTATCCATATCTTCTTCGTTATCACCCCCGTCTCCAAAGCGGCCAATTATCTTACCGGTTTTGTCAACCAATATTTTTGTTGGTAATGATTGGATCCCATAGTGTTCTGAAATATCATTGGTTTTATCGTAACCAGTTGGTGTAAATATAATGCCGCGCAGTACATGCCTCCATACGCCTATCCCGTCTTTATCTACAGCTTTTTTCCAATCTTCCAGATCATGATCATTATCTGCCACGCCAACTATTTCCAGCCCTTTATCTTTGTATTTACTGTATAACGATAATAAATGAGGGTTGCCGGCACGGCACGGAACACACCAGCTTGCCCAAAAATCTATCAGCACATATTTTTTTCCTTTATAGTCTGCAAGATCAAATTTTTCTCCCTTAAGATCATTTTTGCTAAATACAAAAGCCTCGCTGCCCGGCGACCCTCCCTGCAGGGTTTTAATGTCGGATTGAAGGATTTTGCCAAAGCTGCTTTGCTTAACGTTATCCGGCAGTTTATTGTAATAAGCGTTTGCCTGCTGTAACTTCATAGACGGCACATAATAGCGAAGCAGATACGCTGTATAATATGATTTAGGATGAGTATCAATAAATGCCATGTTTGCATTATGTATCCGTTCACCATAAACTGATAACTGATCATGCATAGCCTGTGCTTTATTTTTAAGCTCATCCAATTCACTATCTGTCTTACCCGCGTTTTTGGCGTTTATAAAAGCCATGTTAAGCTGATTGTATTCGTCATTTAGCGTTTTGGATTCCTGTAAAATTACCTGTACCGGCTTATCAGCTTCCCGGTATTCGGCATGTGTTTCAGATCCTGTTACCGATAGTTTTTTAAAATCACCCGCTGATATTTCTACCGTCATCGCAGCTGGTTCCAGGTAAATTAAACCCGAAGTAGGTTCATATTGCGACTGCGCGTTTTTATTCGTACTTAAAAAAGCTTCCGTCGGTTCATTTAATTTACCCTTAAATTCGAATGCCCCGTGTTGTATGGTAGCACTGTCTTTATTTAGTTTGGCATCATTTATCAAGTACAGGTAGATCATGCCGTTATCCTGGCCATTTATCTTCCCTTTTAAACTGAAATTATTTTGCTGGCAAAAACCGGACGAGCCGGCCAGCAATAGTAGAGTAGCTATAAAATATGTTTTCATAATTATAGGATTAAAGCATTATGGCAATACAGGCTCTAAACACCTGCATTGCCATAAATACCTATGATTTAATTATTGAGTTTTACTGTAACCGGGATTTTGATCGCCGAACAATGGATTATATAAAAATTCATTTATCGGCACCGGCAGTATATATTGATTTTGCGAGGTTATGGTGGGCTTGATCTCCTTTACCGTCTCAAACGGCAAACGTAATAATGCATTCCATTCACTGCCATCTTCAGCCACTAAACTTCGGACAGTTTCCTTAAAAATCTCCATTAATAGTGAATCGGTAGTATTCGCGTTTTCAACCGCCAGATAATTTGTGTTATTTAAAGTAGCTGTAATACCCGCTTTTGACTGAATGGTATGTACCAATTGCTTGGCATCTGACATACTACCACCCGAGCGCACAATAGCTTCAGCTTCTAAAAGATAGATTTCTGTTAGTCGAAATGCATAGTCACTTTCTGATACTGTAGTTGGTTGATTCTTCTGTATGATATATTTCATGAAATAAACCTGCGTAGAATCATAATAGGCTGCATAATCCGGTGCGCCGCCAATCATCCAGGCCGCGCGCGGGTCATGGTCATAAATCGCTTTAAGACGCCCGTTTCCGCAATAAAGCGATGACGCCCCGGGATAGTATTGCCTGCTTTTGTTATAGTAATCACTTACCTGTGTGGCCTGTGGTGTTATGCCCAAAATAACTTCTTTACTGGTTAACCCCTTGGTATGAAAAATATCTTCCTGTTTGTCCTCAAGCGCATAAGGGCCGGTTTTTAGTGTTTCAGCAAGACTAATTACCTGTGCATAATCTTCATTTGCCGCCCTGCACATCAGTACGCGCATTTTTAATGCCATGGCCGCCCATTTGCTTGCATAAAACACCTGGTTAGAGTCAGGGCAATTGGCAATAGCATAATCAAGATCACCAATGATAAAAGCATAACTGTCTTTAACGCTGCTGCGCGCTTTTGGTATGGTGTTTAAAACTGACGGTTTATCGCGTATTACGATCCCCAGGTTGCTGGCAGGTTTGTACCACTCGCCATAAAAATTAAGAATTTTAAAGTGCGAATAGGCACGCAAAAAACGGGCTTCGGCAAGCATTTGTTTTTTACGTGTACCGGTAAATTTTGCATCTGCAATAGGGGTGATGCCCTGGATGAAACCATTGGCCGCGTTTACTGTATTATAACATTCATTCCAGTATCCGGGATAACCGGCGGTGATCAGAAAATTTTGGTTGAGGTCAGAACTTGAAAATCCAAACCCGTTTTCTACATAACCGGCAAGGCTGGCCGGTAAAACCTCATGCCCCTGCCAGCCTGTAGAGGTAGTTGAGGCATCGGCAAAATCATAATATACGCCATTTAATGCAACCTGCGCTGTTAGCTGGTCAACAATAACGTTGCCTTCAACCTTCGCATTTTTAGGCAATGCATCCAACTGCTTTTTGCAGGAGAAAATGGCCAAACCAATAAAGCTTATTATTATATATGTGAGTAATTTTTTCATGTTTTTTTCAAAATTAAAATCCGCAACGAAGACCGACACTAAACTGTTTTACTGTTGGATAACCACCGGAATCGCTATACCCGCCAATTAAACTGTATGGATCATTACTTACCTCCGGATCAGCACCCGGGTATTTGGTGAAGGTGAACAGGTTAGTTGCCGAAACATATAAATACCCGCTGGATATCTTCAGCCTATCAAGCAATTTTTTTGGAAGCTGATAGTTCAAACTAACCGACTTGATTTTAACATAAGATGCTTTATAAATATTTAAGCTGCTTCCAAATGTGTAGGCGCTTTGGTTCAACACTAATTTTGGCCTGGTCGCATTTGGGTTTTCCGGCGTCCACCTGCCTAAAATGCTCACACCTTTATTGCCGCGCGATGAAAGATCGAGGTTCTGAATATCTGCTACGTAAATAATGTCCCCGCCCTGGGAGAAAGTTGCCAATGCGGTTAGCGAAAAGTCTTTATACCTTATCGTGTTTGTATATCCGCCATAATAGTTTGGTTGGGCATGGCCTATTACATCATTGGCATAAAAAGATTGTGTAAAACCAGGGGCAATAGGTATGCCGGTTACTTTATATTTTGCATCACCAATACCGGTAAATGGTATAGCATACGCAGCGTAGTAACTTGTTTTTTTGTAATCATCAACTTCCTGTTGTGTTTTAAGGATGCCTTCGAAAACTTTACCGTAAAGTAAGCCCAGGGGCTGTCCCACCTTTAATATGGTATTGCCGTATATATAAGTTGAAGGAT
>JAQBOP010000219.1 GCA_028287975.1 Mucilaginibacter sp. | reverse complement strand
ATTTTCTTTAGTCTTAAAAACATTAACAAAACATCTCCGAAAAATTTCATCTGATTTTTTATATTTCTTCTGAAAATTTCCGGACGTAAAAAAATACGCACAAGCCAACCTATCCTCAGTTTAAACCATATAGGATGTATTGCCTTTTGCGTGCCGGCAAACCAGTCAAAAACATTTCCAATACTAATTATCAAACCTGCTTTTAAAGCTTCTTTGTGTTGTATTGACCATTTTTCTTGTTTTGGGCATGTCATTCCGACGAATAATACATCAGGCTTAAATTCCTTAACCGCCGCAACCATTAATGAGTTCTCTTCGCTGCTAAATTCGGCTGTAAATGGAGGCGAATAAAAACGTGCATTAATTTGGGGGTATTCGCGCTTAATCCGATCTTCTATCTTTTGAAGTGTGTCATTAGATGAGCCCAAAAAAAAAGCTTTACCTTTTATGTCCTGCAACCTTTGCATAAAATGGTAAAAAACATCAGGCCCTTGGTTTCTTTTGATATTTTTACCTTGCAACAACATTGGGGCAAATGCAAAATATACTCCATCTAAAACAAGATAATCGCTTTTTTTGAGTGCATTTTCAAATAACTCATCTTTTGTAGAGATACCATAAGAATTAGGGCTAATCGTGTTTATAACCCTTGTTCCCTGGCCTGTGATGGCGATTTTCTGCAAGTCGTCTGAAAAGACTTTAAATCCTATTGTCGTAACAAATAGTGGTTCTGACATGTTTTAAATATTACGACAATTCTAATTTTGACAATTCCATTAATAAACTACATTTCTTAACAAAAATAAAATTAAAAATCATTTTCTTAAACAAAATGTCAATATTTATTACTTATTAATTCAATTTTATTTATTTTTATTTTTGAATTTATTGTATTTCTTAATATGTAATTCAAGATCAATCGATGATTCAAAGCGACTCTTAATTTTCTTAGCAGGATGCCCCCCATAAATAGAATATGCTTCAATGTCTTTAGTCACCAATGATCCCGCAGCAATAATACTACCCTTTCCTATAGTTACTCCGCTTAAAACTATTGAACCAAAGCCGATCCAAACATCTTCTTCAATTATGGTTATTTGGTTAGCTCCTAACCAGTCGTATTCCGGATCACCTATGTGTAAACCAAACCTGATTGAAACGCCTATTTGCTGATAATGATGATCGTATCTTCCAATTAAAGCAGCATTATTTGCAATAATAACATTGTCACCTATTTGGGCATCACACTCAATGATGGAATATTTACCGATATAAAAATTATCACCTATGCTAATACCATTTCTGGCCCAAAGAAATACCCCTCTTGCTGCGTGAAAATTTTTTCCAATTTTATATTTACGCCACTTTACCTTTGCCAAATATATATCCCGAAGAGATTTTAAAATTTTTTTAATATATGATAGCATCTCCCTAATTTGTTTTTATATATTTTGAAAATATGGTCGTTATTTTAGATCCCACTCGAGCCATGATTCCCATTTTCCTTTGAAAACACTTCTGATAGTATTTATCAACCTGCAATTCTTCGGGAAACCTAAAATCCTTTTTTTCGGTTTGAGATATTTTCGGGGTATACCTGTTACCTGAACCTTTTGTATGAGTAGCAAATTGATCGAAACCCATATTTAATACTTTTGAATAAACCGGATAAACTGTTAAACCATTTATTTTAAACTGATGATAAAACCAGCGTATTGCCCATGAATCTATTTTGCCTTCCATTTGATTGCTAAGCATAGAGCTCAGATCGCTCCCACCTTTGTTGAATTTACGCCTCAATTCTTGATCGCTTTTGAAATCATCATAGCTTTTAACATCCCAATCAATTTCCCCCCAACGATCCTTCCATGTTGACCAGCCCCAGGACCAACCTCTGTTTAAAAAATAAGCGTCGTAATCGTAATTGTCTATTTTTTTCAAATCGAATGAATACCCCGATACAGAAAAAACTTCCTTATTTGATGAATACTTGTTTAGCGCCTGATTCATGAACAAAAGAAAATTAGGAGTGACTATGAGGTCATCTTCCAAGACAATTATTTTGTCATGTTCCTGAATTACCTTCGATACTCCCGACATAACTGACTTTGCAAGCCCGCGGTTAACATCTGAAAACTCCAATTTGATGCTTTCAAAACCTTTTATTTGTTTTATAAAATCTCTTACTTTATTTATTTGTTCAACATCTTCAGCTTTTTTAGCACCATCAGAAAATATGTACAAGGCTGTTTTTGAAACACTATCGCATTTATATAACGATTCGATTAAATTTTTTAAAGTATCGAGCCTTTTATAAGTAAAAATTGCAAGAGGGGCTAATTGATATTCCATTATAATTTTGTTTGAGGATGCTAAAGCCATTCATTATCTTTTTAAAAGCATATTTCTACAATAAGAGCCAAAGATCCGGGATACATCCATAAAGAAATATAAATAAGGTATCTGAGCATTCTTTTTAGCCCATCTATATCTTATGGTGAGATTGTTTGGCGAACGTATTGATGAAAGGGTTTTCAAAAATTTAAATAGTCCTATTTTTTTATATTTAAAATTTAATCCTGTTTCTGTAACATGACTAAGCACTTTTGCTTTTGTTGCAATCAGCAATTTAAACCCATGTTGCCTGCAAACAAAAGAAAAGTCTTCGTCTGCGGCATAGTGAGGAAACTTTTTTTCATCATACAAACCATATTTTGTAAAAGCATCAATAGGTATAAGTGTACCACGGCCGGTTAGCAAATCGGATTCGATAAAATCTGTCTCGTTTTTTAAATCACTATATTTCTGTTTGATTAATGGATTACTTTTATATTTTGCAAAAGTCCTGTCCCAAATAATACCTGCAAATTGTATCTTTTCAGGATCAGAATGATAGACCGAAATTGAACCTACTAAACACGGTTTATTATCTTTATCAATTTTCAATAGCTGTTCCAGATAGTCGCTTTCAACAATCAAATCATTGTTCAACGTCAATATAAAATCTTCGGTTGAATTTGATCTTTTCAGTGCTTCTTTTACACCCAGGTTCGTTGCTCCTGTCCACCAAAGTGAATCGTCGCCAAGTACAAGTATTACTTGCTCAAAGCGTTGTTTTATCATTTCGGCAGTGCCATCTGTAGAACCGTGATCGACAACAATAATTTTATAGTTGTCGATTGTTTGTGACAATAAAGATTTCAAGCAGGCCTCAGAATAATTTCTACGGTTAAAAACCGGTATAATTATGTAAATCATCATTTTCAATTTAAAACTTAAAAAGTAGCTTTAATTCTCTATCAGTCATGTTTCGAAATTGAGCATTACAGACGAGCCCTATTAATAACCATGTGAAAAAAGTATTCAAATCAAAATTTGTATACTCCTCTACAAAAAACAATAACCACCGGCAAATAAGCAGCATGCCAAACATCTTACACAAAAAATTCTTTGACCTGTAGACTGCATAGTAGGATGAGATCAATAAAATTAGGCCATAAATTATAAATCCTATAATCCCAGAGTAGAGTAAAATGTTAAGAAATCCAACTTCCGAACCATAACGTCCGCGGTTATCTCCAATATCATCAAAATAATCTGATTTATATTTTCCTGATGCCCCCTCCCCTATAAGGAAAGTGCCCTTATCACTTAATGTCTTAAAAACTTCGACATATAGAAATGTACGTGTATCGGCTGTTAGGTTTTCTTCTTGTGTGCTACCATATTTTTTTGATTGTATCGTAACACTAGTCTTACTCGATTCGGCGAATAAATTGTAAGTCCCTGAAACAGCTAAGGATAAAAAAACTAAAGGAATAATAAAAATTAAGAACTGAGCAGTTTTGATCCATGATAATAAAATATATCTACGAAAGTAATAGGCTATTAATAAAATCAATGATATGCTGATTTTAATAATATTTGAGCGAAAATCAAAAACTACAATTATCGAAGTTATTGCTACAAGCAAAATTAATTTTTGCCATTTAGGTTTTAAATAAGGCGCTAAAACGATAAAAACACTTATTGGTATCATTAAGCGTGAATATAATTCTGTATTAGTAACCAATGCCAGCGGTATCACTAAAAAACCAAACGCAAATAAATACTTCAACACATAATTAAAAACCAGGCGAACAAATATTATATTTTTACCTACAAAAAAAGTTAAGGGGACTAAAAAGAAAAGCATTGAACTTCCCAAAACAAATTTTATATCCCAATAATCAACAGCCAAGAAAAAGCCTCTTATTACTGTTATAATATTCCACGTAAGAAAGACCTTTAATAGTATTGAGATTGATCGTGGGATGTCTGCATTCCAAGAACTTCTTTTGGCTATATAAATAAAGATAAAAAGAGCTGAGTATCTAAAAACGAAAAGAAATGGTGTCAAAGAATTGTCTTTATAACCAATACTGTTTCCTATAAAGTACAGAGCATCTCCTAGTACAACACCAAAAAATGAGTAGAATATTAACTTTTGATACTTCATTATTACTTTAAAATAATCTCATCATATAGCTATGTAATAGGAGTTGGCTGATCAGCTAAAAGAAAATAACATTTACGCCCTTTCATTCAATATCAAATATCTTACGTTTTTAAAATTAAATCTTCCTTATGAAAACAGCTGGATTACCTGCCCAAATCTCCCCGGTAGGTATATTTTTAGTTATAACAGAGCAAGCTCCAATAATGCTATTCATCCCAATGGTAACTCCTTTTAAAATAGTTGAATTTGCTCCTATAAATACATTTTCTTCGATAATAACCTCTGCGATTTTAATGCTATCTTGATCTTTAGAATTACGTTTGCCTACATCAAGGGGATGAAAGTCAGAGTCGTAAATGCAACATCCACCCCCTATTACCACATTATCTTTTATAAGAATATGTTTTTGACAATTTATTGCGGTAAAGCTTATTCCAACATTGTCACCTATTGTTAATACACCTTTTGGCCCAATAACGAAAACGCATTTATGTGAGCGACCGATTGGATTGCCAGACAAAATATTATGCATTCTGAAATTATTGCCTATTGTTCCTTTACCGCCTCTGCTAAGGGAAACATATGGTAACCCCATAGACTGAAAAGATTCTCCAATATTTATTTTATTGAGATAAAAGAGGAATCTGGAAAAAACATTGCCTACATTATACCTAATGTAGAAAACAATATTCTTAAGTATTTTATATAAGATGAATAAAACTTTTTGCATATATGATTCAATAAATTGATATTGCCGTTTTCACAATGAAAGCAACGTACTTATATTAACGATATTATGCATTAACTTATAGTTGTCTTTTAAGAAACCAGCTTCTTTATCCCACCACAACAAGTTATTTAATAATTGAATTTCGCTTTCACTAAACCTCATTCGTATCAATTTAGCCGGTACTCCCCCCATTATGGCGTAAGATAGTACGTCTTTGGTTACAACGGCACCCGAAGCAATTATTGCCCCATCGCCTATTTTTACCCCTGATGATATAATTGCATTAGCTCCAATCCACACATCGTTACCTATATGCGTTTTCTGGTATTCGGTAAAATATGATTTATCAGCGAACGTGATTCCAACTTGGGCGGCCTTTGAGTAAAATATCGGGTGGATAGATATAAAATCACTGGCGGGATGGTTGCCTAAACCTATTTTTACACAAGGCCCTATACAAGTAAATTTTCCGATATTCGTATTATCAATAAAAGATTCAGCCCCAACGTATGAATAATCACCAATTACTGAATTGTGAATAGTCGTATTCTTTGAAATGTAATTATATAAACTAAAGGTTGTACGATATGCAGATATCCTGCCCGAAAGTTTTAAAGTGGGATTGTTTTTAATCAATTTGACTTGCGTATAAATTGTCTTAATATAGGACAATAACGGCTCCATCGCTATAACAATTAAGTATTTTATTACCCTAAACATAAAATTTATCAAGTTGTCTAATTTTCACATCTGTAACATTTACTAATATCGAAGAGCAGATATACAAGTTAATATCTGCATTAATTAATAAAACTATTTTTATATCACCAATAACATGCATCTTCAACAAGGTGAGCATTTTTTGGCCGATTCAAATCTCCTGGCCTCACCCAAAAATCATTATATAGATTTTCATACGGGTATACAATAAAAGTTTCCCAACGCTTTCCTTTTATCCCAAATATTAATTGTGTTGCTCCACCCAAATGAATCGCTTTCTTTCCACAGCTTTTTACAAAAGAGGCTAATGGCAGTCCATAAGCACCACATCCTAAAATACAAATGTCATAATCTTTAACAGATATCTCCTGTTTCATATGTTCAAGGGCAGCAAACCAATCATTAAAATTCGATTTTTCTCCTGCAATAGTTTGTACCGCTTTAATTGTTAGTAATTCAAAATCAGGCAATAAATTATTATCAAACAATTTATCTTTAACTAAAAACTGATGTCTTATGGTTTCCTCAAAAGGATGTACAACCAACACTTTCTTGTTTTCTAAAGCTGCAGTCCAGGGCCTATTAACAAAGAAAGGTTCTAAATCTTCAAGCATTACTTGTTTAGCGTTTGCAAGTTGCTCTTTAAAAAATATTTCCTCTTTAAGCCACGAACCTAAGATATCTATATTTTCCAAATCGTCTAACATTAACTCACAGAACGCTTCAACTTTATCTATATCGCCCGGGAAAAATCCTGACCATTTTTGCATTTGGCTAATTGTTGATGATTCCCACCACCACGGCGGAGTTTGCCCTTTAATATAAGTACTTGCATTTTTAAATTTCTCAGGGTACTTAACTCCCAGATAATTGGTAACACATAAGGCTTCTGTTGATCCTAATCTAGCAATCATAGCTGGCTTATCATCTAATAAAGTTTTATATATTAAATCGGAAGCGTACTGTTTATTGGGGAACATTTTCCAATTCCGTCCAAAATTTGATTGATCCGGATTTATTATACTGCTTACTTTTTTGATCGTCTTTAACGGAAATGTTATCATATTTATCTAATACTTAAACGATTATATAATCGATAATGTCAACTTGATTTTAAAAGCCCTTCTTGATCCAAGTTTTGATTTTTTTTTGATTTGTAGGATCTATAATAATCTCTAACATACTTCATCGCGGGTTTCTCAATATACGTAGTTAACAAGTATGCCAAAAAAACAGATAATATAACCGGAATACTTACATATAAAATTTCCAAGTTAGTTGCCTTTCGAATCTGGTATTCTAAAGTTAACCCAATATTTTCATGGATTAAATATAAGCTATAAGATATATTACCAAAAAACAATAAAATCTTATTTTCCTTTATCACAAAAGAATCTTTTATAATAGCTATAAAAAACACATAAAACAAGCTTACGATGAATGTTGGAATAAGGGAGTGGGTGAATTTTTTTAATATAATCGATTCTACTACAAGACTAAAAAAAAGCAAAAACACCCTGAGAGGTGTGGTTTTCCTTGTTATTCTAATATTATAAAAAACAATTCCTGCAATAAACATTGGAATATACTGTAAAATGAAAATTTGTTCTAATATGTTTCTACCTGGTAATCCGAACGTCCAATCGAAAAAAGATAGTAATAACCAAGCTATTGAAACATATTCTATGTATTTTAACTTTTTTAAATAAAAAAGCAGCCACATCAAAAAATAAAAAGTTAATTCTACGCTTAAGGTCCAATAAACAGCATCAATATCCTTCACTTTAACCCAATGCTGTAGCATCGTTATGTTTATCAAAATCTGTTTTAAAGTAACTTTGTCATATTCAAATGGATTTGCGAAAAGCGAAACAAAGATGATTGTCAAAAACATCCCACCCCAATATGCAGGATAAAGCCTTGAAAATCTGGACACAAAGAAATCTAATGATGTCTTTGTCCTTTCAAGAGTCATAGAAATAACAAAACCACTAATTATGAAAAATAATTGAACTCCTAAATTGCCATAAGTCAGATAAAATTTATTATTGCTTAACTTATGCAATCCATTATCATAACCATAAGTATAGTGAAAAATCACTACAGATAATGCAGCTAAGCCTCTTAAATAATCAAGCGCAAAAAACCTGGGATTCTTAAACTTGCTATTGACAACCATAATTTTCACTTAAAATATTTCCGATTATCGACATCATGATAACTAAATAGATTTGACATCATTATTTGTGTAGTTATTGATTGCAGTGGTCAGTTTGCTTACATCAAATTCCCCATTGTCGTCAGCCAAAATATAATCAGCCGTTGAGGGATATTGATGCCAAAATGATTCAGGACAAATTTTTATTCCCCTACTAATCAGCGCCGGCTTATAAGAGAATGAACTTTTACTACTAATAAGCAAATCGGCTTTAACCATATGTAAAAAAGATTCAACGGCTCCCATATCAAGACAGTAGATTATGTTATTGAATTGACTAAATTCTTTGAAGTCATCCAGTTCACCCTGTGAAAACAGAAATACTTTAATATTTCTCTCTGTTTTCAATGTGTCCAGTACTGTTCTTAACACATCCACATAATATTTATTATCCAACCATCTTTGATTACCATTAGCAATTCCATTTTGCTTCATTTCGACTATATCCCCGCGCCTGATGTGAATCGCAATATTAAAATCACCTGGGCCATATATCAGCTTATCACTTTTTCTGGAATTTGTTTCGAAGAATTTGTCCGACAATATCTTATACGTATCAAACTGACGCATATAACTTTGATCTAATTCGAGTATAAATAAAACCTTACTCCGACTGTAAGAGGCTATAATTTCCTCTATGAAATCAATTTCCGGCTGACTATTTGAATTAAACCTGGGTAGGTTAACCTTTTTATAGGTCTTATCTATTATTAAATCAGAAGCGCAAACTTCGCCTTCACCAAATCCTAAAAATGATTCCCATCTATCCGTTGAAAAAGGAAAATGAGCAAACTTAAGTTTGTAATATTCCCCAAAATATAAACCAGCGTTCCAATTAGCCAACTGATGTCCAATACCAGCTCCGTAATTAGGTTTCAAACAGAGATAATGGTGTTTATCAGTATCCGGCTTGAAGTCCTCTATCGATTGATTAAAGAAATGGTAATGCCAGTAAGACTTATAAACTTTAAACTGAAAAACTGTACCTTCTATCTTATTAACTATAAGATTATTTACTTTCCTCTTTATCTTTTCCAATAAACCACCTTTGTGGTTTATTGGAAAAGATAAAGACAACACACTGGCATTAGTTTTAACTTCTTTAACCAATTTATCATCATTCTTATCCATTTATCTAATATTTCTAATTAATGTACTTAACTATAGCATCAATTCACAACACATGATAAATAATAATTAATCACTTTTTAAATTTGAGTTTTACTAAGTTATATATACCAGTAACCTCACTTCTGAATAATTTACTTGAACAGAAAAGCACCATTAAAAATACAATGCTATATATTAATGCGCGAGCAAATAATTTAAGCCATGATAATTCTATTTTAAAAAATAACGAAACTACTATGCAGGCAATCATAATAGCTGTCAATAGCAAACCCTCATTAAGTAGTTTCGAACCTTCTTTATCGAGAAAAACGGCATTATAAAGTTTTTGGGGATAATACCCTATCATTATAAATACCGGAACAAAAAACGCTAAAACTACACCAAGCAAGCCAAAGAATTTTATTAACAAAAACAGAGCTATCAAATAAGCAATGCTTCTAATTATAGTGATAATACTATTGTTTTGTATATCACCCATTGACAATGTGATATTTGATAGATTATATCCTATGGCAAATAATAAAATAGAAATACATAATACTATATTATTCGTATTGCCTATCCAAAACTGACTACCTACCCAATTATGATTAAAACTATAATTGAAAATAATAAACCCACCAATAATGAATCCCGATATCCAGAATATAATTGTCCAAACACGTAACACAGTAGCAGATATTTTCTTTTTATCGCCTGTGCCAAACAAATGTGGCAAAGAGGGTAGCATAGAAATTGTTACATTGTTAGCCAACCCACTTACCATTCTTACCGGCCGTCTTGACAGATCCAGTACGGTTACAGCATGAGGTCCTAAATATCTGGATACTAAAATTAGATCGATATTTGAGGCGATAGTTTCAAATAAGCTACTTGAAAATGTGAAAGCAAAAACATTCGAAAAAGATTTTAAATATTTTAAATTAAAATCAAATTTTACACCGTTTCTTTTGATTAATATTAATGAATATATTAATGCAAATGCAAAAGTAAGAACACCTCGGAAAAGGCTTGTATATGCAAGTGCATAAATACCAAAATGAAATACCAATAAAATAATATTTAACGCAATTGAGGCTATTAATGTAGAATAAAGAAGTATTCCATGCCATTTAGTTTTTTGATAGGAAAGTATAATATTTCTGAAGGTATCCGCTAATAAAGAAAATGCAGTCCCCCAAATTGCAATCCGAAATGCTCCAATTATACTGTCACGGTAATTTCCGTCAATCTTGGCTATTTTAGCAATAAATAAAGACAATAAAAAACCTGCCGAAAGTGCAACAACAAATAAAAAAGAGGATATTATTATCCCAGAGGTAATGGCCAACCCTACTTCTTTCTTATCACCTTTGCCAATAGAAAAAGATACCCGTTGTAAGAGAACGCCAGCAACGCCCGGATCAACTATGGTAATCCAGGTTAAAATATTGCCGGTTGCAAGCCATGCCCCATAAACCGATCCGTTAATGTAATGGAGATACAAAGGAATAATTAACATTCCATTGAAAATGGTTATCAAAAACCCGATATTCAAAAATGCGAAATTCCAATATGTGGATTTCTTTCTGCCTTCGACGACTATTTCTTTTGAATCTGAATTTATAGGCATTCTGAATCTATGAGCATCCTTAAAAAATATTGTTTTAATGTCAGTCTTTAAAGAAATATCTGACAAACATCATCCAATTTTATGTTCGCTTGAACTTATCAATTAAATTTTCGAAAAATGATTTCTTTACGTCCTGACCGTAATCACCGTAGTTATAACTACCATAACCATAAGACCCATAGCCATAGCCGTAGTATCCGCCTTTTTTAGTTTCAATATCATTAACAACTAAATAAACATGCTTTAACTTATTGTTTTTTATCAAGTCGTTTAAATTACTTAAAGAGTTTTTGAAAGTGTATTTCTGCCTTACTACATATAAACTAACATCAACATATTTATCTATTATTAATGCGTCAGAAACCAAGCCAACTGGAGCACTATCGATTATAATAAAATCGTATTCTTTCTTTAATTGATCTATTAATAAAGGGAATTTTTCGCTTAATAAAATTTCTGAAGGATTAGGAGGTATAGGACCAGAACTCATTAAAAACAAGTTTTCATGATGCAAAGTGGGTTTGATAAAGCTATCAATATCGCCTTGCTGAGAAATAATATAATTTGTGAACCCATTAAGGTTATCCATTTCCAAAGCATTTGATAATTTCGGTTTTCTTAAATCCAACTCTAAAAAAACAACCCTCTTACCACTTATAGCTAAAGCGCTTCCAATATTTAATGAAATAAAAGTTTTGCCTTCGCCACTCATATTAGATGTGATCATTATCACTTGTGGCCCACCTTGCTTAATTACATATTGTAAATTTGTTCGTAAACTTCTGAACTGTTCTGCTATAATCGTCCTTGAATTTTCAACTACAACCAAATGACTTTTTTCGGAATTATTCCCAATTTCCGCAACCACGGGTACCTGAGTATGCTTTTCTATGTCCTGTTTAGAAATAATAATAACATTCAAATTATCTCTAATGGAAATATAACTTATTGGTATTATTAATCCTGCTGCAAGCCCAATAAGGTATATCAAAGAATGTTTCGGTTTATACGGTTCCTGATCACTTTTTGCGTTATCAATAATCCTGGCACTCGAAATGGTAGAAGTTTTTGAAATCATCGTCTCTTCCTTTTTTTGTAATAGATAGAGATATAATTCTTGTTTTAAATTCTGCTGTCTCGAATAATCCAAAAACACACGTTCCTTTTCGGGGACACTTTTAATTTTATTATTAAATATACCATTACGGTTTTTGAGTTCGTTCTTACTCGTTTGCAATCCCTTTCTATATGCCTCAAAACTTTTTATTAAATTTTCTTTGACATTTTCAATTTGACCATCCAAACTTATTACAACGGGGTTAGTGTCTTTATAGGACAAATTCAGCTTATCGCGTTCCAAAAGCAAATCATTATAGTTTTTGATACCATTTGCAAATACCGGGTCCTGGTCAGTTAATGAACTTGGAATAATAGTTTTATTGGCAGGATCTTTAACGTACTTCTCAAGATCATTTACAACAGTTAGTTGTATTTCCTGGGCATTTAATTGATTATAATAGTCACTGGCACTCGTAACCAGCGCCTTAGATTGCTCGGTGACATTGGCAAGGTCGTTTTGTTGTTTGAATCCTGAAAAATCCTTTTCCACACCTAATAACTCCTTTTGCACTATTACCAAACGCCTGTTTATAAATGCAACGGTACTGTCAGCGGTTTGGACTTTATATTCAAGATTTGTTTTTATATAATTGTCCATTAAAGACTGTAGGATCACCTCTCCTTTTTTTGACAAAGAATAATTGAAAACGAGATCTATAGTTGTACTTTGCTTATCAGACAGTTGTGCATCTATTTGCTTAGTTAATGCCTCAACTTTACTATCTTTAGAAACAATTGTCAATAAAAAATTACCGGAAATTTTACTATTAGATTTTTCGCTGAATATTAAATCATACCCTTTCAGTTTTAGCGTATCGCCAAACTTCCCTTTGATATCTATATCATTTTTATCATCTAACAGATGAATAAACCCATTGCCCGAAACTTCAATATTATATGCATTTGAATTTACTGAGTCCGTTTTATAAATTATATTAACTTGAAAGGGGGCATCATCAAATAGTTCATCATATTTAAATCTACCTTTTCTGAACAGAGTAACGTTTAAATGCATTTGATCAACAACCTTTTCCATCAGGCTTCTTGACTTTAAAATATCGATCTCATTTTGAGCGTTACTTGGTAAATCAAACAGGCTTGAGAAATCTGTTATCATATTATTGCTCAATGCTCCTCCCCCACTATTTTTTTGATCTTCAACCAAAAGCTTACTGGTAATTTTGTATTCTGGAACAGAATATTTTATATATAATACAGAAGCCAACAAGCAAAGAAAAACACTGATCAGAAATAAATACCATTTTGCAATTACTTTACCCAAAAATTCCTTGTAATCAAAACTCTCTTCATCGGGCAGGTTTAAAAAATCTTTTTTGTTTGGATAATCCATGTAGTTTTAAAAATTAATTCTGCTGATAAGTACAATAACAACAGTTACTATTGAAGATAAAATAGCGATAGAACGAGTTTGCTGAATATCATTTGCCGCAGCTTTACCTTGGGATGGCTCAACATATATATAGTCGTTTTGGCGCAAGTAATAATATGGTTGGCTCATGATGTTGCTTTTAGTTAAATCAATGCGATAAGGAGTTTTGGAAGCATCACTATTTTCTCGCAATAATAAAATATTATCTCTTTTGCCATATATTGTTAAGTCGCCTGCTACTGATAGTGCATCCAAAATAGTTACTTTTTCATTTGGCATAACATAAATAGACGGCTTAGTTACTTCACCGGTAACTGTAATTTTAAAATTTGCATACCTAACTATTACTGATGCATCCTTATAAAATTGACTTGCCTTCTCTTTGATTACTTTACTTGCTTCATCGGTCGTAAGTCCTAACAAATGAACCTCGCCCAAAATCGGCATTTCAACATTGCCAGATTTGTTCACCAAATAGCCACTTACTACTGATTGTGAGTTAGCAGACGCCATAGAACTTGTTAATAATCCACTTACCGCAACGTTTCCGAGATTGATGTTTTGGGTAGCGGCAGGATCAACGGTAGAAATAATTATTGTTAATATGTCATCGACCTGAATTTTGGGTTCCATATACGCGGATGTCGGTACGATCTTCAGCTGTCCTGAATCAGGAATATCTTCAAAATATTTAATTTTCTTTGTAGTTGAACAGGAAATAATTGAGAATGACAGAAATAGTACCGGAGCAAATAAAAATAGTCTTTTGATTAAAGCTTTACTCATGTAAGAATTTATTTAATGTTTAGTACACTATAAATAACGGTGCAATATAATAAATACTGCTTTTACAACAATGAAAAATTATTTTTTTTTTAATTATTGGTGCAAATTTATACTTATATGCTAATAAAAGTAGGTTAATATTAATAAAATATGAATTTATAATTATGTTTGCCCCTTAGTTTCCAAAAAAATCATTGAAAAGCCAGATGAGGCTTGTTGCATTTTATGATGCCATTAGGGCCTCAAACTTTTCAAGATTATTCTCCAAAGCAATTAAAAGATGTTTTGCATTTTCGGCGTTAAAATAATTAGCTACTTGCTTTAGGTACTTACGGCACAACCCGAATAAAATCAAGCACAAATTTCAAATTTGAATGAATCACTTCTATTAACTCAATATCTAATTGATTTTCATTTTATTTCATATGCTAAAATAAATAAAGGCATTTTATTTAAAGTCTTCCATCAGTGATAGCCCTGTCCAATACCGCTTTGGTGTCATAAATTATCCCGGCATCTGTCTTGATTTTTTTTAAATCCATTGTCAGAAACTCATTGTGTGCAACTGCCAGAATTATTGCATCATAATAATTCACTTTTGTGTTTAAAACGTTTAGCTGGTCAATTATTTCGATTCCATACTCCTGTTTAACGCTCTTTTTATCTGCGTTTGGGTCGTATACGTCAACCTCGATTCCAAATTCCTTTAGCTCGTTATAAATATCTATAACACGCGAATTACGGATATCCCCACAATTCTCTTTAAATGTTATACCTAATATTAGTGCTTTAGCTCCTGCTATAGGGTGGCCTTTTTTTATTAAAAGCTTAATTGCTTTATTGGCAGCAAAAACACCCATGTTGTCGTTTACCCTTCTGCCGGACAAGATTACTTCAGGGTGATAGCCCAATGTTTCTGCTTTATGGGCCAGGTAATATGGATCGACGCCAATACAATGTCCGCCTACCAGGCCGGGTTTATATTTTAAGAAATTCCATTTGGTTCCTGCAGCATCCAACACATCATTGGTGTCAATACCTACCCTGTCAAAAATCAGGGCAAGCTCATTAACAAAAGAAATATTAACATCCCGTTGCGCGTTTTCAATCGCCTTAGACGCTTCTGCAACCTTAATACTTGGTGCTTTATGGGTTCCTGCCACTATTATTGATTTATATAGATTATCAATAATTTCGGCTGTTTCATCGTTTGAGCCGGATGTTACTTTTTTGATTTTTGTTAATGTGTTTACTTTATCGCCGGGGTTGATCCGTTCAGGCGAATAACCCACAAAAAAATCTTTGTTAAACTTAAGCTTACTAACCTGCTCTAACACCGGCACGCAATCATCTTCAGTACAACCGGGATATACCGTTGACTCATAAATTACGATATCATCAGTTTTTAATACCTCTCCTACCATTTTTGAAGCTTCTAACAGCGAGGACAGGTCAGGCGACTTAAATTGATCAATTGGCGTGGGGACGGTTATGATAAAAATGTTGCAGCTTGCAAGAGAAAGTTTATCAGCCGAAAGCTGAAGCCCCAAGACGCCGGTTTTTTTGGATCCAAGCACAAAATTCAGATCATCAATTTGTGCTTCGTGCGTATGGTCTTTCCCTTCAATTAACTCTTTAATTCTTTCTTCATTGATATCAAACCCTACTACATCATATTTTTTTGAAAACTCGATAGCAAGCGGCAAACCAACATATCCTAATCCAATTATTCCTATTTTTATCATTTCGTATCCCTAAAATGTGCTGATGATTACACGAATGAGCACGGCTATCTAAATTTTTACCCACGCTTTAATATTGTACAACCGGCTTTTATACTGTCCCTTTTGTACCACTTTACCTTTGTTATTTTGCCATTCTAAATCCAGCAGGCTAAAGTTGTTGTTCTCAAAGTTAAACGTTATTCCATCATCTTCAAAAAGCCGGGCAGGGTTAACATTTTCCCCATATACGTAACAGGTCATATCAAAGGTAGTTGCTGGTGAAATAAACTCTACAGGCTTTGCAATGGGTAAAATGGTCCCTTCTTTAATAAAAATAGGAATCTGATCAAGCCCTGTGGCAATCTCATAAGACTGCCCACCGGCATACATTTTATTGGTATTGTAATCATACCAGTTACCTTTAGGCAAATATACTTTACGGGTCGACGCGCTATCGGCCAGCGGAGCCGCAAGCACATTATCGCCTATCATGTATTCATCCCATACATCATATGTGTTTTTATCTTCGGGATAATCAACTACCAAAGCCCTGAATGGCGGCACACCCTCCTGATTATACTTTGCAAATGCCGAATATAAATACGGGATGAAGCTCATCCTGAAATTTAACAATGTGCGAATATGCGCCTCCGCTTCCTTAGCGTCAGGTAATAATTCACCGCGGTTATTTTTGGCTCTGTCATATTGTAACCAGGGCGGGCTTTTTAAATACCAGCTATTAAATACAGTTTGCGATGATAAAATAGCTGTTTGTGTTCTGCGACAAAGTTCTGTTATAGATGCTGACTCCCTAACCTCGGGCGACCAAAGCAAGCCCGAAAAACCGGCATTACTGATCATCCGGATATACTCTTTATGAACGTAAGTATCACTGTATAACGACACCGGGTATGAGGACGCAAAACCGTTTAGCGACCGGATATTGAAATACGAGCGCTTGTTAGCCTTTTTGTAAATATTATACATGGTTTGAAAATACAGTGTACCAAACTGCTGATGCATCTGCTCACCATCAATGCCTGATGGGAACTGCGACATTTCGGGGAAAGCCCAGGTTTGGTCGCCCATGGCGATGTTTGAGTTATCGCATTCATCCATTTTAAATGAGGCGATGCCGTGGTCAACAAAGGTTTTTTTATGGTAATCGCCAAAGATCTGTGGCGCTGTTGGACCTGCGAAATCCGGCACAAGGCCGTTCCATACCTTATAGTCGCCCGCGCTGCTTGCTAAGGAGGCATATATTGGTGACTTGGGCGAGGTATAGGCATGCTCCCATAAATTAAGGTGGATGCCCTGTGCCTGCATTTTATCTATCAGCTCTTGCGGGGCAGGGAAATGTTCAGGGCTCCAAACGTATGAGCATGAGTAGGCGGCGGTTTGCCATTGGGGCTCTAACCCAAAAACATCGCATGGGATATGGTTATCCCTGAAATAGTTAGCCATATTATACACATCCTGCTGTTTGCTATCAGCTTTCATACGGTATTGAATGCCCAGGCCCCACATGGCAGGCAGTGCGCCGCCACCGGCAAACAGGTTATATCGTTGCAGCGCATTTTTTAAAGTCGGGCCGTTAAAAATGAACACATCACCGCCTTTCGCGCCGGGGATATCCACGATCACTTCACCTGATTGGCTGCCTGTATTTTTGTAAAGATCTTCAACCGATTGTGCCTTTCCATTGCCCCCGGCTGTATTTACGGCGGCATTTCCCTTCACCTGCTTATGCGTACCGGTATAAAACGTGGTATAGCGCGAGGTATTAATGAATATGCCGTAGCCTTTATTCGATAAATAAAAGGTAGTTGGGGCATGGGTATAGCCAAGATCATTTAACGGGTTATCATTTACAATGGGCCGTCGTCTTAATCCGCGCTGCCTGAACGAGTTCATCTGCAAACCGAAGCCATAGAGCTCCTCTTTATCATCAAGCGGGATATGCACTACCGCACCGCGCGGCGTGAGTTCAATACGGATAGCTTTGGGATCAACCGTTACACCCGGTGCGGGCAGCTGGCTCATGGCAGCCAGTTTCGGTTTTTCCTGCAGGATATTATAGGGCGAGAACTTATCGGTTTCGCCCAGGGTTACCCGTGTAACACCGGGTGCCATTTGCTGGATTTGATTGGTTTGCTGCGCCTTTGCCTTTAAACCAAGGCAAGCAGCAAGTATCACGATACTTAATGAAAAATTATGGATCATTTTGCGCTATAATTGGAGCGCGTAATTTACATGGATTGGCGTGATAATAAAAATGCTTGTTTTCCGACTTGTTTGTTTCACGAAAGTGTGAAACAAGTGAAACAAGATTTTGAGTTAATATACTGACAATAAGTTATTTGCCAAAAAACGGTGAAACAAAATGTAACAAAGCATAAGTCAGTAAATTTACAGCTAAAAAAGTTATAAATATCTGTATACAAGTCGATTGTATTTTGGATGTTTTAAACTGAGACACATTAATGATTGCAACCAAAAACTATATAACTGGTTGAAGTTTAGCGTTAGCGCAACTTCGACCTGAAATGTATTAAGCTTTCAGCTTAATATTATGTCTATCAACACAAGCAGAATGCTTGCTCTATTTTAGGACGAAGCTGTAAGCTTCGACCAGTATGTGAATGCTAAAAATCTACCAGTTTGTTATTTTGCTTCAATTTTAAATATTGAATCCAGTTAAATAAAATGGGCATTGTAAATGCTATTGAAATAATCATTACAGGCATTTTGGTAAATATAAAACTAAGAATTACCAGTATCGTTATAAAACTCAACATATATATTGAATTTTTCCTTGCAAGAATAGATTCTAAATGAACAATGTCTTTTGCATTTTGAACTTTATAATTTTCAATTGTTGATTGCAAATCTGTCAGGAGAGCACTAAAGGGTTGAACATTGCAGAAATTATTATTTGCGCCCATTTTCAATTTAGTTCCATCTAAAAATCCCAAGGTGAAAACGATTCCGTTTTTGCCATTATATATGTAATAATATTTTAAGTCATTGAAAGCAAAGTCTTCAGTCTCCGATAGTTCCAAAATTATACCTGTGTCTGATAATTTTGCTATCCCGTTTCTTTTAATCCGATGCTTGTTAAACAGAAAAAATGCGACGCCAATAGCTATAGATATGAAAATATCGACCAATAATATATTTGGAAAAAGAATGTGAAGTATATAAGTTGTTAATGCAAGGATTATAAAAGACGATAAAAGTAAGAGATAAGCAATCCCTTGAATGGTATATTCAAAATCGTATTCTTTCATATGTTAAGGAATAGCGTATTCAAATATAAAAGATTCTTTTCATTAAGCCCCCACTCATTGCACTCCCGCTGTCTGTGTCCTCACAGACAGCCTTCATAGTTGCCTGTGGGGACACAGGCAACGGTTATTACCCCTTCAAACTCTTCCAGATCACATCAAACACATCCGTAGGCAATACATCCTTCTGCACATCATCTGTGATCAGTACCGCCTTGTATTCATCAGCAATGTTGGTACGGCCATGCGAGCCTTTTATGAGCGTGGCATCCAACGGGATCACATCCATGACATACCGAAAACCGGCCAGCTTACGCAGTAATTTATAGGCCGCCCGGCCCTTCGAGGTCATGAACATTTCGACAGGGTCATAGCCAGGCTTTTTGTGGATATCTACACAACGCGCGTAGTCAGGCGCTACAGCATCATCCAGCCAGAAGTAATAGGTAAACCAGCTATTTTCATCAGCTACAACCACAATATCCCCAGCGCGTTCATGGTCTATATGGTATTTCTTTTGTGCTTCGCGATCCAGGATCAGTTCGATCCCTTTAACGCCTTTTAACAGGGCAGTAACCTTTTCGGTAACCGACGGGTCATTAATATAAATATGCGCTATCTGGTGGTCGGCAACTACGAATGCTTTTGACGCACCAGCGTCCAGTAATTCTAATCCCCGCTCGACACGGATCTGCAGTAAACCATTCTCGCGAAACAGCCGGTTTAAATGTACCGGGTTGCTCACCGGCGCGATACCATATTCTGACAGAATAATAATTTCGGCGTTCTTTTTTTGGTAAAAAGTCACCAGTTTTTGCACGATCCCGTCAATTTCCGTCAATTCTTTGCTGATTTTTGCAGTGTCCGGACCGAACTTTTGCAGGCAATAATCAAGGTGCGGCAAATAGATGGTTGTCAGGGTAGGATTATGCAGGTCGTCATTCAACATTGACGCGTCGGCTATCCATTGGGTTGATTTGATATTGGCGCCCGGCCCCCAAAATTGAAACAACGGGAACTGCCCTAACTTTTCCTGTAGCACATCGCGCAGGTCGGCAGGTTCAGAATAGCAGTCGGGCATTTTACGGCCATCGGCCAAATATTGCGGTCGAGGGGTTACCGAGTAATCGGCGGTCGAATACATGTTGTACCACCAAAACATATTGGCACTGGTAAATGTAGGGTCCTCTTTTTTGCCCTTATCCCAGATCTTGTCGCCGTTTACCAGTTTGTTTGATTGCTTCCAAAATTTCACTTCGGCATCGGTACGGTCATACCAGCCATTGCCCACAATACCGGTATCCGTAGGCCACTTGCCGGTAAGGTAAGTTGATTGTACCGATGTAGTGACTGCGGGCAAAACCGGCTCGATAGTAGTAAGATGCCTCTCGGCAATATATTTTTTAAGGAACGGCGTATGCTCGCCTATTACAGATTTTGATAAACCTACAACATCTATTACAACCGTTTTCTTCATGAGGATAAATTTGATAATTGATCTTTAACCCAGTTCAGTTCGCGTGCTATCGAATCATTAATGGGCAACTTCTTTGCATCGGGCAAAACACCCCAGGTATAGGTCTCCACCTCTAAATGATTGGTGAATGAGTTTTTCTTCTGAATACGCAACACATCCATAATATCCGACTGAGTAGATTGCACCGGCCCATATTCCTCTGTAAATATCGGCACATGAAAATGCGCGCGCCATTGCACCATTAATGGATTTTCGATATCAGCCAAAGCCTCGGGTAAATCAGGGTAACGTTTTACATGCCCGGTTACTTTTTTTGCCACTACCTGGTGCAGATAAGTTGGCTCATCAAAGCGGTCAAACGCGGCCCTAACCTCTTCGCGATCCGCATCCTGCGGCAGATCTGCTTTTAGCGCGGCGCTGATCTGGATCTTGCCCACTTCAATTCCTTTTTCGGCCAATTGATCAATAATATTTTGATGCTCCTCGTACCCTATCGCGAAGTGGCAAATATCATAACATAACGTAATATGTTGTTTGATCAGGTTTTCGGCTTCATCCTCGTCCACATCAAATTTTTTGGCAACAATATCGCGGCCCATCGGCAAAAGCACCTGCTCATACCACTGAATAAACTCCTCGCCGGTTTCCAGGATACCATCAGGCTCCGGCTCAATGTCCAGGTGCATAATAACACCTGTTTCGCGATATTTTTTAATCAGCACAGCGGCCACCTCCAAAATATTACGTGTGGCAAGGCTGGTCGCCTCCTTAAATTCTTCTTGTGTGCTGTACCAATGGCGATAGCTTAACGGCGACGTAGAGATACCGCCATCCATGCCTTTTGGTAATAATTGAAATAAAATACGGAACATGCGCAATGTATAATCAACACGCAGTTTGGTTGTCCAGTCGGGTGCATGTACCTGGTCTTTCACAACAATATGATGAAATTCACCATACGGGAAACCGTTCATTGTAAATACATAAGCATCGTTATCGGCCAGCCACTGCTTAAATTGGCTCATAGCCGTAAATTGATCCAACTCGGTACTGGCCACATTCGACAGCCTCAGACCAATACCCATAGGCGCATCAGGCGATAATTGCGCTTTTATACCCGGGAAGTTTTGCTTCAAAGCAGCAAAATGCGAAGGCCAGTTTTCGCCGGGATGGATGTTGGTACAGTAGGTTAAATGTCCGGTTGGTAGTTGCATAGGTACAATTGGTTTTATTTTGGTTCCCCTCTTGAGAGGGGGAGCGTCGGACCGTGTGGCTGCAGGGGTGTGTTATTTACGAAGAACACACCCCTCCACCCTCTCAAGAGGGGAATCGCGCTGTCCACCGCGCTTTTTATTCTTATACCGCACTCAACGCAGCGTATTCTGTCTTCAGTATCTCACCCGCGTTTTTGATCAACGCGGCATCCATTTCATGCACCTCTATCCCTACGCCAATGCGGGTTAACAGCATAATGGTCAGCTCGCCGCCCAGGTGTTCCCTAAATTCCTGCAGGCCTATCAGTATCGGGCTGTCGCTGCCTGTCACTTCCAGTAACGGGTGCATAATTTCAAAACCTATCTTCTTAATTAAATTGATTACGCGGTGCGTTTCGTCTGCTGATAACCGGCCGGACAAGTTAGAATAAACCGTATCCAGCGCTATACCCATCGCGACAGCCTCCCCGTGTAATACCTTAAAGTTGGTTAGCTGCTCTAATTTATGCGCGCTCCAGTGCCCAAAATCCAGCGGGCGCGATGAACCTTTTTCAAACGGGTCCAGCCCGGCGATATGGTTCAGGTGCAGCTGGGCGCAGCGTTTTATTAATATGTTCATAACGTCCCTATCCCGGGCCACCAGTGCGGACGCGTTATTTTCAAGCCATTCAAAAAATGAATCGTCTTTGATCAGCGAAACTTTGATAGCTTCTGCTATTCCAGAGCGGTAATCGCGGTCGCTCAGGGTCAGTAAAAACCGGTCGTCGTTAAACACCGCTACCGGCGGAACAAACGTCCCCAGGAAATTCTTTTTACCGAAATAGTTAATGCTGTTTTTTACCCCGACACCCGAATCGTTTTGAGAAAGCACCGTAGTAGGGATGCGGATATGTTTTACCCCGCGATGCGCGACCGCGGCTGCATAACCCACCATATCCAACAGCGAACCACCGCCGATAGCAGCTACATAGCTATGCCTGTCGATGTTGTAATGGTTAATGATATCCAGCAATTTACTGAAATAACTTTCGTCGTTTTTGACGATCTCGCCGCCGGGCATTACGATGATCTCGGGGATAAGTTGGGCAGCCTTATAGGTATTGAAGTATGCTTTGATCTGGCCAGTCAGTGCAGGGTTGGCTTTAAGTACGTCCTGGTCGGCCACGAACAATATTTTTTTTACAGATGCCGATGTTGAATCAGCCTCTAAAAAATCATTAAAACCCGTATTGGTTAACTCAAAAAGACCTGTAGTAAAAAATACCTTGTACTCAAACTTTACACTAAACGACTGCTGCAAAAATTCCATATCTAAAAGCGAATATCTAAAACATAAAATTAATATCCCCTATATAACCAAAATTTGACGAAAATATTGAGTTTGGATTAGAATAGGATTAGTTTTGATAGTAGAATAAATTTATCAGGTGGCTCCTATGGAGCCGGCAATCTCTTAACTGTTTCTTCTATAAACAGGGTGCTCCTACGGAGCTAAACGAGATAAAAAGGCTCCATAGGAGCCACGTGTTTATAGAAAATAGAAATAAAACAATCGGCTCCATGGGAGCCTCCTTATTAGATATCTCCATACTGCACAAAGTCTTTATTAAGATAGCTGTCTTAGGTATAAAATCATAACAAAATAGTTTATACAAGCATACTACTAATGAAAAACATAAAACCAGCTTCATTATGGTTGTCTTAAAATTTATATATTAGCTAAACCATGGCTAATACCTTTTCACAAATCTATCTACAATTTGTATTTGCAGTGCAAAACAGGCAAAGCCTTATCCCTAAAGAACATAAAGACGAGTTACATAAATACATTACTGCTCTTGTACAAACCAGAAAGGCAAAAATGCTTGCTATTAATTGTATGCCAGACCACGTGCATTTGTTTGTGGGGTTTAAGCCAACAATAGCTATATCTGATTTTGTAAAAGAAATCAAAGTAGAAAGCAATGAATTTATCAACAACAAAAATTGGATAAAGGGCAAATTTAGTTGGCAAGAAGGGTATGGGGTGTTTTCTTATTCGCAATCGCATATTGATGCAGTGATTAAATATGTGCTAAATCAAGAAGCGCATCATCAAAAGAAAACATTCAGGCAAGAGTATTTGGACCTATTAGAAAAATTTGAAATCTCTTTTGAAGAAAGGTTTCTGTTTGATTTTATTGAATAACAGTTGTTAACTTTAGGAGGCTCCTATGGAGCCTTGTCGTTTCATTTATTTTTTCTATAAACACGCGGCTCCTATGGAGCCGCGTGTTTATAGAAATCTAAAATTAATATATTTTGGCTCCATAGGAGCCTCCTATCAAGCCGCCTACGTAACCGCAAAAACCTTAGCAAACCGCATTGACACAGGCAACAAGCAGGCAATAAATATAGCTGCCCACATACCGCCAAATGCTGCTGCCCAGGCTGCATCCATTAATATCAGGGAGATAACGCCCGCTTTTACGGCTTTGCCGATATTGAGGCCAACGGGATTCTTTATAGCATTTAATAATGGCCGATAGATCATCCATGCAAATGGCAGCAAAAATATAATGGCTGCCGATTGTTCATAGCTGATGGCAAAATAAAGTATGGCGCAAATAACGATGGCATATAATACCCCGCCTATATACAGGTTACGCTTATTGCCGCCATGTACCTCGCCCTGGCTAATCATGGTGATGGAGAATATATACAAAATTGGCACTACTGCCAGGTAATAAAAATGATTAAGCATGGTTACGGCAATACTTATCCCCAACAATAAATTTAAACCGCGGCATAAACCCATATTTAGCGGACCAACAAACGCGTAATGCTTGCTTACCTTATTATACAGCAATGCAAAAAAAGCTATGCCTACCGCTAAAGCCCCCGCATGATTACTGTAGGAGAAAGCAAACCCAATACCCCACAATAATAAAAACGTGCCTAAAAAAGTTGCTTCTTTTAAGCTTACAAGTCCGCTTGGGATGGCGCGTTCGGGGCGTTCTACCTTATCCAGTTCGGCATCAAAAACATCATTAAAAACAATACCGCCTCCGTACAAACCGATGGTGGACAGGCACAGCAGTATGATAGGATAAAAGCTATTAGTAGTAAAAGTAAGGTGATAAAAATAACCGGCTATAGCTATACCGGCCAGCACATCAGCAACCGAGGTTACGATGTTTGCCGGGCGCATCAGCCTTAAATAAACGGTTAATTTACCTGCCATATTAGCTAATAATAATGGATGATTTATCTACCCGTGGTTGCTGGCCGCCACGCAAAATGGTATTACCTTCAAATTTTTGGCTTTGATCTATGGTATTACCCACCGACGCGAAATCAGCCTCATCAATCTGGCCGCTTTGGGCGAACGCGGTAATGGCATTACGGTAAGTGATCAGCTCAATATCAGCGTCACTAATTCCTCGGATCTTCATCAGCGCGGCAGTCTTGGGTACAGCCAGCGGGTCGCTGATGCCCCAGTCGGCGGCCGAGTTAACCATGATGCGCTCCGAGCCATATTGTTTGGCGATATCCACCATACGCTCATTACCCATTTTGGTGAACGGATAAATGGTAAACGCCGCCCAAAAACCACGGTCCAAAACGTCTTTTACGGTTTCTTCGTTGTTATGGTCTACGATCACTTTATACGGATCAAGGCCATGCTCCAGCGCGATATCCATGCTGCGTTTTGTGCCGCCTTTTTTGTCGCGGTGCGGGGTATGGATCTGTACAGGCAGGCCCGATTCTTTTGCCAGCTCTAATTGCAGACGGTAATATTTTTCTTCGGCGGCGGTTTGGTCGTCAAAACCTATTTCGCCTATGCCTACTACGCCTTCCTTGTAAACAAACAGGGGCAGTATCTCCATCACCTGCTCGGCTAAGGCTTCATTATTCGCTTCGCGCGAGTTAAGGCCGATGGTGCAATAATGTTTGATCCCAAATTGCGACGAGCGGAAACGCTCCCAGCCAATCAGGCTGCTATAATAATCGCGGAAACTGTCTATACCTGTACGCGGCTGTCCCAGCCAGAATGCAGGCTCAATCAATGCTACCACACCGGCATCGGCCATGGCCTGGTAATCGTCGGTTGTGCGCGACGTCATGTGCACATGCGGATCAAAAAACTTCATGCCTTTTATGCCATCCAGGCTAACCGGCGGCGAAAGTGGCTCAGACTTTACTTCTTCAAACGAATGGGTACAACACATATCTTTCTGTATTTATTGGCCGGTGAAAGTATCCCAGCTTAAGTTTTCTTTATCTATAGCTGTTGCCAGCTCAGGGTATTTATTTAACAACGTTTTTGCAGGCGGGTAGTTTGACTGGCTGATAGCCAGCGCGCCGGCCTTGCGGTCGACCAGGTTACCATCGTCAAACAAACGCTTGACATCTTCAAACAATTTATCATCTATAAACGGGCCGACCAACCGCCATAAGCTCGGGTTAACCTCGCGCTTCGCGGCCCAGCGCTCATGCGCGTAGTCGCTCAGGATATAGGCAAGCTCTTTATTGGCACGGGTATCGATACCTGTGATCTTGCCGATCTGCTTATCGGTAAAAAACGCTTTCAGCACCAGTTGGTTCCACGCGCTTTGATCCAGGTTTTGTGCCGGGTAGGGGTTATGATACATAATGGCTTCAAGCACTATCCCGATATTACTGCGGATCCCTTCCGAGCATCTTTTCACCCAGATCTCCGGGTAAGCCAATAAAGGCAGGGTAGAATATAATGCCACCAGTTCGCCCATTTCAGCCGCTAAAAACAAGGCTTCAATAACACGGAAATATTCGGCTTTATCTGCCGCGTCAACATTCAACAACAGGTAAGCACGGCCCAGACGGTCAATGCCCCACCCATCTACCGTAAAACCCGGTACGGCGGCGCTTATTTGCGCGTTTTGCTCGGCAGTAATGTTGATAACCGCTTTGCCCGTTTTGCGGGGCAGCAATACAAAGGCGGTATTTAAAGGGCGCTTTTCACCCAGCCAGGCAAAAACATCGGGCGTGGTATTGGCCCTTATAATTTCTTTCAATATCGATCTGATCTCTTCCACGTTTTGCTTAAATATACATCACCACAAAATAATCAATGATCAATGCGCCGGATATGATCAGCAAGCCAAAAAACTCGCGGGTGTTTTCAATAAAAGGTTTTTCAGCCTGCATGGTTTCAACCAGGCTTGGGGTACGGTATTTAACGATCCAGTCTTTAACACCATCCTTCTCAAAGAAAAGCTTAACCGCGTAGATCAAATAAAAAGCGGTAAGCCCCAGATATACCTTAGGATAATACATCCCAAAACAAGCTAACCCGCAGCATGCCGCTACCGCTACATATATAGGCACCCATAAATACCAGTCAATATCATTAAGGTTCAGGTACGCGAATACCAGGAACGATAAACAGAAAATAACATTGATAATAATAAAGGCAATCATAGCAAGTAAATTTTTGACAAGATTATTTAAAAAAAGCCGGATCCAATAATTTTACACACAGGTTTACAGCCGGTAAAATTAGTTTACTAACGCATATTTATGCTATTTTAATGCAAGGATTATGTAAAAAAGCAATTACGGCATTTATACCTGTCGGATGCAGACCTATTTTTTGCGGCTAACGCGATATTTAGCTATCCTTCTGCGCATCTTTTTTTGCCTGGATTGTTCGGCATCCGCTATGCTTTCTGCGGCCGATTCATCATCAAAGATCTTAGGTACGGCAATGCGCTGAGAACTGTAGATACCCGACTCGCCGCTGAAAAAGTAAGCGGTAAAACAAGCTACCGCGAAGAACAAGGCATACTCGCTGCCAAAAAGCTCGACCCCCATAACGGTGCTGGCCAGTGGCGTATTGGTAGCGCCTGCAAATACGGCTATAAAACCCAAAGCCGCGAAAAGGCTTACCGGCGCGTTCATTAAAACAGATAAGCTATTACCCAATGTTGAGCCGATATAAAACAGCGGTGTTACCTCGCCCCCTTTAAAGCCCGTACCCAGCGTAATGGTAGTGTAAACGGTTTTCCATAACCAACTTAAGGGATGCGCGCCGCCGGCGTTAAAGGCAGAAGATATGGTTATGGCACCCGGGTACGGCGCTTTAACGCCCAGCCCAAGGTAATCAGGTTTGCCAATGATCAGTGTCAGGCCAATCACGATTAAGCCACCCAGGAACGGTATCAGCCATTTTTTTGTCACGAACCTGTTAAATACTGTTTTTACGCCATGTACGGTTTCTGCAAACAGGTAACTGGTTAACCCAAACACTATGGAGGCTACAATAACCTTTGCCAGCAGCAAAACATCAAGCGGCAAATAAGCGGATAATATATTATGCCCTGCGGGGACGATAGCGATATGGTAAGTTTCATGATGCACACCCCAGGCCAATACGGTTACATCGCCTACAATGGCTGCCACCAGGCAAGGCACCAGCGCTGTATATTGAATGCGACCGATACTTAAAACCTCCATAGCAAATATGGCGCCTGTTAACGGGGTACCAAATACGGCGCCAAAACCGGCAGCTATGCCGGCGGTAAGGATCACCCTGTTATCATTTGCATTAAGTCTGAACCATTTGCTAAACATTTGCGCAATACTACCGCCAATTTGCACGGCTGTACCCTCGCGCCCTACCGATCCGCCAAATAATTGCGTAACCACAGTTGAGATCAATATAAGCGGAGCCATGCTTTTAGGGACGCCGCCGCCGGGGTTATGGATCTCGTCCATGATCAGGTTATTGCCTTTAGCCGCCGTTGCGCCCCACCATTTATAGGCAAAGTAAATAGCTATACCTGCAACAGGTAAAAAATAAAGCACCTCGGGGTGGGCAAACCTGAAATTAATAGCCAGGTTAAGCAGCCATAAAAACAGGGTTATCATACAGCCTATGGCAAAAGCAATGGGCACGGTAATGACCGTCCAGCGGATCAAATGCCTGAAAGTGACTAATTGGGTAGTGTTTAAAAATTTGTTTTTCATGAGATCTCCTACAAAAAAAGCGCAGCGAACCCTGCGGGTCAATTAATTTTTTGTAGGCGCCATCAGCTTTTTTAGGGCGGTTGAGTAGGAAGACACCATTTCCGTTTTTGTTGAAGCCCAAAGTTATAGATTTATGCCCAAATAAAAAATGGGATCGGAGTTGAAATTAAAAAATTGGCTAAATAATTAAATTATACAGGACATTTAGGTTTCATCTTAAATCATTATCCATTTTATAATAATAAACAATGATTCTTTAAACAAGTAAACAATGGACTGACAAAGATCATGTTTTATCAACAGATGATAAATAATATCCTTAATTTCATGGCGAAAAACCAATAGCCTGTTTTATGAAAAACCTTTCTTTGTTAGAAAAGCTTGATGCAACATTAAAATATTGCATTGACAATGAGAATAAAGATCTGATCCAATATTTCAACTCTAACCATAATGAAATGGACGAACTGCTTGATAAGCTGGAGCGCGATGGGTTTATTAAGCGGGATAAAAACCCTGCTAAAGAGATAAATGATGTTAACGGCAAGCCAACGATAGAGGGGCGGATGTTTTATGATAAAGGTGGTTATGAAAGACAGGCGCAAATGGACAAGCTTCATGAAACCGTATCTTTTTTAAATAATAAAAGAATTATCAGGAATGAAGAAATGCTGGTACACGCTACGGCTGTTGCCATTATTGTAGGCTTGGCCATTTTGGGTTGGCAGATTTTTGTGTGGTTTTTTCCTCATTATAATGACTTTCATCGTTAGTTATCCGAAATATTCGCCAGATAATAATTTAATAAGACATTCTGCCTAATACCATTTGTAATTTCTTTCCGTGCTTTCCCTGTTTTAAAAGGGCAATAAAATGCCTATAATTGACCCTTTAAAAAGTAACCGCGTAAACAGGATTATCCCGTATGATAAAGCATATTTTATTGAGATTGAAAGGATCGTTAGAGATCAGGTTTAACTTTCAGGTATTAAAGAAAAGAAAGCTGACCATTGGCTCATCTAAAATAAAACTGGGAAAAGAGTGGATCCTGTCTGAATACGACGCGCTGGACGCCAGTAAAGCGTCAGACTGGCAAAAGCTGTTTGGCGATGAACGTCTGACCAATATCCTGGCCGAACACGTTTGGGAGCATATCCCCGACGAAGAAACCCGCCTGTCCAACCAAAACTGTTACGACTGGCTGCAAAAAGGCGGCCGCTTAAGAATTGCCGTACCCGACGGCAATAACCCCGACAAAGAATACATTGAATGGGTACGCGTTGGCGGCACCGGCGTAGGCGCCGACGACCATAAGATCTTGTACACCTACGATGTAATGAAAACCCGCCTTGAAAAAGCGGGTTTCAGGGTGGAGTTGTTAGAATACTGGGACGAGAACGGCAAATTTAACTACACCGACTGGACCCTTGACGGCGGTATGATCCACCGTTCACGCAGGTTTGACGCCCGGAATCAGAATGGGAAGTTGGGTTATACGTCGTTGATTGTGGATGCGGTGAGGGATTAGCGCTTTTTAAAGTTATATTCAGATAATTATTCTCATAAATAATATTAGTCAAAGTAATTGTAAAACTTTATGGCTGTTTAAAGTTTTACAATATTTGACCATAACCAATGTGTCCTTTTTTTCAGGTCTGCGCGATCATGATTGTTGATGCCATAATCAAACGGATTTTCCAAAGTGAATTTCTTGCCTTGTATCACAAGGGAAAAGCCTATAGTTAAAGGTCCTTTTATTTTATTAGTATTCCCCTTCTTTATTAGGTTAAATTTAAAATCGCGGCTTTGATGTGGTGGTATTATTTCCAACTCCGGTATATTATGCAGAATATCTTCATCATCGTATTCATATTTCAGAAAATCACTTTTTATACGATAAGCCAACATACGATACGACATTGTTTCATATTTTAAAGTATCGTTAGCAGTATTGGTTAAAATTGTAATTACTGGTAAAACATCTCTTCCCTGATGCTTTGTCCATTTGCCTACTTTAATTGAAAATAGACATTTCCTATAATTATACTGTTGCGACTTACCCTTATCATTTTTTATAGGGCCTAATAGGACAATTGAGGTTATGAATAAAATAGTGAAAATCTTCAAGTTTATCATTTTAGGCTGAATAACGAAATGCTAAAATAGAAAATTAAAGCTGATGAAATGTAAAAAGAGATCCGCAACTGACGAATCCCTTTAGCAACCATGCGGTCAATATAATTCCTTACAACCCAACCATTTTTTCTGAGGCTTCAGTATAACGCTCGCCTTCTATCTGAATTTTTGAAGCGGCTTCATCTATCTTTTGCAGATCATCAGCAGTCAGTTCAACATTTACCGCGCCGATGTTTTCTTCAAGACGGCTCAATTTGGTAGTGCCGGGGATAGGTACTATCCATGGTTTTTGTGCCAGCAACCAGCCCAGCGCTATTTGCGCGGTGGTAGTACCTTTTTCTTCGGCAAATTGATCAAGCAATGCCACCAATGCCTGGTTTGCTTTTAATGCTTCGGGTTGGAACCTCGGGTTATTTGCGCGGAAATCATGGCTCTCAAATTTTGCATCGGCACTGATCTTCCCTGTCAAAAAGCCCCTGCCCAGCGGACTGAACGGTACAAAGCCAATACCCAGTTCTTCAAGAGTAGGCAATACGGTTTCTTCGGGCTTTCTTGTCCACAAAGAATATTCGCTTTGCAACGCGGTTACCGGTTGTACCGCGTGCGCTTTACGGATAGTTTGCGCGCCGGCTTCAGACATACCGAAATGTTTTACTTTGCCTTCGGCGATCAGGTCCTTTACCGTTCCGGCAACATCTTCAATAGGGGTATTAGGGTCAACCCGGTGCTGGTATAACAGGTCGATGGTTTCGATATTCAGCCTTTTAAGCGATGCCTCAACTACCGACCTGATGTGAGCCGGTTGGCTGTTCACACCGGCTATTTTTCCGTCTTTGAAATCAAATCCAAATTTGGTGGCGATAACCACTTCATTTCTAAATGGGGCAAGCGCTTCGCCCACAATTTCTTCGTTGGTGTAAGGGCCGTATGCTTCGGCGGTATCAAAAAAGGTAACGCCTTTTTCTACTGCGGCACGCAGCAGAGCGATGGCATCCGCTTTATTCATAGGTTGTCCGTACGAGAAATTTAAACCCATACAACCCAAACCAAGGGCCGATACCTCAAGCCCGCTGTTTCCTAATTTTCTTTTTTTCATGTTAGTATTTTAATTAATTGGCAGATGTGTATTATTGAACACCACAAAGGTGCGGCCTGTTTTTTATTTAAGGCTTATACGGATTACGGTATTCCCTACCATAATTACTGATGGGCATCCGCACCTATAAAATAAGCAGCCGTTATGCCTTACCTTTGATCAGCAAACAACCCACGGATATGGAAAATTTCATCAGCTTCGATACCATCAGCCAGTACAGCGCATTTAATAATAATGCTACCCTGCACCCGCTGGTTAATGTGGTAGACCTGTCAAAAGCATTGCCGCGTACACACGGCCGGTACCGCTTTGGTTTTTATACCGTGTTTTTAAAAGACATTAAATGCGGCGACCTGCGCTACGGTTGTAACAATTACGATTACGAAGAAGGCACTTTAGTTTTTGTTGCGCCGGGACAGATCCTCGGCGGGGAGAGCGACGGAAATCAATTTCAGCCAAAAGGCAGGGTATTGGTGTTTCACCCCGATTTTATTCGGGGTACGCAATTAGGAAAACATATCCAGGATTATAGTTTCTTTTCTTATGATATACACGAAGCGTTGCACCTGTCGGAAGCCGAGCGCAAGATCATTTTCGATTGCTTTGGCAAGATTGAATTTGAATTGCAGCACGCCATCGATAAACACAGTAAGACGCTCATCGTATCTAACATCGAGTTGTTCCTGAATTACTGCACCCGTTTTTACGACCGCCAGTTTATCACCCGCGAGATCCCGCATAAGGGCGCATTAGAAAGGTTTGAGACTTTATTGAATGACTATTTCCAGTCGAACAGGCCGCAGACTTTGGGACTACCATCGGTTGGTTATTGTGCGGATGAGCTGAACCTGTCTGCCAATTATTTTGGCGACCTGATCAAAAAGGAAACCGGGAAATCTGCACAGGAATACATCCAGGCAAAACTGATCGATACCGCCAAGGAGAAGATCTTTGATACCACCAAATCAGTAAGTGAGGTAGCGTACGAGCTTGGCTTTAAATACCCGCAGCATTTTACCCGGTTGTTTAAACAACGCGTGGGGCATACGCCGCAGGAGTATAGGATGTTGAATTAACTGTTATAATAAAGAGATGCTGTGCAAAGTTCCGCCCTTTAAATATTAAATATATACCAAATTTTTACCCCGTAGGGGTTATCCATTTGTAGTTTATAGTATAATTTAAAGATTGCTCCGTAGGTGCAACCCACAGCCGGCTGATTAGCTTATTTATTAAGGGTTGCACCTACGGCAAAAAAACAGGCAGAATATATTCTACAAATGGATAACCCCTACGGGGTAAATTGCAGGAGTACCGGCTTTGAAACTATTTTTCTATCCGCTTATCCTCACCGTAGACCTTCTCTTTCAGCAAAGCGATATCCTGCGCCATTTGCTTGTTTTGCTTGTGCAGTTTTGAAGCAACCACGCTTAAATGCAGCAGGTAAACCAGTATAGTGAAAATACAGGCTGTAAATACCAGGTTTGGCGCCTCGTAAACTCCGAAGAGTTTTGACATTACTTCCAGTCCACTACGCCAAAAAGAGAAGATCACCAGTATTAATGTACAAACGCACCATACTATGGCGTATTCTTCGCGCAGTTTGCCTTTTATGATCAGCCTTGAAATATAAAGCAGGAACAATAAACTGGTAATAATGGTGATGATCTGTATCCGGGCCATAGCTATTGGGTTTTACGTATCGCAGAAAAAAACATCGCGATGGTAACTTTTATACAATAATACAAAGAAGCAAAATTTCTGATAGATGATTGCCCGCCAGTACGGCCGGCCATGATAACCGGGGTTTCCCTGATCTGCAAGCCGACTTTCGAGAAATATATTAACGACTCGGGTTCGGGGTATTCGTCGGGGTAATACACGGCGGCCAGTTCTATCGCCTTTTTGTCAAACAATCGGAAGCCCGATGTACTGTCGAAAATATGCGCACCTGTTAGCGCCCGGGTTAACCAATAAAAATAACCGATACCCAGCCTGCGGGTAAATGACGATTGAAAACCTTCGTTTTCGATAAACCTTGAACCGATAACCAGATTTGCGCCGGTGGCTTCATTACAGGCCAACAGTTTTATCAATTCTTTTGGGGGATGCTGTCCGTCGCCATCCATTTGTACGGCAAGGTCAAAATGATATTGCGCAGCATACAATAAGCCACTCTGCACCGCGCCGCCAATGCCCAGGTTAATGGGCAGATCCAGCACCTTCGCGCCGTGTTGTTTGGCAACCGCGTAGGTATTATCGGTCGAGCAATCATTCACCACCAACGGGGTAATAGCATAACCGGCAATTTGCAACCCACCCACATCTGTCAGCAAAGCCGGTAACGATGCCTGCTCGTTATAACATGGAATGATAATCAACAATTGCTTTAGCATCCGGCGGTATATAAAACACAAAGAGACACAAAGTATTGTGTCTCTACAAATTTTTAACCGCCGCTATTTCTTCTTACCGTTCATTTCAATTTCGCGGTCCATTTCTAAAATATCAACCGGTTGCGAAAAATCGCCTAACAGGTGCTGTACAAAGTAATCGGCCTTGCGCCAAAAAAAGTATTCGGTCATATCGCCGTAGGCATGTCTTTGTCCCGGCAACAAAACATATTCAAAACGTTTGTTAGCCTTAACCAGCGCGTTAATTAAACGGATGGTATTGGCAGGGTTTACGTTATTATCGATATCGCCGGTTGAGAGCATTAAATTTCCCTTCAGGTTTTTGGCGATGTCGGGGTTCTTATCAATGGTGTATTGAAACGTGGTATCGCCTTTGGCGGTTACAACCTCTTTAACGACGTTATGTTTTTCGCTCCACCAGCGGTTGTACACGCTGTTGTCATGATTGCCTGATTCTGATACCGCCACCTTGAAAAAGTCGGGGTACACCAGCATGGCCGCGCTGCTCATAAAGCCGCCGCCCGAGTGCCCGGTAATGCCCACTTTGGTAATATCGATAAAGCTGAAACGGTCGGCTAACTGCTCTACTGCGGCCTTTTTGTCGGCAAGGCCATAATCACGCAGGTTGCCATAGCCGTAGTTATGGTACCATTTTGACCGCTCGGGGCTACCGCCACGGTTACCCACGCTAACCACAATAAAACCTAACTGCGCCAGGCGGTCAACATAGTTCATGCTTGATGTAAATGAAGCATTGATCGCCTCGGTTTGCGGGCCGGGGTACACGTATTCTATGATCGGGTATTTTTTTGTGGCGTCAAAATCAAACGGTTTATACATTACGCCATACAGGTCAGTAATACCGTCGTCGGCCTTGATCTTAAACGGCTCGGGGAATTTATACCCTGCTGCCATTAAACGCGACAGGTCGGCTGTTTCCAGGTCCATAATTTTGCGGCCAGCGTTATCATATAAAATAGATTTAGGCGCTGTATTCACCCGCGAAAAATTATCTACAAAATAGCTTGGGTTATCGTTTAGACTGGCGCCGTGGTTAAACGCACCGGGATCTAATAATTTAAGCCCGCTGCCATCTAAATTAACACGGTATAAGTGTACGTAATATGGATTCTCGCCCGGCTCGCGGCCCGAAGCGGTAAAATACAGCACCCGGTTCTTTTCGTCGATCTTCACAATATCATCGCAATGGAAAGAGCCCGATGTGATCTGGTTCTTTAAATTACCGGCATCGTCATATAAATAAAAATGCGCCCAACCATCGCGCTCGCTCCACTCAACCAGTTCCTTGCCGCCGTTTATTAATCCGGGCGTAGCTATTTCCACATAAGTGTTCATGCGCTCCTGTGCCTGTACGCTAACCTTGTCAGTTTTAATGTCGACATTGCATACATCAATACGTTTTAAATCGCGGGCGGTGCGATAGAAATAGAATTTATTATTGGTACCCAACCATACCGATGGCGTAAACTCATCGTCGCGGTTTTTCTGCAGGCTTGGCGCGCGCCAAATGCCCAGGTCCTCGTCTTTAAATAAAGCGGTATTTAGTTTTTTATAGCTCTTCGCACCAAAGTCAAACAGCCACATTTCATTTAACGGCGATTCTTTCTCGCCCGGTAAATGGTATTTGTAGGTTTCTAAGGTCGGGCGCGGGTCGGCAATACTGTTAATCACCCATAGATCCTTTACCTTACGTTCGTCCACGCGTTCCATGGCAAAATACTTCGAGTCGGGCGACCATAAGATCCCTGCCGGCCGTCTTTTCTTTTTGGCCTTCTCCTTATCCATATTGGTTTCATCATCACCCCGCGAACTTCCGAAAGCATAAAACTCAACACCCTCCTTAGTTAACTGGTGATCGACAATGGTACTGTCATCCTCGTTTTTAACCGCTTTTTTATAGTTCTCTTTATCCATCCAAAACAGGTTAAAGTTTTTAGAGAAGATAATAGCCGAGCTGTCCGGTGCTATTGACGCCCAGGTTGGCTTTGGTTTTATCTTATTAAAATCTTTTAACTCGGTCAGCTTATTGGTTTGCAGGTCATAGGTAAAGTAAAAGGTCTTTTTTTCGAGCGAGTCGGCCGCTTTTTTATCCTTGCGGTCTTTCTTTACTACGTCGATAGTGCTTTTCAGTTCAAACTGGATAGACTTTTCGTCTTTGGTAAATTTTAAATTCTCTATCGGCAGGTGTTGCGCGTCAAATGGATCCTTAACAATTACGGTTATGGCCGCGGCTAATTTATCGTTGTCAAACATCCGTTTTTTTGAATGCATGGCCGGGTCTACCACGTACCAGCTTTTAATATCGCTGGTTTCGTACACGTACCAAAACCGGTTGGTCAGCTTTAACCAATGCGGGTCGACAGCGGTCGAAAAGACCATTTTCTTTATTTTATCGGCCGAGAATTTGGATGCCAGTTGGTAGTTGCCTTTAACGGGTGCAGGCGCTGCTGCGGGGGCTTGTGCCTTAACCTGGATAAGGGCTAAAGCGAATAGTATAGAAAGATAAAATTTCTTCATAAAAATTAATAGCGTGTATGTGAGATCAGCAGCGATTAAATTTCGCCGCCTAAATGTATAAAAAGATACCCTAAACAAAAAGCCACCCCCGATGGGTAGCTTTTGTTTAACAGCTTTATAGCAGAAAAATTACATGCCAAATGGTTTTTCAATTGGCCAATTTGCCGTAAGGGCCGTAAAATAAGTGCCTCGTAAAATAATCTACAGAAAAGCACAACAAAAGCAACAATATTGCGTTTACTAATAAACCTGAATTATTAACCAGCCTTACGGCACAAAACCTAAATTTATGGCAGAGTTAGAAACCAAACCCGCCGCCGGCAATAACAGCGGCCGCGTTAAGACCAACAAGAAAACAACCCGGGTAGATTTAACAGCTATGGTAGACATGGCTTTCCTGTTGATCACCTTTTTTATCCTTACTACCACCCTACAAAGACCGACGGCAATGGACCTGACCATGCCCGATAAAGGCGACCACATGCCGGTACCCGAGACCCGTACAATGACGGTACTATTAGGTGCTCACAATAAACTGGAATGGTACATAGGGATGCCCGAAAAACCGATAACGCAGCCAACAGTAGACAATTTTGGCAAAGACGGCATAAGGAAAGCGCTGTTTGAACAAAGTGCCCGTATAAAACAACAACAAGGCAAAGAAATGATGGTACTGATAAAGCCCAGCGACAGATCAAACTATAACAATATGGTGAGCATGATGGATGAATTAAATATCACCAATAATAATATCCGGGCTATTGTTGATATTACGCCGGCCGATGTTAGCTTGTTGAAGCGGGATAATATTTATGAGCAATAGCCTCACCCCAACCCCTCTCCAAAGGAGAGGGGCTTAATAATTACTTTGGAGAGCCAGCCGGCCGCAGGCAGGGATTTAGGTGAGGCAATAAATTTCCCTTTTATTAGTTTTGCATTAATTATGATGATCAGTGCGGCTACTCCTTTTACATTATTAAACCAGGATCTTTTATTATTACCGCAACGGGCCATTTACTGGCATCAGGAAAATGCCTTAATAGCTGCCGACGTGCATTTGGGTAAGGTGGGACATTTCCGTAAAGCGGGTATCGCAGTTCCACGCGATATGGAACAAGGCGACCTGGCTGTATTGTCAGACCTGATCCACGAATATCGCCCAAAAAAGATCATATTTCTTGGCGACCTGTTCCACAGTGATATGAATGCCGATTGGGAATGGTTCGCGCTATGGCGTCAGCAATTCCCTAAACTGGAGATCATATTGATCCGTGGCAATCATGATATTGTACATGATGATCATTATCATCAGTTAAACGTACAGTTGCACGAGTCGTTACAGATAGGGCCATTTATGATGCTGCACCATCCGCAAAGCGAAGAAAAATTGAACGGGTTAAATGGTTATGTATTTTGCGGGCACATCCATCCCGGAGTAAATTTAAGGGGCAAAGGACGCCAAAGTTTGACATTACCTTGTTTCGCGTTTGGTAAACGACAGGGTATCCTGCCTTCGTTTGGTGAATTTACAGGACGGGTGGCCATCCGCAGTCTTGAAACCGACCGTATTTTTGCTGTGCTTAAGGACAGGGTAATGGCTATTGATTAATGCTTCTTTAAATAATCATCAACAGCGGCAGGCACATCGGCAAAATCGGTGATGCGGGTTATTATCTTGCCATCGCCATCAATTAAATAATAAGAGGGGATACTTTTTATACCCCAGGTTGGGCCATTCGCCGAGTCGTCGCCTTTCAGATCGGTTATCTGTGGCCAGTCCATTTTGTCAGAAGCTACAGCCGACAGCCATTTTTCCTTATCGGTATCAAAAGATACGCTTACCGCACCGAAGCCTTTGTCACTTAGCTGTGATAGCTGGGTGATGATCTTTTCGTGATTGTCGCGGCTTGTGCCATCGCTTGAACGCCAAAAATCAAGCAGTATGATCTTTTTGTGCATGGCTTTAAAGTTGATGTACTTGCCATCGTTGGTCATGCCATCAATATTAGGTGCAGGGCTGCCCGGCGTCAGTTTTGATAGCTGTTGCAGCTTTTCTTCAAGCTCTTTACCATCATCGCTGCTTTTAGCAGCCCCGCTAAATTTCTGGAACAGTTTATAATAGGCTACCGGGTCGTCCTGGTAATCTAATGATTTCATGATGTGTGCTGCCACCTCATTATCCGGATATTTAGCCATGAATGTCTTAAAAGCATCCAGTTCATCAACCTGGTTTGCCTTTAACTCTTCTTCCTGCAGCTTACTTATGGCCCCTATGTCAGACGTTTCCTTAATATCTTCGCCATTGATGCTCTTCATTTTATTATTAATGGAGATCACTTTTTGACGGGACTGGTGCCGCATAGTATCTATAATGGCATAATATGCAGAGAGTTGATTTTGTATTTGTGAGGATGATGTAATATGCGGATAATCGTTTATTTTATTCTGATCTATATTTATGGTATAGGTGCCGGGCTCAAGATACACTTCTACTTCGCGGTTAGTTCCTTTTGTAGCACTTGACGCGAAGAGAAATTTATAATAGCCCGAGTATTGTAAAAATTCCTTTACTTTAAATTTTCCGTGCTCAATATCGGTCCTAAAAACGTTTGTCTTGGCCTGATCCCTGATAATTACGTTACCAAATGTTACGCCATTGGCAGTGCCTGTAATCTCAATATCCCCCTGTGTTTTCTTACAGGCGGCGAATAATAGTACAAGTAATACACAACTAAAATATTTCATGGTCACGCAAATGGATTTGGTTTGCTACTAAAGTAATACAATTACCGATATAAGCAAAACCGAAACTGGATTTGCAATTTTTGAACGGATTATTTTTAGATTGTTTCTAAATAGCCAATTATAGACTATTTAATATAAAGCATTTATATCTTTTGGCTTTTAATAAATACTTTTGCCTAAATTTTCATTTACTATAAACCAATGAGCGAAATTAAACAAACCTTTAACTCATCGCTGGGCAAAAAGCTTATTATGGCTTTAACAGGCTTGTTTTTATGCACCTTTATCATAGTGCATTTGGGCGGCAATCTGTTCCTTTTTAAAGATGATCAGGGTTACGGCTTTAACGTGTATGCCAATTTCCTTACACATTTTCCGCCGATAGAAGTTATTGCCTATTTGCTGTACCTGGCCATTATTGTACACGCCCTTTACGCACTGATATTAACATTAAGTAACCGCAAGTCCAGGCCGGTGGCTTATGCCTCACAATCAAAATCGCCGGCATCATGGTCGTCAAAAAACATGGGGCTGCTGGGTTCGATCTTATTGCTGTTCATTGTGATCCACATGGGCGATTTTTGGTATAAATACAAATTTACCGATAGCGTAAGTTTTAAAGAGTACCGTACCAATGTATTAACCAATCAGGTTGTAGTTTCTGATTTTAAACCTGTCGACCCAAAGTTTGAACACTCATCTACTACAGTAAAAGACGAAGAGATTGTGCGTGTTAAAGATCTGCATACCAAAGTAGCTGCAAGCTTTAGCTGCTGGTGGTACGTGCTGATTTATGTTATTGCGATGGGGTCTTTATCGTTTCACTTAATGCATGGTTTCCAGAGCGCGTTCCAGACCTTGGGGTGGACACATCGCAAATATACCCCGGTGGTAAAGTTCATCGGTACCTGGTTTTTCGCGGTCATTGTACCGTTAGGGTTTGCATTGATGCCGGTGTATTATTATTATCTGCATAGTATTAAATAAATAGAATCAAGATACAAGAGTCAAGACTTGGTATCTGGAATTGAATTTAAAAGTTAAACAAACGCAAAAAGGAAAGACAAAAAGAGCATCATCAACATCTTGATTCTTGTTTCTTGATTCTTGCCTCTAAAATAAAAAAAATGAGTTTAGATGCTAAAATTCCGCAGGGCCCATTAGCCGAAAAATGGAGCAAGCATAAATTTAACTTAAAGCTGGTTAACCCTGCCAATAAGCGTAAATACGATGTAATAGTTGTAGGTACCGGATTAGCGGGAGCATCAGCAGCAGCATCGCTGGCCGAGTTGGGTTATAATGTAAAAGCATTTTGTTTCCAGGATAGCCCGCGCCGCGCGCACTCTATTGCTGCACAAGGTGGTATAAACGCTGCCAAAAATTATCAGAACGATGGTGATAGCGTTTATCGCTTGTTTTACGATACCATTAAAGGCGGCGATTACCGGGCCCGCGAAGGCAACGTTTATCGTTTGGCCGAAGTATCGGTAAACATCATAGATCAGTGTGTTGCACAAGGCGTACCATTTGCCCGCGAGTACGGGGGCTTGCTCGATAACCGTTCGTTTGGTGGTTCGCAGGTATCGCGTACGTTTTATGCGAGGGGACAAACAGGGCAACAATTATTATTAGGGGCTTACTCGGCTTTAAACCGCCAGATCCATAAAGGTAAAGTTAAAATGTACACCCGCAGCGAAATGCTGGATGTGGTTACTGTTGATGGCCAGGCCAAAGGCATCATCACCCGTAACCTGGTAACCGGCGAGATCGACACCCACACCGGTCATGCTGTATTGTTATGTACCGGCGGTTATGGCAACGTGTTCTACCTATCTACCAACGCTATCGGGTCAAACGTTACGGCGGCATGGCGTGCGCATAAACGCGGCGCGTTTTTTGCCAATCCTTGCTATACACAAATACACCCAACCTGTATCCCGGTTACCGGCGATCATCAGA
>JAQBOP010000097.1 GCA_028287975.1 Mucilaginibacter sp. | reverse complement strand
CCGCTGGATAGCTGGTTTATTAAAACCACTGCCGTTAAGGATAAGATGGTGGAGCTGAACAAAACCATCAACTGGAAACCTGAGTCGACCGGTACCGGCCGCTTTGGTAACTGGCTGGAAAACCTGGTGGACTGGAACCTGTCGCGCTCACGTTATTGGGGTACGCCGTTGCCTATCTGGCGCGAAGAAGATGGCGGGGAAGAGATCTGCATTGGATCGATAGCCCAACTGACTGCCGAAATCGAAAAATCCATCGCCGCAGGCTTAATGCCAAAAGGTTTTGTGTTAGAAGATATGCACCGCCCTTATGTTGATGATGTAATATTAGTATCATCAACAGGCAAAAAAATGCTGCGCGAGCCCGACCTTATCGACGTTTGGTTTGACAGCGGCGCTATGCCTTATGCGCAATGGCATTTTCCGTTCGAGAATAAAGAAGAATTTAAAAACGCTTACCCGGCAGATTTCATCGCCGAAGGTGTTGACCAAACCCGGGGCTGGTTCTTTACCCTGCACGCTATAGCGGTGATGCTGAGCGAAGCCAGCGACGAGATCAAAGAGATCAATGCTGAAATAGGCAACAAAGGCATCGCGTTTAAAAACGTGATCTCAAATGGTTTGGTGCTGGATAAGAACGGCAACAAAATGTCTAAACGTTTAGGTAATGGTGTTGATCCGTTTGCTACCATCGAGCAGTTTGGCGCTGATGCGCCGCGCTGGTACATGATCAGCAATGCCGCGCCGTGGGATAACCTGAAATTTAATGTGGAAGGCATTGACGAGGTGCGCCGTAAGTTTTTCGGTACGCTTTACAATACCTATACATTCTTTGTAATGTATGCCAACATTGACAAATTTACCTATAGCGAGCCTGAAATTGCGATAAACGATCGCCCGGAAATCGATCAGTGGATCATATCGTTATTGAACACCCTGAGCAAAGAGGTGGATGGTTTTTATGCCGATTTCGAGCCGACCAAAGCAGCCCGCGCCATCCAGGATTTTGTGGATATTAACTTAAGTAACTGGTTTGTACGCTTAAGCCGCCGCCGTTTCTGGAAGTCGGACGACTCGGCAGATAAGTTATCGGCTTATCAAACGTTATATACCTGCTTAATTTCGGTAGCCAAGCTGATGTCGCCTATAGCGCCGTTCTTCGCCGAGCGTTTATATACTGATCTGAACAACGTTACCAAAAAAGAGACTTTTGAATCGGTACACTTGTCGTACTTCCCGGAATATGACGCGTCGCTGGTAAATAAAAAGCTGGAAGAACGGATGCAGTTAGCACAGGATATCTCGTCACTGGTATTGTCGCTGCGTAAAAAGGTGGGCATTAATGTTAGGCAGCCGTTAAGCAAGATCTTGTTGCCAATACTGGATAAAGGTTTCGCAAAGCAAGTCGACCAAATTAAAGAATTGATCCTATCTGAAACCAATATTAAAGGGATTGAGTATATAACCGATACCGCAGGCTTTATAAAAAAGAAGATCAAACCAAACTTTAAAGCCTTAGGCGCTAAAGTGGGTAAGGATATGAAGGTTGTTGCCGAGGCTATTACAAATTTTGATCAGCAAGCTATTGAAGCGCTTGAAAGTAATGGAGAAATCAAAGTAGCTGTAAGTCGCGTTACCCTTACTCCGCCTGGTATTGATTTGGAAGGAAATATTAAAAAGCCGAAGATAGATATTCCCGAAGCGTCAACGGGTAATACATATACTATACTTCTTTCTGATGTAGAAATCATCGCAGAAGATGTTCCCGGCTGGCAGGTTGCAAATTTAGGAAAACTAACCGTGGCCTTAGATGTTACCCTTACCGATGAATTGAAAGAAGAAGGTATATCACGCGAATTGATAAACCGCATACAGAATCTGCGCAAAACCAAAGGGTTTGAAGTAACCGACAGGATAACTGTAAGGCTTACAGATCATCCGTTTATTAGCCGTGCCCTGAACAATAATTTATCCTATATTTGCGCCGAAATTTTAGCTGACAGTATAACGCCTGATAATCAGTTAAATGAAGGTGAAATAACCACTATTGAAGATAACGAAATAATAATTGCTATTAATAAAGTATAAATGAAAGTAGAAAACGAAAAAACCAGATATAGTGACTCTGAGTTAAAAGAATTTAAAGATCTATTATTAGATAAGCTGGCAAGTGCGAAAGAAGAATTAAATGCTTTGGCAACTTCTTTAAGCTCGCCAAATGCAAATGGTACTGATGATACCGCGGGTACTTATAAAACATTGGAAGATGGATCAGCCACTTTAGAGAAAGAGCAGATCAATCAGCTGGCTGCCCGTCAGAAAAAATTTATTGAACAGTTAGAGGCCGCTTTAGTGCGCATTGAAAATAAAACTTACGGTATTTGCCGCGAAACCGGCAAACTGATACCTAAAGAGCGTTTACGTGCAGTACCGCACACCACGCTTACAATGGAAGCTAAATTAAAGCAATAAATGAAGACTGCTTATACCAAGCCTTTTTTAGTTGCTTTATTAGTCATTATTGCCGATCAGCTCATTAAGGTATGGGTGCACTCGCACATGTACCAGGGCCAGGAGATCAAATTTTTAGGCGACAGGGGGATGCTGCACTATACCGAGAACAACGGTATGGCCTTTGGTATGGAACTGGGTGGCGACTGGGGTAAGCTTGCCTTAACGCTGTTTCGTATTGTGGCAGTAGTTGGTATTGGTTATGGTATTGTTTACCTGATTATGCACAAATACCATCGCGGGCTGATCATGAACGGCGCGTTAATACTGGCGGGTGCTGTAGGTAATATCATCGACTCGACCTTTTACGGTGTGGTATATCATTATGCGCCATTATTTCATGGCCGCGTGGTTGATATGTTTTATTTCCCGCTGATCTCGGGCAACTTCCCAACCTGGGTGCCGGTTTGGGGTGGCGAGGATTTTATATTCTTCCGCCCGGTATTTAACCTGGCCGATGCATCTATCTCGGTCGGTGTTATTTTGATATTGATATTTCAGAAACACTATTTTAAACACGAGGTGCCCGAACCAAGTTCGCCAAACAGTGAAATGGTAGAGGATTAACTCACGCTATATACATATTACTAACAAAAGAGCCGCGTTAAGCGGCTTTTTTGTTTTGGATGAATTATTAATATCAAAAATTCTTGGGAAAATTTAACTTATAGCTTATTTCAACCAAAAGAAAATAAAAACGGCAAAATATGTAGCTAATCACTTCTAAAAAATATAAAAGGTGTAATTAATTTAATTTATTGCGATATTTTTCAGTAAATCAATTTAAAAAGATAATATTTTAATATTTTTTCTAATTTTTTTATCGATTTATATGCGATAATTAAAATATATTACTACTTTAGCAAAAGCAATCGATCAAATCATAGCGTTCTTTATAGTTTTTTAACATTTTGTTAAATAATTACGTGTAAAACCACACATAATTCATTTCAACTCAATTTACTTAACCTAACAACTATGATTGTCAAAAATTTATTCAAGCAACCCTCATTGGGCCTGTTCCCGGGCGCGGTACCTACGGTACTATCGATCTCATTTGGACATTTTCATGTTTTAGCAACTGATGCCGGCGAAAGCCGCAAGCATCTTCTTTTGCTATCGCCGCAATCATAGCTCCAGTCCTGCAATCTTATTTAATCACTTTTAACAATTTCAACATGAAAAAATTCGTACCATTTGGCATTCTTATTATTGTAGTCATCCTGGCGTTTGCCTTCCCGGGGATTACAGTAACCCTATCAAAAACAACTATTGACAAAGCAGATACCGCCTGGCTGCTCATCTCGACAGCATTGGTATTATTAATGACACCCGGCCTTGCTTTCTTTTATGGTGGTATGGTTCAAAAAAAGAACGTTATCTCAACCATGCTGCAAAGCTTTGTATGTATGGGCCTGATCACCATTATATGGGTAGTATTTGGCTTTAGCCTTGCCTTTGGCGAGGACGTTGGCGGCATGGGATTGATTGGTAACCCTAAATCATTCTTCATGATGCAAAACACTTTAGGTGTAACGTGGGGCACTATCCCGGTTATTTTGTTTGCTATGTTCCAGTTAAAATTCGCGGTTATTACGCCCGCGTTAATTACCGGCGCATTTGCAGAACGGATCCGCTTCAACTCATACCTGATCTTCATCACCCTATTTATTATTTTTATATATACACCGCTTGCACACGCAACCTGGCATGCAGATGGTTTGTTCTTTAAAATGGGTGTGCTTGACTTTGCGGGCGGTACCGTAGTGCACATGTCTGCAGGTTGGGCGGCATTAGCATCAGCATTATATCTTAAAAAACGTAACGCAGTGCCTGAATCACACACACCTGCACGTATCAGCTATGTAATATTAGGTACCGGTTTACTATGGTTTGGCTGGTTCGGCTTTAACGCAGGATCTGCATTAGGTGCAAATGAATTAGCTTCGACCGCTTTGGCTACTACCACTACTGCATCAGCTGCAGCTGCTATGGCATGGGTGTTCTTTGATATCCTGCGTGGCAAAAAGCCATCGGCAATGGGTGCCTGTATAGGCGCGGTTGTTGGGCTGGTAGCAATTACACCTGCTGCAGGCTTTGTAACGGTTTCAAGCTCATTAATAGTAGGTATAGTTGCCGCTGTGATCAGTAACCTGGTAGTGATCTGGAGAAGCAAAACAAACATTGACGATACGCTTGACGTATTTCCGTGCCACGGCGTTGGCGGTATGGTAGGTATGTTGCTTACCGGTATATTTGCAACCAAAAGCGTAAACAGCGCGGGTGCCGAAGGTTTATTTTATGGCGAGACCACATTGTTTGTTAAACACCTTATAGCATTGGTTGCCGTATCGGCTTTTGCCTTCATTGGGGCATTTGTTTTATTAAAAATAACCGATATGATAAGCCCGCTGCGTGTTAGCCAAGAAGAAGAGCTTGCCGGCCTTGACGTTAGTCAGCACGACGAAGAGCTTTAAGCCCCCTTAACCTGCCTGTCCGGCAGGCAGGTCTCCCCCGGTAGGGGAGACTTTTTTAAAGCCCTCCCTGCCGGGGAGGGTTGGGTGGGGCTGGCCCTTCAAAAAGACGGGTAACAAAATACAAACGGCCTGATAAAATATTTATCAGCACAAATTACGGAATAAATAAAGATGGGGAGCTTGAAGCTCTTCAGTAAAGAGGATAAAAAAGAAGATTTTTAACAACTAAACAGATTTTTTTCTTATTTTTATGTAAAGCATTGTTTTTTAATGAAATTGAATTTAAGCCATTTCTTAAAATTATCTATACTCTTGTTGTTTTGCTGTTCGTTTTTCGTAGGCAAAGGCAAGCCCAGTGCTCCTGCTTATCAAAATAACCAGCATACTACTCTATCTAAGGCATTCAGGAGCGAAAACCTCCCGATAAATCCATTTATTAAGTTTAATATTATAGGCAGCAACCAGGAGGCCATCCGCCAGGTTCATAAAATAAATAACCCGGTTTACACGGCTTATTTGGTATCGCAAAATACAACCACCTGTTTAAAGTATTTTAATTTTTTCTCCGGATACAACGATCACAGATATACGCTTCAAAACGCAGATCTTCTGTTTCCTTTCCACGTCTTTTGGTAGCACCAAAAGG
>JAQBOP010000365.1 GCA_028287975.1 Mucilaginibacter sp. | reverse complement strand
TGGCTATGGTTAAATGCCCGGCTATACCAACCTGCCCGGCTATCATCACATTTTCGCCGATCTTGGTACTGCCTGAGATACCTGATTGCCCGGCAATAACCGTATTGGCACCCACCTCAACATTGTGGGCTATCTGTACCAGGTTATCAATTTTAGCGCCCTTGCGGATGATGGTTGACCCCATGGTAGCCCTATCGATAGTAGTATTTGAACCGATCTCTACATTTTCTTCTAAAATAACGTTTCCAATCTGCGCTATCTTTTGATAGTTGCCATCGGTGGTGGGGGCAAAGCCAAAACCATCGCTGCCAATTACCGCGCCCGAGTGTACAATTACGTTATCCTGCAGCACACAATCAAAATATATTTTAACGCCTGCAAACAGGGTCACATTATTACCTATCACCGCGTTGTCGCCAATATAGGTGTTTGGGTAAATCTTGCTTTTATCGCCCAGCTTTACACCAGGGCCTATGTAGGCAAAGGCGCCTATATAAACATTCTCGCCAATTTGTGCCGATGGATGGATAAAGCAGGGTTGCTCGATACCGCTTTTATCTAACTTAATAGTATTGTAAGCATCAAGCAATACCGAAAACGCGCTATAAGCATTCTCTACGCGGATTAGCGTAGCCTTAACAGCGCTGGCCAATACCAGGTCATTATTAACAATGACTATCGAGGCATTGGTGCCATACAAGTACTGCTCATATTTAGGATTAGCCAAAAAAGAAAGTGAGCCCGGTCCGGCTTCTTCTATTTTAGCAAGCTGGCTGACCGATACTGACGGATCACCTTCAACAGTTCCGTTTAGTAATACAGCTATTTGTTCGGCGGTAAATTGCATCGGGCAAATTTAATGTTAAAATTATATTATTGGTTATTAAAGATTAGTGATTGAAGATTAAAGATTGGTTGCATGGATTGTGAATTATTATTTTTGTAAATGCTAATCTTCAATCTTTAACCATCAATCTTCGACAGCCAAATCTTTACTATAACAAAGTATATTCTTCTCTATGGTTTTTGCCAGGGCTTCTAAATTAGAATAATCGCTGGCTGCGGCTATATCTTTAATGCTGTTATTCTTCATCAATACCCGGATGTTGCCATCGCCCACACGGTAGGCATTGTTTTTTATGGAATCTGTAAATACAAAATAAGGCACTTCACTTTCTTTTATGCCGTATTTGTTAATGGCGTTGCTGCTTAAATAGGCTACATGCTTTTCATTAGCCGGCTCATTGGTGATATCCACATGGAACAACTTGCGGTGCACAAAATCGCTGCACAGCTTAGCCAAAACAAAATCATCATTCACAGCCCAAACCTTTACTGCCGACAGGATGTCCGTATCATCCAGCTTTGTAAACGTATCTAAATGGCCGTCCTTTATAAACTCATCCCGGGTTAGCGTATTGGTTAAAAAGTGGTTAAGCGCCGGGGTTGCAAACAGCTTTTCGCCCCTTAGCACTAATTCACGACTGCGCTCCAGTATTTTAACCAGCAACTGCTCCGCCGCTATCACAGTTTTATGCAGGTAAACTTGCCAGTACATCAGCCTGCGGGCAATAATAAACTTCTCTACCGAGTAGATGCCTTTCTCCTCGATAACAATATGATCATCACGGACATTAAGCATTTTAATAATCCTGTCTGAACTGATCACTCCTTCAGATACCCCGGTAAAAAAACTATCACGGTTAAGGTAATCCAGCCTGTCCATATCCAGTTGGCTTGATACCAGCTCATGCAAAAATTTGCGGGCATAAGTATCTCTAAAAATACTGATAGCCGTTGTAAGTTGCCTGTTAAACTGCCCGTTCAGTTTATCCATTAACAGGATTGAAATATCCTCGTGTGATACACCTTTAACAATAGTATGCTCCAAAGCGTGCGAGAATGGCCCATGCCCGATATCGTGCAGTAAAATGGCTATAGTAACGGCTTCCTCTTCGTGCGTGGTGATGTCCTGGCCCTTAATGCGCAGGGTTTCGACAGCCATTTTCATCAGGTGCATGGCACCCAGTGCGTGGTGAAAACGGGTATGCAGCGCACCCGGGTATACCAGGTGGGTCATACCCAGCTGTTTAATATACCGTAACCGCTGAAAATAAGGATGTTCAATCAGGTCGAACACCAGGTCAGTCGGGATACTTATAAATCCGTAAACCGGATCGTTTATAATTTTCTTTTTGTTCAAGTTATCGTTTATACACTGCAAATGTGTTAATTTATGATAAACAATGCACCTTCTATTTGTTAATTTTTGTTAATAGTGTGCCATAATATGTAACAAATAGCCCGGTTTAGGGTTATATGCCTATGTTTGGTCTGAATTGTGCGCTAACTGCCCTGATTACTGAACGACATTTATTTACTGATATTATAAAGATACAACATGCAGGATACCACTATACTATGGGCTGATGACGAGATTGACCTGTTAAAACCGCACATACTTTTTTTAAACGAAAAAGGCTATAAAGTAACTACCGTTACCAACGGAAATGACGCCGTTGAAGCATTTAGAAATAACTATTTCGACCTGGTTTTTCTGGACGAGAATATGCCCGGTTTGACGGGTATCGAAACGCTGGCACAAATAAAGAACATCAATAACGATGTGCCTATTGTGATGATAACCAAGAACGAGGAAGAGTACCTGATGGAAGATGCCATAGGATCAAAAATTGGCGACTACCTGATAAAACCTGTGCACCCCAAGCAGATACTGCTTACCATTAAAAAGCTGACAGAAAATAAACGCCTGGTTACCGAGAAAACCACCATGGCGTATCAGCAGGATTTCAGGAACCTGGGTATTACCTTAAATGATAACCTGAGTCACCAGGAATGGGTTGATGTGTATAAAAAATTAATTTACTGGGAACTGGAGCTGCAGCAACTTGAAGATGCCGGGATGCACGAAATTTTGACCCTGCAAAAGGCCGAGGCCAATACTCAGTTTTGCAAATTTGTTGAGCGTAACTATTTAAACTGGATGAAAAATCCGGATGACGCGCCAACCAGTTCGCCGCAGTTGTTTAAGAAAAAGGTTTTCCCGAAACTGGATGGTAAGATGCCGGTTTTCTTTATCCTGATTGATAATTTAAGGTATGATCAGTTTAAGATCATTAACCCGATCTTATCACAATATTTTAAACTGGAAGAAGAAGATACATATTACAGTATCCTGCCAACGGCTACACAATATGCACGTAACTCTATCTTTTCGGGCCTGATGCCTTTGGAGATGGAAAAACGTTACCCTGAAATGTGGCAGAATGACGAGGACGAAGGCGGCAAGAACCTGTTCGAATCTGATTTTATTGCCGATCAGATCAGCCGCGTTTACCGCAAGGATTGCAAGCACTCGTACCATAAGATCTTAAACCTTGACGAGGGCCGCGCGCTGAATGACTCAGTGAGTAACCTCATGAAGAATGATTTGAACGTGATCGTGTACAACTTTGTGGATATGCTGTCGCACGCGCGTACGGATATGCAGATGATCCGTGAGCTGGCCAGTGATGATGCGGCTTACCGCTCATTAACCTTATCGTGGTTTGAGCACTCGCCGTTGTTTGACCTGCTTAAATTTTTGGCGCAGAAACAGGTACGTGTAGTGATCACTACAGACCATGGTACCATCCGCGTGAAAAAACCAAGCAAATTAATTGGCGACCGTAACACCAATACCAACCTGCGTTACAAGCAGGGCCGTAACCTTAACTTTAATGCTAAGGATGTGTTCCATATCCGCAACCCGCACGACGCTATGTTGCCGCGCCTCCACGTAAGCTCAAGCTTCGTGTTTGCCAAAGAAGATACCTATTTTGTTTACCCAAATAACTACAATCACTTTGTTAATTTTTATAATGAGACCTTCCAGCACGGCGGCATCTCGTTAGAGGAAATGATCATCCCGATTGTAACTTATGGGCCTAAATAAGAATTAGGTCTACCTATAAAAATAAAACCCCGGTGCATAATTGTACACCGGGGTTTTATTTTTGATAGATATGGTATTTTAAATATTTGTTAGTTGATCGGCCTTAATACCCTGTCCCACCTTACGCGGTTAAAAATATTTTTGGCAGAATCAGTGCTAAAGAACGTCAGCATAGCTTTACCGATGATATGGTCCTCGGGTACATAACCCCAAAATCTCGAATCAAGCGAATCGTGACGGTTATCGCCCATCATCCAGTAGTAATCCATTTTAAAGGTGTAGGTATCGGCTTTCTTTCCGTTTATCAGGACGTCTTTGCCATTTACTGCTACTTTATTGTTTTCATACACTTCAATAGCTCTGCGGTACAGGGTAAGTGTAGAATCATTTAATGGGGTGGTCCAGCCTTTTTTAGGTAGCCTTATCGGGCCAAAGTTATCCAGGTTCCATTTAAACTTTTCATTATGCGGAAAGATCTCGGCATCGTAAACCCCTTCCGTCGCAATAACAGGTGTAACACTTTTTATGTTCGAATAAGTTTTGATAGTTGCCGCTGACGACGCCGGCATAACCATTTCATACGAATCGGGGGATAGTTGCTGGCGGGTAGTGATATGGAGGTCATGCAAAGCGTCCTGGTTAATATCCAGTCCGTTGGTTACAACGGTGTATGATGTTTGCTGTTTGGGCGCGTTTGGCGCAGCTTTGTCATTAATGTAAACCTGTCCGTTAACAATTTTTAATACATCACCGGGAATAGCCTGGCAGCGCTTTATCAGGCAGGTGCGCTGGTCTACAGGGATATTATACTCGGGGCCGGCCTCGTCGGGTTTGTTAAAAACTACAATGTCGCGGTTTTTTATGGTGGTTAATGCCGGCAGCCTGAAATAGGGTAGTTGTAATGCACCCAAATAGGTTTTAACGCCATACATAACAGGCTCGGTAAACGGGATGGACAATGGCGTATTCGGCATCCGCGGGCCGTAGCTGAGTTTACTTACAAATAAATAATCGCCGGTAAGCTGTGTGCCTTCCATTGACCCTGACGGGATAGCATAAGCCGAAAACAACAAGCCCCGGACAACGGTTGAAACGACTACCGCGAAAACAATGGCATCCACCCACTCGCGGGTTTTAGATTTTTTCGGTTTTTCTGTATCGGTGGTTTTCTTGAAATTTAGCTTCCAATTCATAAGCCTAAGTTTTGATTACAAAACTTAGATAGAGCAACTCAAAATATGTTACAGAAAAATTTTATTCTTCGGCTGCCGGGGGCGGTGGGGTAGGTTTAGTTACGCCGGCTTTAAATCTCGGTGTAAATCCAACTTTAGGCTTATCTTCGGCAGGCGGTTCTTCTGATTTTTTTTCTTCAACTGGTGTTTCAGCAGGTTTAGTTATACCGGCTTTGAACCTTGGTGTGAAACCGATCTTAGGTTTTTCTTCAGTAGGAGCCTCTTCTTTTTTTTCTTCGGATTGCGCTTCGGCAGGTTTGGTTACGCCGGCTTTAAATCTCGGTGTAAATCCAACTTTAGGCTTATCTTCAGCAGTTGTCTCTTCTTTTTTTTCTTCGGATGGCGTATCAACCGGCTTGGTTATACCAGCCTTAAATCGCGGCGTAAAACCAACTTTCGGTTTTTCCTCTACAGGTGCTTCGGCTTTTTTATCCTCGGAGATTTCTTCTGCCGGTTTAGGCGGAATAGCAGCCTTGAACCTTGGTGTAAAACCTGGTTTGGGCGTAGCTAATTCGCTTAAGCTTTCGTTAATCGTTTGCTCGGCCAGCGGGTTGTCAATTTTAGGCTTCTCGGTTTTTACCTCGGGCGGTAAGTTGTATTGCCGGCGAATTTTGTTGAACCAGTATTTCTTAGTATGATCAAAGCTCTTTTCGCCCATTTGATCGTAGTGTAATTTAAATTCAGAAAACAGCGCCGGCTCGCCTTGCTGCAAGGCTGCCAGGTCAATTCTCTTCTTTTTAAAAAACTCTTCGAAAGTCATGTGTTTAATTTAAATTTGAAGATATGCTGATTTGAAAATTACCTGACATTTTCAAATTCTCAAATTAACATATTTTCAAATGGACACGTCCAGATCCAATTTATTAAAGTGGATGCCTTTATCTGTTTGCACCCAGTCCTCACGTTCTTCATCGCTTGCGTTGAGTAATTTCGGGAACCACGCCAACGGGAACACCTGTTGTTTGCCATCGGCTGCTTCAACCACAAGCAAGGTATTGTTAAAGATAACTTTAACCTTTTTTTCTTGTTTGCGTGTGGTGTGTAGTGGCATGTGGCCCCCTCTCAACCTGCCTGTCGGCAGGCAGGTCTCCCCCGGTAGGGGAGACTTTTTTTTTATTGTTTAACTTTTTTAAGCCCTCCCTACCGGGGAGGGTTTGGGCGGGGCTTTACTCCGCCATATTATGGTAAACCGCCTGCACGTCGTCGTCCTCTTCAAGGCGGTCTATCAGTTTTAATACGTCTACAGCTTGTTCCTCGGTTACTTCTTTAAATGATTGCCCAACGCGTTCTAATTTTGCAGACCGTACTTCAATGCCAAGTTCTTCTAAAGCTTTTTGCATTTTACCAAAATCCTCAAAAGCGGTATGTAGTACAGCTATATCATTTCCTTCTTCATCAGCCTCTACAAAAATTTCTTCTAAACCGGCATCTATCAGTTCAAATTCAAGCTCTTCCAAATCACGGTCGCCGGGAACAAACGTAAAAACTGCCTTCCGGGTAAAAATAAAATCAAGCGACCCGGTTTTACCCAACGCGCCGTTATATTTGGTAAAGTAGCTGCGTACGTTGGCTACGGTACGGTTTATATTATCGGTAGCTGTTTCAACCAGTACAGCAACACCGTGGGCTGCATAGCCTTCGTACACCAGTTCTTCATAATCTTTCTCATCGCGGCTGGTAGCGCGTTTTATCGCGGCTTCCACACGGTCCTTCGGCATGTTTACTGCCTTAGAGTTTTGTACCGCGGTACGTAAACGCGAGTTGGTATTTACATCGCCACCACCGGCTTTTACAGCCATTACTATCTCTTTACCCAAACGGGTAAACTGTACGGCCATTTTGGCCCAACGCTTAAATTTTCTTTCTTTACGGAATTCGAATGCTCTTCCCATTATTATATTAAGTCAATAGTCCATGGTCTGCAGTCCATAGAATGTGGGGTTAAAGATAATAGGTTTCTTTTACTTTTTCAGATTTTCCAACATATCGGCGGCCATACTGGCCAGGTCAAACTTTTGTTTCCAGCCCCAGTCGTTTTGCGCGTAGGTGTCGTCAATTGATTTTGGCCAGCTATCGGCAATGGCTTGCCGCGGGTCAAAATCAGCGTAGCTTAATTCAAAATCAGGCAGGTGTTTTTTAATTTCTGCGGATAGCTGATCGGGCGTAAAACTAATACCACCCAGGTTGTATGACGACCGGATACTTAATTTATAAGACGGTGCTTCCATCAGCTCGATAGTAGCACGTATAGCGTCTTCCATATACATCATGGGCAAAGCGGTGTTGGCAGAAAGGAAACTTTCATATTTGCCATGCGCCAAGGCCTGGTGAAAAATATCAACCGCGTAATCCGTGGTGCCGCCGCCGGGTTCAGACCGCCAGCCTATCAGGCCGGGATAGCGGATACTGCGCACATCCAAACCATATTTAACATAGTAATATTCGCACCAGCGCTCGCCGGCCAGTTTGCTGAAACCATAAACCGAATTTGGGTCCATAATACAAAACTGGGGCGTGTTTTCTCTTGGCGAATGCGGGCCGAAAACCGCGATAGAGCTTGGCCAGAAAACCTTGGCAACTTTAAACTCGATCGCCAGGTCAAGCACATGGATCAATCCGTTCATGTTCAGGTCCCAGGCCAGTTTTGGTTTTTGTTCGCCTACGGCAGACAGGATAGCGGCTAATAGATAGATTTGCGTAGGCTGGTGTTTGGTAAATAAACTATGCAGGTTGTCTTTATCCAGCACATTAGCCAGCTCGAACGGGCCGGCGTTAATTACAGGGTTGTCGGTGGGGCGTATGTCAGAAGCCACAACTTGTTCGTTACCATATTTTGCACGCAAATTCATTACCAATTCGGTGCCTATTTGGCCGTTAGAGCCAATTACAATTATCTTTTCTGTCATATTGAGTATCAGTTGCAGCAAAGGTAAAAATTTGCCTGAATGATAGCCCAGGTTTTCACACCGGCGTATTTATTTTTACCCGTAGTAAAAATTGGCGTTTTTCAGGCATCAGGGCTTATGCCGGTAGTAAAAAATCGCGTTTTTCGGGTATTAGCCTTAATGCCGGTAGTAATTTTTGCCATTTATCGGGTATAAGGTGTCATGTCGGCAGTAAGGTTTTTGTATAATGTATTGATAATTAACTAATTGTATAAATTTCAAAGAACGCTGGCCGATTTTACGATAAATCAAATACTTGTTGTTTTATGGCAATGGCGAGGAGAAATATTTAAGATAAGACAACAATATACGAAAAATTTACAGCATAAATGGTGGCCTTGATTGCTTCGCCACGGTATCATTTACATAAAATACATTCAGGCAATAAAAAAATCCCGATATTTACTGCCCAATAAATAATTATTAATTAACCATTTAAAAAATGAAGATCGCAGTTGTAGGCGCCACAGGATTAGTTGGCACTAAAATGTTGCAGGTTCTTGAAGAACGCAACTTCCCCATTACAGATTTATTATTAGTCGCATCAGAGAAAAGTGTAGGTAAGGAAATCACTTTCAAGGGTAAGGCTTATAAGGTAATTTCTGTTGAGGATGCGATTAAACAGAAGGCTGACATCGCGCTATTTTCGGCAGGTGGCAGCACATCATTGGCACAGGCTCCGCTTTTTGCGGCAGCTGGCACTACGGTAATTGATAATTCATCAGCATGGCGCATGGACCCAACCAAAAAACTGGTGGTGCCCGAAGTTAATGCCGATGTATTGACCCCCGAAGATAAAATTATTGCCAACCCAAATTGCTCGACCATACAAATGGTAGTGGCTTTAAAACCATTGCATGATAGATATAAAATTAAACGTGTGGTGGTTTCAACCTATCAATCAGTTACCGGTACCGGCGTTAAGGCGGTAGACCAGTTGATGAACGAGCGTGCCGGCATTGACGGCCCGATGGCATATCCATATAAAATTGATCTGAACGTGTTACCTCATATTGATGTATTTACCGAGAACGGCTACACTAAAGAGGAAATGAAAATGGTTAAAGAAACCAACAAGATCATGGGCGACGACAGTATCCGCGTTACGGCTACTACCGTGCGCATCCCGGTAATGGGCGGCCACTCAGAGTCTGTAAATATTGAGTTTGCCAATGATTTTGATTTGGCCGAAGTAAGAGAAATATTAAGGAAAGCGCCGGGTATTGTTGTTACCGACGACGTCGCCAACCTGAAATACCCAATGCCGCTTGACGCGCACGATAAGGACGATGTATTTGTAGGCCGCATCCGCCGCGATGAAAGCCAGCCAAACACACTGAACTGCTGGATAGTGAGCGACAACCTGCGCAAAGGCGCGGCAACCAACGCGGTACAAATAGCCGAGTATTTGGTAGCTAAACATTTGGTGGGGCAAGCGGTAGAAGCGTAGCCCCCTAACCCCCTGAAGGGGGAACAATATTAAAAAGGGATAGCCGGTTGGTTATCCCTTTTGTTTAAGAAGAACTTGCCGATCAAACTTTCCCTCGTTGTTCATTTCGACCAACGGGAGAAATCTATACACTGCTTTGCCGCCTATCATGCATAGATTTCTCACTCGTTCCTCGTTTCGAAATGAACTGTGTTCAGTTAGCAGTTAATAGTTGGCAGTTATCAGAATTATAACGTACTTAGAAAATCACAACTCAAACAATGCAAACTGCAAACTCAAAACTGCCAACTGAAATAAAACGCTGCACCTGGTGCGGAACCGACGAACTATACGTTAAATACCACGATGAAGAATGGGGCAAGGAAACGCATGATGATAAAGTACTCTTCGAGTTTTTAATATTAGAGGCTGCCCAGGCCGGGCTAAGCTGGATCACTATTTTACGCCGCCGCGAAAACTACCGCAAGGCATTTGCTGATTTTGATATACATAAAGTTGCCGCTTTTGACAATGAGGATGTAGAACGTTTGATGCAGGATGCAGGCATCATCCGCAATAGGCTTAAAATACTCGCAGCTATAAAATGCGCCCAATTGTTTATCGAAGTACAAAAAGAGTTTGGCTCGTTTGATAAATATTTATACAGTTTTATGCCCGACGGTAAAATCATTAATAATTTATCGGGTAGCACGCCTGTTACTACCGAGATCTCTGATGCGATAAGCAAAGACATGAAGAAGCGTGGCTTTAAGTTTTTCGGCAGCGTGATATGCTATGCTTTTATGCAGGCAACAGGCATGGTGAACGATCATATTCCACAATGCTCATTCAAATAAACCGGTAAGTTTTGGCAGCAAAGACCATCCCCATGCACCAGCTTAAACACAGGGCAGACAACGGCCTTGAGATGAGTTATTTTGACCTGGATGATCTGCCGAAAGCAGAGGAGCCGTTAGGTGCGCATCGCGACGATCATTACCTGTTTTTTGTGTTGGGCGATGGTTCTGCTTCGCTGATGATAGATTTTCATGAGCTGCATTTTTCCGGTAATTCTATTTATTATATACTGCCGGGACAGGTGCATCACCGCATTAGCAATAAGGTTGCGGGAGGATGGTATGTTGCCGTTGATACCGCGTTGGTGCCAACCGAATACAGGGATGTATTTGAAGGACGGCTGCTGCTACAGCAACCCGTCACGTTAAATGAACAGCAGTTTGAGCAGACAAATCAATTGCTGCGTTTGCTGTACGGTAAATTTAAAGAAAGCAATAACGACACATTTCAGTTGCCCGTAGCCTATTCATTGGTGCAGGCTTTTATGGGGATGGTTGCGAACTATTACTGCAACCAAAATGATCCGGGAACGAAAGCGCCCCGGTCGGCCGAATTGGCCCGGCAGTTTAAAACCCTGCTTGCCGACAATTTGATCACCCACAAAAGCCCGTCGTTTTATGCCGGCCTGATGAATGTAACTGAGGGTTATTTAAACGAGGTGTTGAAAAAGATCACCGGTTTTTCGGTAAGCAATTTGATCATGAACGAGGTAATGCTTGAGGCTAAGCGCCTTTTATTTTACAGCACGCTAAACGTTAAAGAAATTGCCCATACGCTGGGTTACCAGGATCATACTTATTTTTCGCGGCTGTTCAAAAATTCGGAAAGTGTTACCCCGCTCGAGTTTCGTGGCAAATACCTTAAATAGTCCAATCATTGTCGCAATACTACTAATTTAATTTGTATTTAAACCCTGTTTCTTTGTATTATCAAAAAAATACAAGTATGGAAACATCAACTATACAAAAATTAAAAAGACGGGCGGGCAATTTGTTCGAAGCTAAAATATTAGGCACAGGCCGGGTATTGGATGTCCGTTTCTGGCAGCCCGGTACGCTGATAGAAATAGACCTGCATTTACCCCAAATAGATATGACTGCGTGGACAGAAGTGCCCTACATTAAATTTAAAGTAGACGCCCTAACCTACCGCGATTACACACCCTCATGCTGGGATGCGGAAATAAGCACCTGCACCATCTTTGTCGACGCGGCGCATAACGGCCCCGGCAGTAACTGGGCACGCGAGTTGAAAAAGAACGACGCGGTGAGCTACTTAAAAACCGGCACCAGCCACCAACAACCCGACGCGCTAAAAACTGTAATTGCACTTGGTGACGAAAGCAGCCTGGGCCATTTACTGGCTTTACAGCAAATGACCGTACCCGTAACCCGGTTTGCAGGAGCGGTAGCCATGAACGACGAGGGCCATAGTAAACAATTCGGCGAGTACTTCCGGTCGCCGTTGCAAACCATTTTACGTAAGGACAAATACGGGCATAACAGCTTAATGGAATGGGTTATCGGCCAGCCATATACCCTGCATGATGTGGTTTTTTACATCACCGGCAATGATACCATGGTGGCGCAGTTGCGTAAAATGTTGAAACAGCAGGGCTACGCGTCGTCACAAATTAATGTGAAAGGTTTTTGGTCGTAGTATGATTTGGATTATGCCAATTTTAGGTTTGGCAACGTTGATTTTTATTTTGGTCATATCTGCCAAAAAAGATTTCTCGGATTGACATAGTGCACAACTAAATTGTATTTTTGAAAACATCGGTGAAATCAAACTTCATCGGTGCAATCGTACAATACAATGAAAAAGCTATTTCTTCTGGATGGTATGGCCCTGATATACCGGGCGCATTTTGCTTTAAGTAAAACACCCCGCTTTACTTCGGGTGGTATAAATACATCTGCAGTAATGGGTTTTACAAACACCTTGCTTGATGTATTGAAAAAGGAAAAGCCTACCCACATGGCAGTTGTTTTTGATACCGATGCCCCTACCGAGCGCCATACAGATTTTGCCGCCTACAAAGCGCACCGCGAAACCATGCCCGAAGATCTGTCGGCAGCGCTGCCTTATATTTTTAAGCTGATCTTAGGTTTTAATATCCCGGTTATTACGTCAGACGGTTATGAGGCTGATGATATTATAGGCACCCTTGCCAAAAAAGCCGAACAAAAAGGCTACCAGGTTTACTGCATGACACCCGATAAGGACTTTGCGCAACTGGTGTCTGACAATATCTTTATTTACAAGCCTGCCCGCATGGGTAATGATATGGAGATATTGGGCGTACCCCAGGTATTGGCCAAATGGGAAATCGAGCGCCCGGAGCAGGTAATTGATATCCTGGGTTTATGGGGCGACGCTGTCGATGGCATCCCCGGTATCCCCGGCGTAGGCGAGAAAACTGCTAAGCTATTGATCAAACAATATGGCAGCGTTGAAGAAATCATAGCTCATAGTCACGAGCTTAAAGGCAAGCTAAAAGAAAACGTAGAGACCTTTGCAGAGCAGGGCCTGATGTCGAAAAAGTTAGCAACGATCAACCTAAACTCGCCTGTTGAGCTGGATGAAGCCGGCTTAGAAATGTGCGACCCAAGCCGCGACCTGTTGGAGCCGCTTTTTGCCGAGCTTGAATTCAGAACGCTTGGCCGCCGTGTTTTTGGCGACGACTTCAGCATTACCGAAATTAAAGCCGCCGGTACACAGATAGACATGTTTGGCGCACCTGTCGCCGAAGGCCGCACTACCATGACTATTGATGTACAGGACATCAAAGAACCTGCATTTGAGACCGCCGCGAAAAACATCAACAACGTTGCGCACCAGTATTACCTGGCAGATACCAAAGAGAAGCGTGCGGAACTGATCGCCCTGCTAAAACAACAAAAAAGCTTTTGTTTTGACACCGAAACCACCGGCACCGACGCTAATAACTGCGAACTGGTAGGCCTGTCGTTTTCTATAAAGGCTACCGAGGGCTGGTATGTACCTGTACCTGTTGATCAGAAAGAAGTACAGGCTATTGTTGATGAGTTTAAAGGGGTGATGGAAGACCCAACCATCGGCAAAATAGGTCAGAACCTGAAGTTTGATATCCTGATGCTGAAATGGTACGGCGTACAAATTTGCGGCGACCTGTTTGATACCATGATGGCGCATTACATTATCGACCCGGATACCCGCCACGGTATGGATGTATTGAGCGAAAACTACCTGGGCTATAAACCGGTATCCATTACCGAACTGATAGGCCCTAAAGGCAAGAACCAGGGCAGTATGCGCGATGTAGAGATAGAAAAAATAAAAGAATACGCAGCAGAAGACGCGGACATCACCTTGCAATTAAAAGAAGTTTTTGAGCCCAAGATAAAATCGGTAGGCGCCGATGACCTGTTGCATAAAATTGAGAACCCTTTAATATATGTACTGGCTGATATAGAGCATGAAGGGGTAAGGATAGATCACGATACCCTAAAAGAATTTTCTAAAGTGCTGGAAACCGATGTAGCGGTACTGGAAAAAACGGTTTACGAAAAAGCGGGCGTTCGTTTTAATATCGCGTCACCAAAACAACTGGGCGAAGTATTGTTTGAAAAACTAATGCTCGATCCTAAAGCCAAGAAAACCAAAACCGGCCAATACCAAACCGGTGAGGATGTATTGTTATCATTAGCTGCAAAAAGCGATATCGTACGGGATATTTTAGATTATCGCCAGCTGCAAAAACTAAAGTCGACCTATGTTGATGCCTTGCCATTGATGGTGAACCAAAAAACCGGCCGGGTGCATACCAGCTATAACCAGGCGGTGGCGGCAACGGGCCGTTTAAGCTCTACCAATCCTAACCTGCAAAATATTCCTATCCGCACCGAGCGTGGCCGCGAGGTACGTAAAGCCTTTATTCCGCGCGATAGCGGGCATAGCATTGTATCCGCGGATTATTCGCAGATCGAGCTGCGTATAATCGCCGAGATCAGCAAGGACGCCAATATGATGGACGCATTTGTTAAAGGCATTGATATCCATACCGCCACTGCGGCCAATGTGTACGGCGTAGCTGTCGGGGATGTAGACAGCACTCAGCGCCGTAATGCCAAAGCAGTAAACTTCGGGATCATTTATGGGCAGTCGGCATTTGGGTTGTCGCAGAATTTGGGCATCCCGCGTAAAGAAGCTGCCGAGATCATCGAGAACTATTTCGCGCAGTTCCCCGGTATTAAACAGTACATGAGCGATACCATGAACTTTGCCCGCGAAATCGGCTATGTAACCACCCTAATGGGCCGCAGGCGTTACCTGCGGGATATTAACTCGGCCAACCAAACCGTGCGCGGCTTTGCCGAACGAAATGCCATCAACGCGCCTATCCAGGGCTCGGCAGCAGATATGATCAAGATCGCTATGATCAACATCCATCGTGAACTAAAAGAACAAAAGCTGAATACCCGTATGACCATGCAGGTACATGATGAGTTGGTGTTTGACGTACCTAACAATGAGATAGAAATTGTAAAGCCTATCATTATGCACAACATGAAAACGGCTATTAAAACTACCGTACCCATTGTTGTTGAAATAGGTACCGGTTTAAATTGGCTGGAGGCGCATTAAGCAGTCGCTACATCAATTCATGTGGGTCATAAAACCTACTTTGGTTTTTGTCTTCACCTCAAAAGTATATTGATTGAAAATACTATCGAGATAAGGGGCGCCGGTTGTTATTTTTATTTGTTGGCCTTTTTTTAATTGGGGATACGAAGAAAACCTATTAGTATAGCCCATAAAATATTCACTAAGTTTTGCAGTAATCGTAATATTGTCAGATTTATTTTGGAGTGAGAATTTTTTGTAAGGCAGGCCTTGCCCGGGTCCTATGCCTTTCCTTTTTAGAGAATCGAGGATATTATTAGATCCTAAGCTATCCAAATCAATTTTTCTAAATAGCTCTTGGCTTTCTGCTTTAATCGCTAAGTCGAATATAAAACGGCTCCCTTGCCAAAAATTGAATTTTAAGATTATAACCCCAAGTTGTTTTCCTGTATTATTTTTTACAGACCGTTCCAAAAAAAAATTATAAAAACCGCTGTAAAGCCCATCAGGAGTTTGGCTATGAACCCAATCCTGTTTGTTGTTTCCTACTGGTTCAAGATAAGTCATCTTACTTACAGAAAAACAAGAAGATAAAGTCGTGGCGATCAATAATGCTACAACCTTAATTAGCCAATTAGCATTTAAGCGAAATACTGACATCTTAATAAAATTCAGGACTGTAAAGTAACAATTAAAAACCAGACTTCAGTGAACGCGTATAGAGACTACTCAGCTCCATGTAATGAGATCTCAAAGAAAATGGTTAATGTGTAATTACAAAAATCGAAATTTTAAATATTCTTAAAGGTTAAAAATTGCCAAAATCATAATCTTATTAATGGTTAGGTTAAATATTTATACTGTTAAAAACACATTTTTCCAAATATGTGTTTGTTTATTTAAGGGAATGTTTAGTACCTTAATCGCAGTATAGAAACCAATGAGAATTTTTCACCTAAGTGCCGAATGTTACCCTGTTGCCAAAGTAGGCGGCCTTGCCGACGTTGTTGGCGCGTTGCCAAAGTATCAAACCCTTGCCGGGCATGATGCTGCCGTGGTAATGCCTTATTACGATCGCAAATTTACCCGCGAAAATGAATTTGATACTGTTTTCCAGGGTGCTACACTCTTAGGCACACGCAGGTTATACTTTGAGATCTTAAAGGAAAAAACCAACAAGCTGGGGTTTGAGCTTTACCTGGTAAAGATCCCGGGCCTGATAGACCGCGAAAATATTTACAGCTACCCGGATGAGACCGAGCAGTTCATTGCTTTCCAGATCACTTTTTTAGATTGGATAAGTTATTCACAGCAGTCGCCGGATATTATTCATTGCCACGACCATCATTCGGGTTTGGTGCCATTTTTATTGCAATACTCAAAGCTATATACCCGCCTGGCTAAAACACCAACTGTATTTACCATACATAACGGCCAATACCACGGCGCCTTCGGGTGGGATAAGGTTGCTTACCTGCCGGAGATCGACCTGACAAAAACCGGCTTATTAGATTGGAGCGGCGGCATTAACCCACTGGCATCCGCTGTGCGTTGTGCTTCAAAATACACCACCGTTTCCCCAAGCTATCTTGAAGAATTGGTCGTGAACTCAAACGGGCTTGAGTTTTTATTCTTTCTTGAGCGGGCAAAAGGGTTAGGTATTATCAACGGCATCGATACCGAAGTATGGAACCCGGCTACTGATCCAATGATCGTAGAGAAATTTACCGCGGCAAAAGTCGCCGCAGGCAAACAAAAAAATAAAGAGGCCCTTTGCGCGCGTTTTAACCTTGACCCGGCAAAGCCTTTGGTAACCTTTATAGGGCGTTTAGTTTTAGAGAAAGGCGCCGACCTGCTGGCCGAAGCTATAGAAACCAGCCTGGCTGATCTTGCAGGCAAAGTAAATTTCCTGATATTAGGGGCAGGCGAGCCGCAAATTGAAATGGAGCTGCAGGAGCTACAGGAAAAGTTCCCGGCAGATTGTAATGTTTATATTGGCTATAATGAAGAGTTGGCACACCTGTTTTATGCAGGCTCAGACTTTTTGCTGATGCCATCGCGCGTTGAGCCGTGCGGGTTAAACCAGTTATACTCGCTCAGGTATGGTACCATGCCTTTGGTAAGGAGCACCGGCGGACTAAAAGATACAGTAATTGATTTTGGCGATGCCAATGGTTATGGTATCCGTTATAATAATACCAGCGTTGAGGATATTTGCTATGCCATAAGCAGGGCAATAGTGCTTTTTGGTGACGACAAACAACTGCAAACA
>JAQBOP010000329.1 GCA_028287975.1 Mucilaginibacter sp. | reverse complement strand
TGTATTGGTAAAGGAACAGGCGTTGAAAATGAAAAATTAAATCATAAAATTGCGGTTCTAAAGCAAGCGGTGGCTAATTACAGCGGCCAAACAGATATACTAAGTTATATGGCTTATTTTGGAGGTTTTGAAATCATGCAAATTACCGGAGCTATTTTAGAGGCCAAGAATAGAAAAATGCTCATATTGGTTGATGGTTTTATTGTTACCGTGGCTTTTCTTTGTGCTTATTTAATTGATCCTTCAGTTAAGGAGAATGCTGTTTTTTGTCATGAATCGTGCTAAAAGGGGCACAAGCTTTTACTTGATTGGTTCAATGCGGAGCCCTTGTTACACTTGAAAATGCGCCTGGGCGAGGGGAGTGGTTGCGCCGTAGCTTTCCCATTAATTAAAAGCGCCATTCGGTTTTTAAATGATATGGCCAGTTTTGAAAGTGCCGAAGTAAGTAACAGGATATAATGAAAAAGGAACTGCAAATATTTTTTACCGCTGTTTCTTATTACACCCGGATACCTGTTCCTGCTTTGCTGCCTTATACTCCTGGTTTTTTAAATGCATCCAGCCGTTACATTACTTTAATAGGTTGGATAGCAGGTTTTTTTTCATTTGGTGTCTTTTACCTTACAAACCATATTTTTAATATTTCAATTGCCCTTGTTTTATCTATAGCATCATCGATATTACTTACCGGCGCGTTACACGAAGATGGTTTTGCCGATGTGTGCGATGGTTTTGGTGGGGGATGGACAAAAGACCGTATCCTGGAGATCATGAAAGATAGCCGCCTCGGCACTTATGGTACCATAGGTATTATTTTAATTATCGCACTTAAATTTCTGGCACTTCAGCAATTAACAAATATTGCCAGAAGTGATTTTTGGGTTTTATTGCTGATTTTTATTGTTCCTCACGCTATCAGCCGATTTACGGCTATCAGCTTAATTTACTCTTATCCATATGCCGGTAAAGAAGAAGGGAGCAAGACAAAACCCGTGACGGAAACTCCTGATATGTATAACTTTTGGATAGCTTTACTATTCGCCCTTATTCCTTTGGGTGCGTTAGTTATTATTAGTCATAAACCATGGCTTTTATTGGTGATCATTGCACTTTATATTCAAAAACTGGTTATGGGGAAGTATTTTAACCGGAAAATTGGCGGTTATACAGGTGATTGCTTAGGTGCAGTACAACAGGTGGCCGAACTTGTATCCTATATGTCAATTATAGCAGTATGGAGATTTTTTTGATCAGGCATACTACTCCGAATGTTTGTAAGGGATTCATTTATGGCCGAACGGATGTTCCACTCGCAGAAAGCTTTAGTACTGAAAAAGAATTGATCATTGGTAAATTGCCCAAGCACATTGATCTTGTTGTTTCCAGTCCTTCTTCAAGATGTACTTTACTTGCCCGCGAAATAGATAGTTCATTTGTGGAGGATGAGTGCTTGATGGAGCTTGATTTTGGTGCATGGGAGGGTAAAACCTGGGATACTGTTGACCGTTTGGAAAGTGAACGGTGGACGGCTGATTTTATTAATACTGCCCCACCACAAGGTGAATCATTGCATCAAATGAATGAAAGGGTAATGCGCTTTTGGAACCAACTCTTAAATTATCCCCATCAGCGAATAGTTATTATAACCCACGCAGGTGTAATCCGTCTTATATTGGCCTTGATTAATGCCATACCCCTACAATCTCTTTTTGATATCAATGTTCAATATGGTGAGGTTGTTTTATTAAACCTGCCAACTGGTATTTAATGTAATTGTTAAAGCAGAATTAAATTTTCATCCAAGAGGTTTGAAAGATCATTTTTGCAATCGCCATCAATTAATTTAATTAGATTTGTTGAGTTATTTGGTTTTTGCTGCACATCAGGTGTAGATAAAATTAAAAGGGAATCCGGTGTAAATCCGGAACAGTTCCCGCTGCTGTAAGTTCAGAAACAAGCTTTAACATTTCTTTGCCACTGTCCGCTTTATAAGGATGGGAAGGCGTTAAAGCAGAATGAGTCAGAAGACCTGCCAAAAAACATATCCAAATTGCTTTCGGGAGAAAGGCTTAAGGACGCAGCGGTTGTATTTACCCCGTTTCATCTTGACATGCAATTCTATTTCGTTGGGTTTGGTATTAACTAAACATAAGTTTAAATAATTATTGCAAATGGGTTTACTACAACAAAATTTATCTGGTTTTATTATTTTACTGGTACTTGGATTAAGGCACGGGCTTGATCCTGATCATATTACAATAATTGACGGTTATACTTACCGGTTGCATGAAAAGAAAAGCGTTTGGTCGCGCTGGGTTGGTTCGTTGTTTGCACTTGGGCATGGCGCTATGGTTATTGTTATTGCGCTTTCATTAAGCATCTTGAAAAATAGTTTCAAAATGCCTGCATGGCTTGATATTATTGTAGAGTGGCTGCCTTTAAGTATGTTATTGATGATCGGGATTTCAAATATCATTTCGTTGACCCGGAAAAAGCAGATCACACCAAGTTTCCGCAAAAGGTTATTGCCTAAATACTTTAATACACATCTTAATCCCTTTACCGTAATATTAACGGGTATCATATTCGGGTTTATTTTTGATACATCCTCACAGATAGCGGCTTTTGGATATGCGGTTTCAGCTTCAAGCCAGGTAATGTATGCTGTATTGGGTGGCTTGGTTTTTTCTATCGGGTTGATCATGACAGGTACTTGCGATTCTTTTTTGTTAAACAAGCTCCTAAAAACGTTTGATCAAAAGAAAATACAGACACACCGCTTCAAGCTAAATGTACTTATTACCATCATGTGCTTTGTTTTGCCTATTTATAAGGTGGCCAGCTATTTTAATCCCAAATTAGAACTTAGCCCACTGCAGGATAATATTGTGGGTTTAGGTTTTATTACTATAATCATATCGCTTTATTTGGATTTGTACATCCGTTATAAACGAAAGAGTAAAGACGTAGTTAGCAAAGAAAATATAGATATTGAATTAGAAGTGTCTTCAAAAATAATATCCGATTAACAACAGGTTTTACGCTACAGGTTCATTTATCTTTTCCATAATTATGACCCGTGTTAAAAAATTTTGTCATCGGCAGATGGCCCGTAAATGGACGGTACGGCAATATCGTTAAGCCGCATGTAAACCGTTAGCTGCCCGC
>JAQBOP010000286.1 GCA_028287975.1 Mucilaginibacter sp. | reverse complement strand
TGAAACGGAGAACCGGCGGGACAAAAGCTAGCTAAATTCTAAATTAAGCAGCTAAGGCGTAGTTATTTTCGCCATTTGTAAGTTTGAACGTTCAGATTTAAGCGCTAATTCATCCAACGCGCTGCATGCTTACATACTCATCTCCATCCTGTCAATTCCGGTCGACCCCATTTTTGTAGAGTTCGCAGTTGCCGGTGGGCAGTTTGCAGTTACCAGGATACAAATATACGGTTTCAGTTGGCAGTTAATAGTTGACAATTTGCAATTTTTGTTGCAAACCGATAATTAAAAGCTGCCTACGGCTAACTGATCACTGTTAACTGTCCTGCCAGGGTATACTTTAAGCGCTTCTTCCAGGCACTTCATGGCTTTTGCCAGATCGTTATTGTTTAAAACGTAGGCAAGCCGTACTTCTTTTAAACCTGCGCCGGGTGTGCTGTAAAATCCGGTTGCAGGTGCCATCATTACGGTTTGATTTTTATAGCTAAATTCTTCCAGCATCCATTGGCAAAACTTATCAGAGTTATCAATAGGTAATTGCGCCATTACATAAAACGCGCCGCCCGGGTTAGGGCAATACACGCCCCCCATGCTGTTAAGTGCATTTACTACAGTATTTCTGCGGGCGGTATATTCTGCTTTTACGCGGTCAAAATACTCATCAGGAGTGTCAATAGCAGCTTCGCCGGCTATTTGTTCAACCATGCCCGGGCTTAGCCTTGCCTGCGCAAATTTGATGGCTGTGTTCCAGAATTTTTTGTTTTTGGTAATGATACATCCCAGGCGTGCTCCGCAGGCGCTGTAACGTTTACTTACGGTATCAATAATGATAACGTTCTCGTCCAGTCCATCCAAATGCATCGGCGACACAAAAGGCTGGTCGTTATAACAAAACTCGCGGTAAGCCTCGTCAGCAAACAGATAAAGATCATGCTTTAAAACAAGCGCTTTTAAAGCTTCCATTTCTTCGCGCGAGTACAAATACCCTGTGGGATTATTAGGGCTGCAAATAAATATCGCTCTTGTTTTATCAGTAATAGTTTTTTCAAACTCGCTGATGGGTGGCAATGCAAAGCCGTTGCTGATATGCGATAATATAGGTTTTACTATGATGTCGCTCTGGCTGGCAAAGCTATTATAATTGGCATAAAAAGGCTCGGGTACAATCACCTCGTCGCCGGCGTCAAGACAGGTCATGAAAGTGATCGATATGGCCTCAGAACCGCCGGTAGTAACAATAATATCTTCGGGGGTAATGTTATAACCCGCTTTATTGTAGTATTTGGTAAGTTGTTTACGATACGATAATGTTCCTTCTGATGGGGTATACGCCCAAACTTTAAAATCGATATTTTTTATAGCATTGATCATACCTGCAGGGGTTTCAATGTCGGGCTGACCAATATTTAGATGATATACTGTTTTGCCTTCAAGTTTAGCTTTGTCGGCAAAGGGTGTTAGTTTACGTATAGGAGAGGCCGGCATTCGCTGACCCTTTTGGGATATATTTGGCATTTTGCAAAAATAATAAAAAGATGGTATTATGGATGGAATTAGTAGATTAACGTATAAACAAAATGGCCCGAAATATTTCGGGCCTTTTTGTTATTTTATGACCCTTATCTTTTATGCAGAGATCAAGGGTTTAAGTCTTAAATCGCTACCTGGTACTTGGTGCCGCGGCTTTCGCTACAACTTCGCCAATGATGTTTAAGTATTTTTGTGGTGTTTTTGCGTTAGATGTTACCACAATAGTTTTATTAAATGGCTGCGCTACCGCTGCATTATAAGTAATAGTGATCTTACCTTTGTCGCCTTTTTTAACAGGGGTTTTGGTATAATCAGCAATGGTACAACCGCAGGTAGGTTTTACTTCAGTTAAAATAAGCGGTTCCTGCCCAATGTTTGTAAATGTAAATACAGTAGTTACGGGTGTGCCTTGTGGTACTTTACCAAAGTCATGCTTTTCTTCGTTAAATTTGAATTCAGCTTTCTGATCATCCTGGGCTGAAGCGTTAAAGGCAAAGCCTAAAACTACGGCGCACAATAAAATTAGTTTTTTCATAATACATGTTTGAATATCACAAATATAAAAGGTTTAATGTAAAATCATAATAGTTTTAATATAAAATTGGTGATACACATTCAAAACAGCCAGTCCAACAGGGCTTTCACTCACCCGGTAATACAGGCCTCCATACTTTATTCTCGGCAATAAAACAGCCCCCGAAAACGGCAAACCTTGAGATAGTGGAAAACTATTATGGTAAAGTGAGTGTTTGAATTGTAGTTATGCCAATAACTTTATAGAATTTTATATTTTTACGCGCTAAACACAGACTTATGCCCGAAACTACAAATCCTGGTACCGGTAAAATTGATCTTGCTGAACTAAGTTTTGATGATTTCAAGAATATTGTAATTAATGATTACCGTATAGCTTACGAAAGCAGGCAGGCCAGCCTTATAGGCCGCCGCGAGGTGCTTACGGGCAAGGCCAAGTTTGGCATATTTGGCGACGGCAAAGAAGTAGCCCAGTTGGCTATGGCCAAAGTGTTTCGCAAAGGCGATTGGCGCGCGGGTTACTACCGCGACCAGACCTTTATGTTTGCCACAGGCATGAGCAACTTACAGGAGTTTTTTGCCCAGCTTTACGCGCATCCTGATATAGAAGAAGACCCGGCGTCGGGCGGCAGGCAGATGAATTGCCACTATGCAACCCGTTTTATCAATGCTGACGGCAGTTGGATAAACCAGGCCGAGAGCATGAACTGCTCGGCAGATATGTCCACAACGGGCGGGCACATGCCGCGCTTATTGGGGCTGGCTTATGCGTCGAAGCTTTATCGCCAAAATAAAGAACTTAAATCATTAGATACTTTTTCTGTTAATGGTAATGAAGTTGCCTTTGGTACTATTGGCAACGGTGCTACATCCGAAGGTTTGTTTTTTGAAGTATTTAACGCGGCAGGTGTATTACAGGTACCTATGGCAATTTCTGTTTGGGACGATGCTTACGCTATATCTGTACCTGCCAGCATCCAAACCACCAAAGAAGACATCTCTGAGGTATTAAAAGGCTTCCAGCGGGAAGAAGGTACCAATGGTTACGAAATATTTAAAGTACGCGGCTGGGACTATGTAGCGCTTTGCGAAACGTATGAACGCGCCATAGCAGTATGCCGTGAAGAACACGTGCCTGTACTGATCCACGTTGTGGAAATGACGCAGCCGCAGGGGCACTCTACCTCCGGGTCGCATGAAAGATATAAAACTAAGGACCGTTTAACGTGGGAAGGCGAGCACGATTGCTTACTGAAGATGCGTAACTGGATGATAGAATCGGCCATTATCAATGAGGATGATATCACTGTCCTGGAAGATGAGGCGAAAAAATATGTGCGCGAATGCCAGCGCGAAGCCTGGAACAATCTTGGTGATAAAATAAAAACCGATATTGATGAAGCTGTACACCTGATAGGTGAGTTGGCAAATGCTTCCGAATTGAAAAATGAATTAGGAGAGGTATCGGCCGAATTATTAGCTTGTATAGATCCGGGTCGTAAAGACGCCGTAAGCGCCGCACGCAAAGCTTTACGCTTAACCGCCGGCCATACATCAGCCGAAAGAACAACTTTAAGCAATTGGCTGAATGAAGAAAATATAAAAAATACAGACCGTTTTAACTCTAAGTTGTTTACCGGCTCGGCATCATCACCATTAAATATTAATGTAGTTGCCGCCGAATATACAGACGATGCGCCGATGATCGACGGCAGGGAAGTATTAAACGCTTGTTTTGACGCTAATTTTGAGCGTGATAAAACATTGGTTGCTTTTGGTGAAGACGTTGGCGCTATAGGCGACGTTAACCAGGGCTTTGCCGGTTTACAAAGTAAATTTGGCGATCTGCGCGTAACGGATACCGGGATCCGCGAAGCCTCAATAATTGGCAAGGGGATGGGTTTGGCCATGCGCGGTTTAAAGCCCATTGCCGAAATTCAGTATGTAGATTATCTTTTATATGCCATTACCGTTTTAAGCGACGACCTGGCAAGCTTAAGTTACCGCACATCGGGCGGGCAAAAAGCGCCGGTTATTATACGTACACGTGGTCACAGGCTTGAGGGGATCTGGCATTCGGGTTCGCCGTTGGGTATTGTTTTAGGCGCGCTCCGCGGATTACACATTTGCGTGCCCCGCAATATGACACAAGCTGCCGGTATGTATAATACGTTAGTGCGCAGCGATGAACCTGCCTTAGTGATCGAATGCCTTAACGGGTATCGCCTTAAAGAAAAACTGCCTGCAAACGTAGGCGAATTTACTGTGCCGCTGGGTAAAGCCGAGATATTACGGGAAGGTACAGACATGACCGTTGTTTCTTACGGTTCGACACTTCGGATTGTGCAGGAAGCAGCCGTCGAGTTAGAAAAAATAGGGATCAGTATTGAAATTATAGATCCGCAAACTTTATATCCTTTTGACATCGATAATATCTGCGGCAGCTCATTGAAGAAGACCAATAAGCTTTTAGTGGTTGACGAGGACCTGCCGGGTTCTGCATCCGCATATATCCTGCAAAAGATCCTGGAACTGCAAAATGGTTATTACGCGCTCGACTCGCCGCCTAAAACAATAAGCGCGAAAGAGCACAGGCCGCCATATGGGTCAGACGGGGATTATTTTAGTAAGCCATCTGTCGATGATATTATTGAGGGTGTTTATGCTATGATGAGCGAAAGTAATCCTGCTAAATATCCAGCCATTTATTAATTAACAACATTTTGTCATTGCGAGCGTAGCGTGGCAATCGCGAACTTTGCATGATCGATTTGCATCCTTGCGATTGCTTCGTCGTTCCTTCTCGCAATGACAATTTAATTAAATTTTCTATGAACACCAACTTCTTCACCATATCCACCATCATTAAAAATCGCCGCACCATCAAACCTTTCATGATGAACGGCAAAAAAATAGCCGACGAACAAATAAATGAGTTGTTTGCTCTGGCCGATTGGGCGCCCACACACGGACTTACAGAACCATGGCGCTTTGTGGTTTATGCTGATCCGTCGGCTTTTTGCAATGAACATGCAGAAATGTATAAGCGTGATACAGATGCTGAAAGCTTCGCCCAAGGGGTTTATGACAACCTTGCCCACCAGGGCGATAAGGCATCGCATGTTATTATCGCGGTAATGCGCCGGGGCGATCTGCCTAAGATCCAGGCGTTTGAAGAATTAGCGGCGACAGCCTGCGCGGTCAACAATATTTTATTGGGCGCCACGGCGTTAAACATGGCATCGTATTGGGGCACAGGCGGCATGATACTAAAACCTGCCATGAAAGCGTTTCTACAATTGCGCGACGAGGACGAAGTTATAGGTGTGCTGTATTTAGGCTACGCCGACGAGCACCCGCAGGGTATCAGGCGGGTGCCTTTAACCGACAAGGTTAAATGGATGTAACCTTTTAATTATCTTTTCGTAAAACGCAAGTGTAACTTAATTGCCGCAACGGTTGTTTTGTTTATTTTAAATTAATTGTTAATATTTTTGATTATTTATTAATATTTGTTACTTTTGCACAACCAATTTTCTAACTCACAGCTGATTTTTATTGGATTTATTAACTTAAAACTCAAAAAAGTATGAGAAAACATTTTTGGTGGATAAGCTGCGTTTCATTGGTCCTGTTTGTAATTGTTATTGGCTGGACACCCATAAATACTAAAAAAAATAACGCAAGCTATAAAGCCGCACCAACTGCAAAAGAATTATTTGCGCAGTATGTTAATACAGTTTATCAAACAGCACGCCTGCAGGAAACAGGATTAGATGTTGAAGTGTTTCAAAAAGCGTTAACCGGTTATTTCAACATTAAATCGGCTAATAAATTACCGCAAAACAGCTCTGTAATTACCGTGGTTGATCTTTCAAAATCAAGCTGCCAAAAGCGCATGTGGATAATCGACCTGTTAAGCAAACAGCTTTTATTAAATACCTGGGTAGCCCACGGACAGGGAAGTGGCGATGATATGGCTACCACATTTTCAGACACAAACGATTCGCACCAAAGTAGTTTAGGTTTTTACCTTGCTGACGATGTATATATGGGCAAACATGGCCGTTCATTACGACTGGATGGTTTAGACGAAGGCTTTAATGCCAGCGCCCGTGCCCGTGGGATTGTTGTACATGCTGCTGATTATGTAGGCGAAAGCACCATAGCCGAAATGGGCCGTTTAGGCAGAAGCTTTGGTTGCCCTGCAGTATCGCCCCGCGTAGTTGACCAGGTTATTAACACCATTAAAGGTAAAACGGTATTCTTTATTAACGGTAACAACGCTAACTATACCTCAAAATATTTAAGCGAAGATGTTTTTGAGAACTTCAGCGCGCCTGATAGCAGCAGTGTGCTGGCAAGCAATTAACAAATTTTTTTGTCATTTCGACCAACGGGAGAAATCTATACAAGATAGGCGGCAATGCAGGTGTATAGATTTCTCTCTCGTTCCTCGTTCGAAATGACAATCTTGTTAATGAGCGGTACTCATTACTTGACATTAGCCAACGCGTTATACAACACAATATCCAGTCCGTAAACATCCGGCCTAACCTGTAATGAGCCGTCAGGATCAACCCAGCCGGTTACGTAGGTAATATAAACCGGAACTTTCGGCCTTAAATTAATGGTAGTAGGTTCCGGGTTATCCATTCCCATGTCTTCGGCAATCGTGTCGTATTTCTTACCCGGGCCAAACAGCCTTAGCGCCAATCCCTGCGGATCGCCTAACCGCACGCAGCCATGGCTTACAGCGCGCATGCGTTTTCTAAAAGCATCCTTTGCGGGGGTATCATGCAGGTAAACACTGCTCTGGTTATTAAACAGGAATTTTATCTTACCTAACGAGTTTTCATCTCCGGGTTGCTGTTTAAAATCGTAATCCTCTTTCTCGGCAGTAGCCCAATCTATATCATCAGGATCAACTTCTTTACCGTTTTTATATACGGTAATACCCTTGTTATCCAGGTAATATTTATCATCAGCTGCGGCTACTATAATTTCTTTGGTTGCTATGCTTTTCGGGATATTCCAAACCGGGTTAACGTCAACGCTGTGGATCATGCTGTTTAACTGCGGGGTAGAGCGGCGGTTTGGGTTATCCACCTTATCCGTATCCACATAGTTCGCTAATGTTTTTTCGCCATCCATATTGCGCCCCTGTCCAACGCAAACCTTCATGTGTAATACAGATCTGCCGCTGTCTATCACATCCAACCTATAATCGGGGATGTTCACAATTACATATTTCTTGTCGTGCGGTTTATTTTTCCATCGTAAACGCTCTAAATTCAAAAGAATGAATCGTTTTGTTTCTTCTGCCGACATTCCTTCTGCCGTAGTACCGCTTGCCAGTTGCTTTTGTAAAGCGATATAAGCCGTGTCTTTTGGCTGGATGCTATCCAGGTATCGCTTCATATCAGTTATTTCAAAAATCTTCGCTATTGCCGCGCTATCTGGCCTTAAAGTAGCTGTGTAATACCGGGCATAGATGTATTTTGGATTGATCAGACCATATTCAATAGCGTTTGAGTACCTGATCAATGAATTGGCAGTAAGTATTTCCAGCTCGGCAATGGCGCGGTAGGCATCGTCGACCGTTTTTATTTGTTTTGGGTCAAAAAATTTATTGATCAGTTTGGCTATCTCATCAGCCTTAAAAAGCTCGGGGTTAAGGCCATGTTCGTTTGCTCTTTGAAAATACCCGACAGCAGATGTAAGGTCTTTATTAAAAATATGATCCATCACAAATACAGGGTCGTAACCATTTTTGCTGTAATGGGCTGCTAAAACCTGCGGGTAATTAAGTTTGGATTTTTCTTCGGCCAGTACTTTTTTAAATACTTCGGCCAGACTATCAGGATCTACATCATTAAAAACTTTATTTTTGGTTTTCTGAAACAGGATCTTGCCCATATCAGAACGCTTTTTTTTACAGCTTTGCAGAATTACTGTGACGGAAAGAAATAGAATAACAATTACTTTAATTACCTTTTTGGTATCAGTTAGCATACGTTTAAATTAATACAAGTAGTTGATAGCAATAGCTATACCACTTATTAAAAGGGCATAATATTTGGGCGCTAAAATATGGCTTATTATTTAAAACACTTACAACTAAAATATGGCAGATACCAACAAACGTGAAGTGTGGCTGCGCGGCCCCATAGAAGGCATATCGCCTTTAACGCAACCGGTTGCCCATGCTTTACTACAGGCCCGCGAAGAAGTGAACGAAATGATGGGCGATTTCCCCGAACTTTTTTTATGGGTGAAGGCGGCCGGTTTGGCATCGCCGGCATTTCATTTACAGCATTTGGCCGGTGTGCTTGACCGTCTGTTTACTTATGCAAGGGGAGAGGCATTGACAGAACATCAGCTAACCAAACTATCGCTGGAAGGAAAGATGCCCGAAATAGGCTACAGTGTTATGACTTTACTGGAAATTTTTAACCGCCAGGTTGACGAAGCCGTTAAACAATTAAGTGAAACAGACGAGTCGGCTTTAACCGAAAAAAGGGGGGTGGGCCGGGCGCAGCTACCATCGACAGTTATAGGCTTATACGTACACGCTGCCGAGCATTCCATGCGGCATGTAGGGCAGTTGTTGGTGACGACAAGGGTGTTGCAGGGAAGCCCCCTCTAAATCTCCCCCGGTAGGGGAGACTTTAAAATGCGTTACAAATGAGAGAGCATTCTTTTTGCCCTTGTTGGTGTTCTCACCAACAAGTCCCGCGATGCACAAACAAAACGTAATAATAGCTTAGCCTTACGGCAAGTTGTTGGTGACAATACCAACAACGGCTGAGATTTATTTTACTTCTTACCAAACAGATCAATATCAGGCCAGCTTTTAATACAGCCCTTTATTTGCCACATTAACCGGTCAAGGTCGCCGCTAAAATTACCGCCGGTGCGGGTGTTAACCAGTACGGCCCAGCTAAAGCCGCTGCCGGTGTTTACCGCTAAAGCCTGTTCGCCGGGCAGGCTGCCGTTATGCCAATGATTATTAGCGCTATTTACGTTCCAACCTTTTGCATAAGTAGGATCAGGTGACGAGGGTGTATACATTTCGGCAAGCGTACCGGTTTTTAATAATTCCGGTTTATAGGAGTTATAATTTACGCGGACTAAAAATTTAACCAGGTCTGTAGCTGTAGCTATCCACCCGCCATGCGAGTCCATCCGGCGCGCATCCATTTTATAAGGATCTTCTTCGCTGCTGTCATAATAACGGACTTCATTCGGTTTCTTTTCGGCTAAGGTATTACCGCCAATTTCCATGGTAGTGATACCACATTTAGCCAGGATATTTTTCTGAATGAATTGCTGGTAAGGTAACCCGCTTATTTTTTCTATCACCCTGCCCAGTAAACAATAACCAAAATTTGAGTAGGCGTAATGTGTGCCCGGTTTATTGGCCAGCGGCCGGTTATCTAAAGACCAGCTGATCAGTTGGGCCTGGTTCATTTCGGTATGCATAAACATGGGGTCCTCGGTTTCGTTGTTCCAGCCGCCCGCGGTATGCTCCAGCAGGTTTTGAACTGTGATATCAGTTACCCATTGTTTAT
>JAQBOP010000281.1 GCA_028287975.1 Mucilaginibacter sp. | reverse complement strand
AAAAAGCGTTCGTTTCCCGGGTTTATGTAAAAAAGCTCCTGGTTAACTGTTACGGGCTGGCTTTCTTGTATAATACCAGCGTAAGTAAGTTTGCCGGCCTCAGGAGCAATTAAAATATATTTGCTTTTCCAATCCTCAACTAAACTAACAAGGCTGTTCAGTGCCTGCAAAAATCTCCTATTTTCTTCTAGAATTTGATTGTCTACTTCCTGTATTTCCCTTTGTTTGGAAGCATAGTTATCATTACCATTTATAATGGAGGATTCTGTTTGTATAATAGGCGATTTTTTAGCTAGGTAATTACTCTCAGCTTTTCTAAACTCAGCTTCAGTTTCTACCTTCTCATCTCTCAACTTTTTATTCATTAAGTACTCCTGTTCGGCAAGAACGAAGTCACGTTGTTCAATAGATTTTTGAACGCTTAACTGTTGCTGTTGTTGTTTCAAATAATAAAGGTCTTTTTGAAGGGATGTTTTCTTTTTTAGTAGAAAGCCATTGTTTACCGATGAAACATAGGCTAAGTATTCAGAAAAAAATGTTTGGTAAGCAGATTGTATTTCACCCAGTTGTACATCGCTGTTTTCATTAATAAGCGATAGGTTCAGCGGTTCATTTTGTAGTAACTCGGATTGCAATTGTATGAGATTTGCCAATAATGATAAAATTTTTTCATGATTAGCCGTACTTTCTAAATAAGCTATCGATTGACCGGAAGCAACTGTTGCGTTCTCAGGCACCAACAATTTAATAATCTTGCCTGATACCCTGGCCACTAATGCTTTTGGTGAATTTGGAGATTCGATTTTTAATTGCGTTTTAATTACATCAGGATATCTGATGAATGCTGATAAGGCAATCATCAGAATTAAAACACCAAAAAATAATGATACGCCCCATCTAAGTAACCATGATGGAACTGCCGTAATAATATCCTGCATATCATCAGTATATACTTGTTGTTGATCATTATTCTCGAAAATACTTGGCATAATCAGGCTCCTAATTCTAATTGATTTTTTACAAGTTTGTAATAATCGCCTTTAAGGGCGGTCAACTCTTGATGTGTCCCCTGCTCAATTATACGGCCTTTATCTAAAAGGATTATATTATCGGCGTTGCTTACCGTACTTAAGCGGTGAGCTACAACAATTACGGTACGTCCATGGAAAAATTCAGTAAGGTTGTCCATAATTATTCTCTCGTTATTAGCATCCAGGGCATTTGTAGCTTCATCGAAAAAGATATATTCGGGATTCTTATAAACTGCCCGCGCAATTAACATGCGTTGCCGCTGCCCCTGGCTAATACCGTTACCTTCAGCACCAATTTTAGTGTTTAGACCCAATGGTAAGCTATCAATAAAGTCCTGTATATTAGAAACTTTAACGGCGTGGCGTAGTTTGTTTTTATCAGGATAATCATCGCCCACAGCAATATTTCGTTCAATTGTATCTGAAAATATAAAGCCATCCTGCATTACCACACCACACCGGCTGCGCCATGCTTTAAAAGCGATGTTATGAATCGATTGATCACCTACTTTAATTTCGCCCTTTTGTGGTTCGTAAAAGCGGAGCAGCAATTTTAATATAGTTGTTTTACCGCTACCGCTCATACCCACAATTGCAGTGGTTTTGCCCTGGGGAATTGATAGATTTACATCATCAAGTACGGGCGTATTACCGGCGCCGGCATAGCTGAATGTAAGATTGTTTAGACTTAAGCTTTTATCTTCAGGTAAAGAATAATTCCACTCCTTATCTACAGGTTCTTCATCCTGCATCTGATGGATCTCATTTAAACGCTCAAGGCTTATTCGGGCATCTTGAAAGCCCTGAATGAAATTCAAAAATTGCTCAATAGGGCTACTAAGCTGGCCTACAATATATTGTATAGCTACCATAGCACCTAAAGTAAGATTCCCATTAATAACCGCTTCAGCACTTAAAAATGTTATAAAAATATTTTTCCCTTCATTAATAAAAGTTGCTCCGCCTTGCTGATACTGACTAAGAGCCAATGAGTTTACGTTGTACCGGAATAATCGTGCTTGTATATGTTCCCATTCCCAACGTTTTTGCTGTTCACAGTTATTCAGCTTTATTTCCTGCATGCCGTTTATCAGCTGCATAACATTACTTTGTGTCTTCGCCGATAAATTAAAACTTTTATAGTTTAATATTCTGCGTTGTTTTAAGAATATCGCTATCCAAACTACGTACAAAATACTGCTTATTGCGAAAACAAAAAAAATGGTGATATTATAGTAAGCCAGCACCATTGAAAACACTACCAGGTTAAACATTGAAAATATTGTAGTCAATGCCGAACCTGTTAAAAAGTTCTGAATATTTCGCTGATCATTCATTCGTTGCAAAATATCGCCTGTCATCTTGGTATCAAAAAAGCTTATAGGCAGCTTCATCAGCTTAATTAAAAAGTCTGTTAATATAGATATGTTTACACGGGTACTGATGTGGAGCAATATCCATGACCGTATAAACTCTACACTAACCCTTCCTATTATCAGGGCTGTTTGTGCAATAAGAATTAGATAAATAAAATTAAGGTTGCGAGTATTGATACCGATATCGACAATGGATTGGGTTAAAAACGGGGCAACCAATTGCAAAATGCTCCCAACACCCAATCCCAACAATAATTGAATGACTAGCCTTTTATAGATTATTAAATATCGTAGCAAAAACAACCATCGCACTTCATCTCCTTTTTCATCTTCTTGTTCATAAAACTTTGGAGTAGGATTTAATATTAAGGCAATGCCCTGGGTATTTAATTTATTACTGAGCCAATTACGGGTAAAATCTGCTTTATTTAATTTAATTAGACCATTACCCGGATCAGCAATGAAGTAATTATTGTTTTTTATTTTATATAATACGATAAAATGATCCTGATGCCAGTGCAGTATACAAGGCAACTCTACCTCGTTTAATAGTTCAATATCTAATTTGGCGCCCAATGAGCGAAATCCTATTCGTTCTGAAGCTATACTTATCCCTAACAGCGATACACCGTTATAATTAATATCACAAAGCGTTCTCAACGTTTGGATTTTAAAATTTCGGCCATAATGTTTTGCTACCATTCGCAAACACGTCGGCCCGCAGTCCATTTGATCATGTTGCTTATAAAAAATAAAGGCCATCTGTCTAGGTTAGGTAATTGAGTATAAGTTAATTATTAAGTATCTTAGCTAAGATAGGACGAATTTAACAATAATATGAAAAATGGTTATTTAAATATGAAATTTACTTAGTAAATAAAAAATTAAGCCTTTATTTAAATATACAACTGATAATAATGCATTGTTGGATGTAAAATATTTGTTACAATATGATTTTTAATTATTAAGCATGGTTTATTTCTAATTTTATAAAAAATAAACATCTAAATTTTATGAGTATGAAAAAAATCAAGCTAGATGCGGCAAAACTTGCCCTGCACAAAGAAAAAATCGCAACACTCACTGACGGCCAAATGAAAAATGTGTATGGCGGCCAACCAGTTACAACTGCAACCCTGCAAACTTGTTGCGTACAAACCGATGTACAGTGCCCACCTCCTCCCGGCACCACTAATATTGTTACTGCTGGTCCTGAATGCGCTCCTGGCGCTGATGGCACATTAAATTGCTTTTAAAAGCACATCAGGTTATTAACTAAGACCAATACACCATCTAATTGCTATCATATTATATGGTGTATTTTCATTTTTATATTACTCAGTTTATATAAATGTTCTGCAGAGGGCTTTTTAGCGGTTATTCATTTTAATTATTACACCTATTATTGAGAGACTAGTAGCTACTGTTTACTTAGCGGAATAAAGCGGTATCGAACTTGTGTTGATTAGTTACCTTGCCAGTGATTTTAGCTGAAATAATTGCTTCATGCTTCATGAATAATATATGATTAGACCATTTTCATCGATAATTCTAAGATCACCCCTGCAAAGCTTAAAACTAGCTTATGATTTTTCACAAGATATGAAGACACTGTTCCGGGAAGGGTTATATCTGTCCTCTCCGGAATTTTGGCAGGAATATCAAAAAATTGAACACTTAAGCGAGAAAGAAAAGGCTAAATTAGACCTATCGTTTTCAAAATATTGGATTCGCAGTTGTAGCAGATGCACCCCATATGGTACATTTGCCGGGACCAATTTGTTGCAAATTGAGGACGGTGAAACAGAAATTGAACTGAATGATCCGTTTCAATATATCAGAAGTGTAAGATTGGATATGAACTATGTTACCAAGATCATATCCTCATTAATCAAGACGCCGCTCATACAAAATCAAATAAAATATTTCGCTAACGACAGCCTGTATGAATTAGCCGACAGTTTTAGATATGCAGAGTATTTTATTAAAGATAATATGCGCAGCTATGACCTTACTGCCATAAACAAAACACCATATATTCAATCCATTCTTGAACAGGCTAAAAATGGTGTTAAGATCGAATCGTTAGTAAAGATTTTAACTAATTTGGAAGATGTAAGTGAAGAACAGGCGAGGGAATTTGTTGTGGAGATGTGCGACTCTCAATTACTTATACCAGATTTAGAACCATGCATAACAGGTAAAGAGCCACTTGCTCAGTTAATAGACCATTTCGAAAATTTAAGTGGCGTAGAAGAAATATCCATACAATTTAAAAAAATTCAGTCCCTTATAAATAATCCAAAGCACGGGATTGAATATTACAAAGACATAGAGCTTGAGTTAAAAAATTTAAAATTCCCTGTAGAAATCCCTAAAAATACATTGCAAACAGATCTTTACTTGTCCTTAAAAAGAAACAAAATAAGTAACGAGGTTATTAAAGCTATTGTTGCACAATCAGAAGATTTATATTCATTAAGCAGATTATCAAAAAATCGGGATTTAGATACTTTTAAAGAAAAATTCAATCTGAAATATGAGCAGCAAGAAGTCCCGTTATTTTTGGTATTGGATTCGGAGTTGGGTATAGGTTATGCTGGGATAGATCAATCATCTTCAGGTGATGGACCGCTTATTGAAGATATAATTATTCGCAAATCTGTGTCATCTAATGCCTTTGAACCTGATTATATCAATCAGTTTACATTTAAAAAATATAATGATTATGTTAAAAATGGTGACAATTTTATTGAAATTACTAATGATGAATTAGATTCATTTAAACCAATTGTCGCTAATTACAAATTTTCAAGCAGTTTGCATTTAGTGGGATCGTTGATGAGGCAGAATGGTATGTTAAACGCCGAAAATTTTGTTTTTGATGTTTCTGGTTTGGGGGGTACGTCTGCAGGCAATCTATTAGCAAGATTTACACATGGGGACAAAGAACTGTACGATTTTACAAGGACTATCTTAGAAGAGGAAGAAAAAGAATGCCCAGACATGCTCTATGCGGAAATAGTTCATCTGCCGCAGGCACGAATAGGTAATGTAATTCTTCGTCCAATATTAAGGAACTATGAGATACCCTATATAGGCCGTTCGGGATTGGATAAAGAAAAGCAGATCCAAATTGATGACTTAGTGGTTAGTCTAAGAAACAATAAGATATTACTCCGAAGCAAAAAGCATGATAAATATATTATCCCCAGATTAACAACAGCTCATAATTTTACACATAAAAGTTTACCTGTATATAAATTTCTTTGTGACCTGCAATCGCAAGATTTAGCTCATCCAAATGTATGGGATTGGGGTATGCTTTCGTCTCTAAATCATCTGCCAAGGGTAATCTATAAAAACCTGATCATTAAAAAAGCCTTGTGGAAAATTGAGGAGAAAAAATTAATAAACTTACCGAAAGAAGATCGGGAGTATTTACAATATTTCAAAGAATTCAGAGAAAGTTTGAACATGCCTCCGAGAGTACTTTATATTGAAGCCGATAATAAATTACTGATCGATTTTGAAAATATTGATGGTATAAAATTATTTTTACACTATTTAAAACGACATAAAATTATTCAATTAGAGGAGTGCCTGGCTACTGAGGAAAATTGTATAGTATTTGACGCCAATGGAAATCCCTATGCTAATGAGTTAATTATTCCTTTAATCCGGGAAAAGGATAGGTACACACCTATTGGAGATAAAAAAGTGCCGCCATTCACTGTAAGGAGAAAATTTTCTCCTTACAGTGAATGGCTTTATTTTAAGATATATTGCGGCCCAACAGTAGCTGAAAAAATTTTA